>NZ_CP060719.1:0-300000 GCF_014396975.1 Thermomonas carbonis
GGCCAGTGGCTCGCGGTGATGCAGAAGCTCGGCCTTGAACACAACTTCTGGTGGGGCCACCAGGGCTGGGAATACGCCGACATGGGCCGCTTCTGGCAGTGGTTCCTGTTCATCGGCCTGCTGCTGTGGCTGACCCTGGTCGGGCGCGCGCTGTGGCCGGTGCTGCGCGGCCCGGCGACGGGCACACGCTCGATCGTCGGCCTGCTCTTCCTGTCCACCGTGTGCATCGGCCTGTTCTTCGCATCCGCGCTGATGTGGGGCGAGCACACCCACATCTCGGAGGTGGAGTACTGGCGCTGGTGGCTGGTCCACCTGTGGGTGGAAGGCTTCTTCGAGGTGTTCGCCACCGCGGTGATGGCACTGATCTTCACCCGCCTCGGCCTGATCAAGGAGTCGGTGGCCTCGGTCGCGGTGTTGTTCGCCACCATCGTGTTCATGGCCGGCGGCGTGCTGGGCACCCTGCACCACCTGTACTTCGTGGGCACGCCGACCGCGGTGGTCGCGCTTGGCGCCAGCTTCAGCGCGCTGGAAGTGGTGCCGCTCGCCTACATCGGCTTCGAGGCCTACCACACCTACAAGCTGGGCAAGGCGACGCCGTGGATGCAGGGCTATCGCTGGCCGATCATGTTCTTCATCGCGGTGTCGTTCTGGAACCTGGTCGGCGCGGGGCTGTTCGGCTTCCTGATCAACCCGCCGCTGTCGCTGTACTTCATGCAGGGCCTGAACCTCACGCCGCTGCACGGGCACACCGCGCTGTTCGGCGTGTACGGGATGCTCGGCATCGCCCTGCTGCTGTTCGCCCTGCGCGGCCTGCGCCGGGAGATGGTCTGGGACGTGCGCGCGCTCAAGGTGGCGTTCTGGTGCCTCAACATCGGCCTGGCCCTGATGGCCCTGCTGACCCTGTTGCCGCTCGGCACCATGCAGTTGCTAGCGGCGATCGAACACGGCTACTGGTACGCGCGTTCGGCCGAGTTCATGCAGAAGCCGATCGTCGAGATGCTGGTGTGGATGCGCGTTCCGGGCGACACCATCTTCAGCGTCGGCGCGCTGGCGCTGTGCTGGTTCGTGCTGCGGCTGTGGATCGCGCCGAAGCGCGACCCGTCCTTCGCCGCCAAGCACATCGACTGAGCACGGCCGGCCGGCCCCGGCATCCGGGGCCGGTCCGGCACTCGCCATCCCTCATCAGGAGACAACACCATGCAATACATCCTCGAGAACGGGTCCCCGCGCGACCTTGGCGCGATCGAACGCGCACTCGCGACCCTCGATCCCTCCGCGCTGGTGGACGTCGATCCGAGCGGAGGCAGCATGCGCATCTCCACCGTAGCGACCGAGCGGGAACTGCTCGCCACGCTGAGCGACGCCGGGATCGCCGATCCCGCGCCTCACCTCGCCCGCGTGCCGTCCGACTGCTGCGGCGGTTGCGGCGGCTGATCCCGTGAGCAAGGCGCTTTCGCCCCGCCTGCTGGCGCAGGCACCGCACCGGCTGATGTTCTTCATCGGCGCCGGCAACCTGCTGCTGGCGATGGCGTGGTGGGCGATGTGGCTGGCGGATGCGCGCTGGCAGCTGTTCGGGCTGCGCCAGCCCACGGCGTACGCCGGATGGCTGCACGCCTTCGTGATGCAGTACCAGATGTTGCCGAGCTTCATCTTCGGCTTCCTGCTCACCGTGTTCCCGCGCTGGATGGGCCTGCCCGACCTCAAGCGCTGGCGCTACGCGCCGGTCGGCCTGGGCCTGTTCGGCGGCCAGGTGGCGACCCTGCTGGGCGCGTTCGGCTGGCAGGCGGGGATCGTGGTGGGCACGCTGATGACGACGGCGGGTTGGCTGGCCGGCGTCGTCCACCTGTTGCCGATGCTGTGGCGCGAGCGGGGCACCACCTGGCATGCGCGCTCGTGCATGGCGGCACTGCTGCTGGGCCTGCTGGGCCTGCTGCTGTGGTTCGGCTTCCTCGTCGTCGAGAATCCGCTGTTCGCGTTCGCGAGCATCAAGCTGGGGACGTTCGGCCTGCTGTTGCCGGTCTACCTCACGGTCGCCCATCGCATGTTCCCGTTCTTCGCCGGCAACGTGGTGCCCGGCTACACGCCATGGCGACCGCTGTGGCTGCTCGCGGCTGCCTGGCCGCTGCTCCTGCTGCACCTGCTGCTGGAACTGTTCCATGTGTATGCCTGGCTGTGGCTGGTCGACCTGCCGCTGTTCGCGCTCGCGTTGCTGATGAACTGGAAATGGTGGCCGCGCGACCGCATGCCGGGCTTGCTGGCCACGCTGTTCATCGGGCTTGCATGGCTGCCGCTGACGTTCGCGCTCTACGCGGGGCAAAGCCTTGCCTATGCGATGACCGGGATCTACTGGCTGGGACGCGCGCCCGCGCACGCACTGTTCGTCGGATTCTTCGGCAGCGTGCTGGTGGCCATGGTCACACGCGTGACCCAGGGCCATTCCGGGCAGGCGCTGTACATGCCGAGGGCGGCGTGGTGGGCCTTCATCGCGGTGCAGGTGCTCTCGATCGTGCGCATCGCCGCCGAAGTGGCGCCCGATCCGATGGCGTGGATGGCATTCGCCGCGGCCGGCTGGCTGCTCGCGTTCGCGCCGTGGGTGCTGCGCATCGGACGGATCTACCTGGCGCCGCGCGCCGATGGCAAACCGGGTTGAGCCTGCCGCCATGATCGAGTTCTATCCGCAGATCAAGCAATTCCACATCGCCCTCGCCCTGCTCAGCGGCAGCCTGTTCGCCTTGCGTGGCGGTTTCGCGCTTGGTGGGGCGCGCTGGCCGCAGGCGCTGCCGGTGAAATGGCTGAGCTACGCGATCGACACCGCGCTGCTGACCGCGGCGCTGATGCTGCTGACGATCCTGCCGTGGGCGATGTTCGCCAATGGCTGGTTGCTTGCGAAGATCGCCCTGCTCGTGGCCTACGTCGTGCTCGGGGTGCTGGCGATGCGGCCGGGGCGCACGCAGCGGGGGCGCGCGACCTGCTATGTCGCCGCCTTGCTGGTGTTCGCCAGCGTCTACGCGATCGCCCGCGCGCACCATCCCCTGGGCGCGCTGGCACGATGGCTGGCGTGAGCGCCGACGCCGCCGCGACGGACCATGACCGCGCGTGGATCTCGGCCGCGATCGCGCAATTGCATCGCGAAGCGGCGCGTTCCGCCGATACCCACCTGTTGCACATGCGCTTCGACCGCTTCCCGGGCATCGACTTCTACTTCAAGGACGAGGCCGCGCACCCCACCGGCAGCCTCAAGCACCGGTTGGCGCGCTCGCTGTTCCTGTATGCGCTGTGCAATGGACGCCTGCATGCCGGCCAGGCGGTCATCGATGCGTCGTCCGGCAGCACCGCGATCTCCGAAGCCTGGTTCGCGCGGCTGCTGGGGCTGCGGTTCACCGCGGTCATGCCCGCGTCCACCGCGCCGGGCAAGATCGAGGCAGTGCGCGCGCTCGGCGGCCATTGCGAGCTGACCGGCGAAGGCGCCTGCACGCAGGTACGGGCCTTCGACATCGCCGCGGACGGCGCGTGCTTCCTCGACCAGTTCGGCCTGGCCGAACGCGCGACCGACTGGCGCGGCAACAACAACATCGCCGAGTCGATCCTCAGCCAGCTGGCGCGCGAGCCCCATCCCGAGCCGGCCTGGATCGTGTGCGGCGCGGGGACCGGCGGCACCTCGGCCACCATCGGCCGCTACCTGCGCTACCGCGGCCTGCGCACCCGGCTTTGCGTGGCGGAGCCCGAGGGCGCGGCATTCGCCGAAGGCTGGCGCAGCCGCGATCGTGGGGCGCGAGCGCGTCAAGCCACCTGCATCGAGGGAATCGGGCGCGCGCGCGTGGAACCAGGTTTCCTGTTCGAGATCGTCGACGACGTGATCGAGGTGGAAGACCCGGCATCGGTCGCGGCGATGCTGCTGCTGGAAGAACGTATCGGCTTCCGCTACGGCGGTTCGTCCGGCACCAACCTGGTCGCCTGCCTGGCGCTGGCCTCGCGCATGCGCGATGCAGGTCAAACCGGAAGCATCGTCACCCTGCTCTGCGACCGCGGCGCGCGTTATCGCGAAACGTTGTACGACGCCGGTTGGCGGCAGGCGCATGCCATCGACCCGTCGCCCTGGCTACTGCAGCTGCGAACGACCCTCGACGCATCGCCCTAGTGCGGCGGGAAGCCCGGGTCGTCGAATCCGCGCGCATAGGCGTCCAAGGCACGTTGCATCGACGCGAGCGGGCGCAGGTCGGCGGGATCGGCGGCGAGTGCGCGTGCCCCGGCCAGCAGCGGCAGGAGGATGTCGTGCAGAGCCGCATCGGCCTGCGGGGCCAGCTTGCACTCGGCGAAGATGCCCTGGACGTGGCCCTCCAGTTGCGCGGCAAGAGCGCGCACCTGTGCGGCGTCGAGGTGCCCGTGGCGGCCATGCGCCAGTGCCGCAACGACGTCGTGCGCGCCGCGCATGCCCGCGCGCAGGGGTGCATCGGTGGCCCAGCGTGGCGCCGTCGTGGCATGGGCGGCGGGCAACGGCGCGGGACTGGAATGCGCATGTTGCGCATGCAGCGGCGCGGACAGCGCCATGCCGGCAAACATGATCGACAGCATGATGCGGTTGGATGCGGCCATCATCGGCTTCCCTTGTATTCCACCTGCAGCCAGAGCTTGCGGGTGTCGCGGGCGAAGCCCGCGGCGCGATAGTCGGCGATCTTCAATAACGCACTGAGTCCTTTCGCCAAAGGCAGGCCCAGCGACGCATTCCATTCGCGGCCATAACGGGCGCCACCGCGATCCGCGCGGTAGTCGTGCCACGCGACCTGCCAGGCGGGACGGGCGCCGGCGCGTTCGCGCCCCACGTTGCCGGCAAGGCCGACATAACGGTCCTCGAGGCCGGCCGGTGGCGTCACCAGGAACTTGTCGGCCCAGCCGTTGAAGGCATGCAGGGTGGCCAGCGGCGATTGCAACGCGTGCACGCCATTACCGCCGAGGTGTTCCCAGCCTGCCCGCGCGGTGATCCCGCCGGCGGCGATGCTCGGTTCCACCAGCCAGTAAGCGTGCGAGAACCGCTGCGGGTTGTTGGCATGGTCGCGCTGGCGGGCGGCCTCCAGTGTCCAGCCCAGCGTCGCCGCGGGCAGCGCATGGGCACCCGTCCAGCGCAGGCCCCAGGTGGCACTGGACGAGCTCGCGACATCGCGATCCTCGTGCAGGTAGCCATAGCCGCCGAGCTGCTGCTTGCCGTGCTTCCACGCGGCATTGAACAGGTGGCTGGACAGCGCGCGTTCGCGGTTGCGCGGATCCAGCGCGTCGTCGCCGTTGACCCGGTGCACGCGGTCGAGGAACGCGTAACGCAAGGCCAGGTCCTTGCGCGGCGCAGCCTCCAGCGCCAGCGCATCGAAGGTCTGTTCGTTCTGCCGCCAGCCGCTGTTGCCGATCCAGCGCTGGTTGTCGAACAGCAGCCGCTGGCGCCCGAGCGTGATGCCGCCGCGCGTGCCCCTCCAGCCAAGCCAGGCCTGGTTGAGTTCGATGCCGGGTGGGTCGATCACCTGGGGCAACGTGGTGCGTCCGTTGGCGCCGCTGTTGTAAGCGCCCGACGCGGCGACACCTTCCGCTTCCAGCAGGCCGTTCCAGCCCGATGCGGGCGCGAACCGCAACCCGGCGCGCAATCGTGCGGTGCGGGCCCCCGCGGCAGGCGCGAACGCGGTATCGTCCACCTGTTCGTAGCGCAGCCTCAGGTCCCATTCGAACGCTACGGACTGCGGTTGCGCGGCGCCCACAGGGGGAGCGCCGGCAACCAGCGCAAGTACGCACCAGGCCAGCAACGGGTTGGAGTACGACATGCAATGCGGCTCCCTGACAGGTGGCAACAGCGTCGTCGGCTTCCGCGCCCGGCGCGTTGACCTGCATCAAGGCAAGCGCGCCCCGCCGCTCCAGCACCCTCGCCATTGATCCAGATCAACGCGTGCCACGGCACGCAGGCACATGCTCGCCGGCAACCAACCAGCCACAGCTTCGGAAAGGGGAATCCAAGATGAAACGCGTATTCCGGCTCCTCGCACTCAGCCTTGCCATCGCGCTGGCCTTGCCGGCCTGCCGCGGCGAGGCCCCCGTCGACTCTGCCGCCAGCGCGAAACCGGAGGAGACCGGCGGTTCCGCCAAGGGCGACTTCGGGCCGCCTCAAGGGCAACCCGTCGAGGCGATCCTGACTGCGCCGCCGCTGGTCCCGCCGGCCACCGGGCGCACCGCGCCGGCCAAGGTCATCGTCTCGCTGGACGTGGTCGAGAAGGACATGGAGATATCCGAAGGCGTCACCTACACCTTCTGGACCTTCGGTGGCACGGTGCCCGGCAGCTTCATCCGCATCCGCCAGGGCGACACCGTGGAATTCCACCTGCGCAACATGCCGGACAGCAAGATGCCGCACAACATCGACCTGCATGGCGTGACCGGCCCGGGCGGCGGCGCGGCCTCGAGCTTCACCGCGCCCGGCCATGTCAGCCGCTTCAGCTTCAAGGCGCTCAACGCCGGCCTCTACGTCTACCACTGCGCCACCGCGCCGGTCGGCATGCACGTGGCGAACGGCATGTACGGCCTGATCCTGGTCGAGCCGCCCGAGGGCTTGCCCAAGGTCGACAAGGAGTACTACGTGATGCAGGGCGACTTCTACACGACCGGCAAGTACCGCGAGAAGGGCCACCAGCCCTTCAACATGGAGAAGGCGATCGACGAGAACCCGACCTACGTCCTCTTCAACGGCATGGAAGGCTCGCTGACCGGCGACAAGGCGCTGAAGACCAACGTCGGCGAAACCGTGCGCCTCTACGTGGGCAACGGCGGGCCCAACCTGGTCTCCAGCTTCCACGTGATCGGCGAGATCTTCGACAAGGTCTGGTACGAAGGCGGCACCAGGTTCCAGGAGAACGTGCAGACCACGCTGATCCCCGCCGGCGGCGCGGCGATGATGGAATTCCACATGGAAGTGCCGGGCAGCTACGTGCTGGTCGACCACAGCCTGTTCCGCGCCTTCAACAAGGGCGCGCTCGGCATCCTCAAGGCCGATGGCGCGGAGAACAAGGCGATCTACTCGGGCAAGGAAGTCGACGCCGTGTACATCGGCGACCGCGCCCAGCCCAACATGCAGGCCGTGTCCGCCGCCGCCAGCAGCGCCAAGGCTGGCGCCCTCAGCGTCGAGGAGCAGATCCAGGCCGGCAAGGCGCTGTTCACCGGCACCTGCTCCACCTGCCACCAGGCCGATGGCACCGGCATGGCGGGCGTGTTCCCGCCGCTGGCCGCGTCGGACTACATCAAGGCGGATCCGAAGGCGGTGCCGCGGGTCATCCTGCATGGGCTGGTCGGCCCGGTGAAGGTCAACGGCAAGGACTACAACTCCAACATGCCGCCGATGAGCCAGCTGACCGACGACGAGGTGGCGAACATCAGCACCTACGTGCTCAACAGCTGGGGCAATCCCGGTGGCCGGGTGACCAAGGCCGATGCCGCCGCCGCGCGCGCCGCCAAGCCCGCCAACGCGTCGGAAGGCCACTGAGCCATGCGCCGGACGCTGGCCGTCGCGCTGCTCGCGATCCCGCTCGCCGGCGTTGCCGCCGGCGCGCTGGGCTCGCGCTACGCGGGCTTGCCCGGCGGGATGTTCAAGTCGGTGCTGCGCTACGAGGACGCGAAGGACGGCGTGCGCATCGCGCCCTTCGCGTTGATGCGACGGCCGGTCACCAACGCCGATTTCCTCGCGTTCGTGCGCGAGCATCCGCAATGGCAGCGCGGCCGCGTGGCCCCGGTGTTCGCGGAGGCGCGCTACCTGTCGCACTGGACCGGGCCGACCACGCTGGGGACCAACGCGCCTCCCGACCGGCCGGTGGTCTGGGTCAGCTGGTTCGCCGCGGACGCCTACTGCGGCTCGCTCGGTGCGCGCCTGCCGACCTGGAACGAGTGGGAATACGCCGCGGCCGCCGACGAGACCCGACGCGACGCGCGCCAGGATCCCGCATGGCGCGAGCGCATCCTCGGCTGGTACTCGCGCCCCTCCAACATCGCGCTGCCGCGGGTCGGCCTGCAGGCGCCGAACGCGTGGGGGGTCCAGGACCTGCACGGGCTGGTCTGGGAATGGACCGATGACGCATCGTCGTTGTTGGTGGACAGCGACAGCCGCAACCAGGGCGACCCCGACAACGCCCGGTTCTGCGGCGCCGGCGCGCTGTCGATGGACGATCGCGAGAACTACGCGGTGATGATGCGCGTGGCGATGCTGTCCTCGCTCGAGGGCGACGACGCCACCGCCAACATGGGGTTCCGCTGCGCCTGGAGTGCACCGCGATGATTGCCCGCTTCCTGTCCGGGCTGGGGCGTGTATTCGCCGCAGCCGCCATCGCCGCCGCCGCGTCGACGGCGTTCGCGGCCGCCGGCAAGCCGCTGCCGCCCGATTCCGTCTACCAGCTCGCGCTGCCGCTGACCGACCAGGCCGGGCGCACCGCGGACTGGCGCGGGTTGCGCGGCAAGCCACGGGTCGTATCGATGTTCTACACATCGTGCCAGTACATCTGCCCGCTGATCGTGGACTCGGGCAAGGCGATCGAACACCAGTTGACCGCAGCGGAGCGCGGTCGCATCGGCATCGTGCTAATCAGCATGGATCCCGCGCGCGACACCCCGGCGGCCCTGCGCAAGGTATTCGACAAGCGCGGGCTGGATGCGAACCGCTGGTCGCTGGCATCGCCGCCGCCTGCGGACGTGCGCAGCGTCGCCGCGTTGCTGGGCATCCGCTACAGGCGCCTGGCCGATGGCGAGTTCAACCACACCAGCGCGCTGGTCCTGCTCGATGCCGAAGGCCGCATCGTGGCGCGCACCGAGCAGGTCGGCAGCAAGCCGGACCCGGCTTTCGTGGCCGCGGTGCGCAAGGCCGCGGCGCGCTGACGCGAATCGCGGGTCAGGCCCGCGTGCGGCGTGCGCCGCCGCGCGGAACCTCGGCCTCGCAACCGCTGGCCGCCGCCTGCAGCGCAGGCGCGTCGAGGATGCGGATGCGGCGGCCGCGGACATCGATCACCCCGTCCTCGTGCAGGCGGGAAAAACCGCGACTCACCGTTTCCAGCGCAAGCCCCAGGTAGCGCGCGATCTCGTCGCGACTCATCGGCAGCTGGAAGTCGTCGCCCGGCTGGTCGATGCGCTGGTAGCGCTCGCCCAGCCCCTGCAGGAACAGGGCAACGCGCTCGCTGGCCTGGCGTCGCGACAGCACGTCGACGTGGTCATGGTCGCGATCGGCGCTCTGCCCCATCACCCGGAGCAATTGGCGTTGCAGGCTCGGCAATTCGGTCGCGACCGCCGACAGGCTGGCGAACGGCAACTCGCACACCGTGGCCTCGCCCAGCGCGACCGCCTGGCAACGGTGCCTGCCGCTGCCGATCGCGTCCAGGCCGAACAGTTCGCCGGGCAGGTGGAAGCCGAGCACGTGTTCCTCGCCGGCTTCGTTCACGACCACTGTCTTGAACGCCCCGTTGGTCGCCACGTAGACGGCGTGCAGGGGGTCTCCCGTCCGGAACAGGCTGTCGCCGCGCCCCAGCGACCGGCGACGCTGCACCATGGTGTCGAGGCGGCCCATGTCGTCGCGATCCACGCCCGCGGGCAGGCACAGTTCCCTGAGCGAGCAGTCCGCGCAACTGCGGCGGAGGCGGACCAGGTCGAGGGGTATGGGGCTGCGCATGTCTCGCATCGCCGCGGCAGGTGCGCGGCCGTGCGGGCATTATCGTCGATACGGCCCCGGATTGTCTCGCCACGCGCGCGGCGGGGGTGTATTGACCTGGATCAAGTGGGGCCCTGGCGCGTTTCCGTACCATGCGCGCCAAGCAACGGAGGCCCCATGCAGGCGACCAGCGGGACATACAACGACAAGGTGGTGCGCCAGTTCGCGGTGATGACCGTGGTCTGGGGCATCGTGGGCATGCTGGTGGGCGTCATCATCGCCGCCCAGCTTTACTGGCCCACCCTCGGCGAAGGGATTCCATGGCTCGGCTACGGCCGCCTGCGGCCGTTGCACACCAACGCGGTGATCTTCGCGTTCGGCGGCTGCGCGCTGTTCGCGACCAGCCTCCACGTGGTCCAGCGCACGTGCCACGTCCGGGTGATCTCCGACAAGCTCGCTGCGTTCGTGTTCTGGGGCTGGCAGGCGGTGATCGTCGCGGCCGCGGTCAGCCTGCCGCTGGGCTTCACCCAGGGCAAGGAGTACGCCGAGCTGGAATGGCCGATCGACATCCTCATCGCGGTGGTGTGGGTGGCCTACGCGGTGCTCTTCTTCGGCACCATCGCCAAGCGCAAGGTCAGGCACATCTACGTGGCGAACTGGTTCTTCGGCGCGTACATCCTCACCATCGCGCTGCTGCACATCGTCAACAACATCGCGATGCCGGCCGGCGGGATGAAGTCGTACTCCGCCTACAGCGGCGCCGTGGACGCGATGGTGCAGTGGTGGTACGGCCACAACGCGGTGGGCTTCTTCCTGACCGCCGGCTTCCTCGGGATGATGTACTACTACGTGCCGAAGCAGGCCGGACGCCCGATCTACTCCTACCGGCTTTCGATCGTGCACTTCTGGGCGCTGATCGCGGTCTACATGTGGGCCGGGCCGCACCACCTGCAGTACACCGCCCTGCCCGACTGGGCTCAGTCGGTGGGCATGGTGTTCTCGCTGATCCTGCTCGCCCCCAGTTGGGGCGGTGCGATCAACGGCATCCTCACCTTGTCCGGCGTCTGGCACAAGTTGCGCACCGACCCGATCCTCAAGTTCCTGATCGTCGCGCTGAGCTTCTACATGATCGCGACCTTCGAGGGACCGATGATGTCGATCAAGACGGTCAACTCGCTGTCGCACTACACCGACTGGACCGTGGGCCACGTGCATGCCGGCGCGCTGGGCTGGGTAGCGATGATCTCGATCGGCTCGATCTACGCGCTGCTGCCGAAGCTGCTGGGCCGCGAGACGATGCATTCGGTCAAGCTGATCGACACCCACTTCTGGGTGCATACGCTGGGCGTGGTGTTCTACATCGCCGCGATGTGGATCGCCGGGATCATGCAGGGCCTGATGTGGCGCGCGACCAACGCCGACGGCACCCTGACCTACACCTTCGTCGAGTCGCTCAACGCCACGTATCCCTATTACCTGGGCCGCCTGTTCGGGGGCTGCTGGTGCTCAGCGGGATGCTGCTGATGGCGTGGAATGTCTACCAGACCTATCGCCATGCGGGTACGCCGGCCGACCAGCCGCTGCTGCCGCCCGATGCCGCCGACGCGCGCGCCTGAGGAACCGACGCCATGAGCCAGGATCAGAAGACCCCGAACGCGCACGAGAAGATCGAGAAGAACGTCGGCCTGCTGGCGGTGTTCATCGCCGTGGCGGTGTCCTTTGGCGGCCTCGCCGAGATCGTTCCGCTGATGTACCAGGCCGAGGCCGTGCAACCGCTGCCCGGCGTCAAGCCCTACCCCGCGCTGGAGCTGGCCGGCCGCGATATCTATGTCCGCGAAGGTTGCTACAACTGCCACTCGCAGATGGTCCGCACCCTGCGCTTCGAGACCGAGCGCTACGGCCACTATTCGCTGGCCGGCGAATCCGTCTACGACCGCCCGTTCCAGTGGGGCAGCAAGCGCACCGGGCCGGACCTGGCCCGCGTGGGTGGCCGCTATTCGGACGCGTGGCATCGCGTGCACTTGAACGACCCGCGCGACGTGGTGCCGGAATCGAACATGCCGAGTTTTCCGTGGCTGTCGAAGAACGCGGTGGATGGCGACACCGTGCAATCGCACATGCGCGCGCTCAAGCGACTGGGTGATCCGTACACCGACGCCGAGATCGCCGCCGCACCGGCGGCCGTCGACGGCAAGACCGAAATGGACGCGGTGGTCGCCTACCTGCAAGGCCTGGGCCGCCACGCGCCGAGGGGAGAGTAAGCATGCTGTCCGGCATCATCACCACGATCCTGCTGTTGCTGTTCCTGGCCGGCTGGGCCTGGGCCTGGAGCCCGCGGCGCACGCGTGATTTCGATGAAGCGGCGCGGTTGCCGCTGGAGTCCGATGTCCACCAGGAGAACGCGCCATGACCGCGGGATGGTCGTGGTACGTGATCGCGCTGGTCACCTTGAACATCGTCGGTTGCGTGTGGCTGCTGTGGTGGACCGCGCGCCGCCGTCCCGGCGATCCCAAGCCGGAAGACACCAGCCATGTCTGGGATGGCGACCTCACCGAGTACAACAAGCCGCTGCCGCGCTGGTGGATCAACATGTTCTACCTGACCATCGTGTTCGCGATCGGCTACCTGGTCTGGTACCCGGGCTTCGGAAATTTCGCCGGTGTCGGCAAGTGGACCTCGCAGGTCGAGCATGATCGCGATGCGGCCAGGGCCACCGCCACGCTGGAGAAGACCTTCGCCCCGTACCAGGGCCAGCCGATCGATGTGCTCGCGCGCAACCCGCAGGCGGTCAAGCTGGGGAGTTCGATCTTCGGCAACACCTGCGCCACCTGCCACGGCTCGTCCGGCAAGGGCGCGATCGGTTATCCCGACCTCACCGACGATGTCTGGCACTGGGGCGGCAGCCCGGAGCAGGTGCTGCAGTCCGTGCTGGACGGCCGCGAGGGTGTGATGCCGCCGTGGGGCAAGATCCTGGGAGGCATGGCCGGTGCGGACGCGACCGATTACGTGATTGCCCATGTGCGCGCACTCGGCGACGCCAGTGGCAATGCACGCGGCGACTTCGCGGCGGCGCGCGGCAAGACCCTGTACGAAGGCGTTTGCGTGGCCTGCCACGGCGTGGATGGCAAGGGCAACCAGGCCCTGGGCGCACCCGACCTGACCGACGATTACTGGATGTACGGCGACAGCCGCGAGGCACTGCGTGAGGGCATCGCCAACGGTCACCACGGGATCATGCCGGCGCACCGCGCGTTGCTCGGCGAAACCCGCGCGCGCCTGGCCGCGGCTTATGTCTGGTCGCTGTCGCACAGCGCCAGCGGCGGCAAGGCCGAATGAGCCGGATCTGATCATGACTGACTTCACCAGCCCGCGCTTCGACCACCCGCCGCGGCCGATGGCGCAGCGGGTCGGTGCGATCCTGTGGCCGAGCTTCTTCGCCGCCGGTGTGGCGACGATGGTGTTCTTCGCCTTCGTCGACCCGCTGACCCTGCGCGACATGACCTTCCCCGACATCCCGATCAGCCGCGGCCTGGGCTACTCGATCGGCTTCTTCATGTTCTGGCTGGCCACCGCGTCGTCCAGCCTGTTCACCTGGATCCTGCTGCGCCCGGCCAGCCGCTTCAACCGGCCGCTGCCGCCGCAGTAACACCATGGGAAACAGGCAAATCCCCATTGAGGTCCTCGACGCGGGCGGCTCCGCCTACGTCAGCGAACGCAAGGTCTACCCGCGTGATGTCTCCGGCCCGCTGAACCGCCTGCGCGTGGCCGCGGTGTTCTGGCTGCTGGGCATGTTCTACCTGTTCCCGTGGATGTCCTGGGATGGCCGGCAGGCGGTGCTGTTCGATCTGCCGGCGCGCAAGTTCCACGTGTTCGCGATCACCTTCTGGCCGCAGGATTTCGTGTTCCTGGCGATGCTGCTGATGATCGCCGCGCTGGTGCTGTTCTTCTTCACTGCCCTTGCCGGCCGCCTGTGGTGCGGGTATGCCTGCCCGCAGACGGTCTGGACGGAGGTGTTCCTGTGGATGGAAAGCGCCATCGAGGGCGACCGCCACAAGCGGATGAAACTCGATGCCGGCCCATGGAACCGCAACAAGATCCTGCGCAAGGGTGGCAAGCACCTGGTCTGGCTGCTGTTCGCACTGTGGACCGGCTTTACCTTCGTCGGCTTCTTCACTCCGATCCGCGACCTCGGCGCGCGCCTCTCGCCGTTCGAATGGGGCGGCTGGGAAACGTTCTGGGTGTTGTTCTATGCGCTGGCGACGTGGGGCAATGCCGGCTTCCTGCGCGAACAGGTGTGCAAGTACATGTGCCCGTATGCGCGCTTCCAGAGCGCGATGTTCGACCGCAACACCCTGATCATCGCCTACGACCCGATGCGTGGCGAGCCGCGCGGTCCGCGCAAGCGCGGCCTGGCCAGCGTGCTGGAACGCGCACGCGGCCTGCTCGACGTGGCCACCGCCAACGACTACGTGTTCCGCGCCAACCGCCATCCAAGTGCCGCCAGCCTGCAGGCGCATGCGGCGTCCACCATCACCTTCGATGGCGGCATCGAGGCCGCGCCGCTGCCCAAGTTCGCGCCCGACGAGCTCGGCGACTGCATCGACTGCACCTTGTGCGTGCAGGTCTGCCCGACCGGCATCGACATCCGCAACGGCCTGCAATACGAATGCATCGCCTGCGGTGCCTGCATCGACGCCTGCGACGAAGTGATGCTCAAGGTCGGCTACCCCAAGGGCCTGATCCGCTATTCGACGCAGAACGCGATCGACGGCAAGCCGACCCGCGTGCTGCGCCCGCGCATCCTCGTGTACGGAACGATCCTGCTGGCACTGATGATCGGCTGGGGCGTCGGCGTGGCCAATCGCAGCCCGCTGATCGCTGAGGTACTGCGCGATCGCAACGCGCTGTATCGCGAGACCGGGGACGGCATCGAGAACGGCTATACCCTCAAGCTGGTGAACAAGACCGACCAGCTGCAGCGCTACATCATCGACATCGCCGCCACCGACCTGCCGACGCTGCAGCTGCGCGAGGCAAACGAGGTCGACGTCGCCGCCGGCGCGGTGGCCTCGTTGCCGCTGACCCTGGTCGCCCCGCGCGGCACCACCGGACGCCATGACCTGCGCATCAGCGTGCGCACGCAGGACCGCGCGACCACCCGCAGCGTCGACAGCAGTTTCTTCGGACCGATGGAATGAACGACACGAACATGCCGCGACCCGCCTGGCGCGAACCCCTGGTGTGGCTGGTGTTCGGCATTCCCGCGGTCGCGGTGGTGGCGCTGGTGTGGATGCTGTTCATCGCCGCCGGCCCGGGCAGCACCGACAGCGTGGATCCCGCGGTGAAGCGCACCGCACAGATCCAGGTGGCGGATCTCGGTCCGGACGAGGCCGCGTCACGCCTGCGACTGGCTGCCTTGCTGCGGATCGATGGCAAGGCACTGGAAGTGCTGCCGCTGCATGCCGGCTTCGACACCGCCACGCCGCTCAAGCTCGCCCTGCGTCACCCGACCCGCGCCGACCTCGATCAAGAAGTCACGATGCAGCCAACGGCAAGCGGCTGGCGCGCACCGCTCGAACTCGACCTGGCGCATGACTGGAAGCTGGAGCTGGCACCGCAGGATGGCCACTGGCGGCTGCAGGGACGGTTGCCACGCGGCCAGTTGAGTGCGCGCCTGCAGCCGGTCGCGCCGGGATGAATGCCATCGTGGCGGCGATGTCCGGCGGCGCGCGCGCGGGCGTGGCCGACACCACGTGCTTCCATTGCGGTGAAGGGCTTCCCGCTTCGCCATCGATGCGCCTGCTCGAAGGCACGCAGCGCCGGTTCTGCTGCGATGGCTGCGCTGCGGCCGCGCAATGGATCGAGGACGCCGACCTCGAGGCCTATTACCGTTTGCGCGAACGTCCCGGCACCCGCATCGATGAGGACGACAGCGCGCTGGCGTTGTGGGATCGCGAGGAAGTGCAGGCCGAACACGCGCGCGCCATCGACGATGGCGGCCGCGAGATCACTCTGCTTACCGATGGCATGCGCTGCGCCGCCTGCGCCTGGCTGATCGACCGCGCGTTGTCGCGCGAGCCCGGTGTCACCGAGGTCAGCGCCAATGCGGTGACCGGTCGCATCCGCATCGCCTGGGATCCGGCGTTGACGCCGTTGTCGCGACCGCTGCGGCGCTTGCAGTCGCTGGGCTATCGGCCGTTCCTGGCGGCCGGCGCCGTGCAGGAACGCGCGCGCCGGCGCGATCGCAACCGCTGGCTGCTGCGGATCGGCATCGCCGCGCTGGGCAGCATGCAGGCGATGATGTTCGCCGAAGCGCTGTACCTCGATACCGCGCAACAGATGTCGCTGCCGATGCGCGATTTCCTGCGCTGGATCGCCTTCCTGGTCTCCACGCCGGTGGTGTTCTACGCGGGCTGGCCGTTCATCGACGGGGCCGCGCGCGAGTTGCGCCACCGCGCGCCGGGCATGGACACGTTGATCGCCGGCTCCACCCTGCTGGCCTGGGCCGGCAGCGTGGCCGAAACCGTGCGTGGCGGTCCGCAGGTCTGGTACGACGCCGCGGTGATGTTCGTGTTCCTGCTGCTGGTCGCGCGCCTGCTGGAACAACGCGTGCGCGCCACCGCCAGCGCGCAGGTCGATGCGCTCGCACGCGCGCGTCCCGCCTTCGCCAGCCGCGAGACCGCCGATGGCCAGCGCGAGGCGGTCGCGGTCGGCGCGCTGCGCGCCGGCGACATCGTCCGCGTTGCCCCCGGCGAACCGGTGCCCGCCGATGCGTTGCTGCTCGATGCCGATGCCAGCTTCGCCGAGGCCTTGCTGACCGGCGAGGCGCGTCCGGTGCCCAAGCAGCCAGGCGATGCGGTCTTCGCCGGCTCACTGTGCGGCGCGCAGGCCGCCCGCCTGCGCCTCGTCGCGGTCGGCACGCAGACGCGGCTGTCGCAGCTGGCGGCGCTGATCGAACAGGCGCAAGCGCACCGGCCACCGTTGGCGCAGGCTGCGGACCGGATTGCGCGTTGGTTCGTGCTGGCATTGGCGCTGGCTACCATCGCGGTGTACATCGCCTGGCGGCTGCATGATCCAGCGCGTGCGTTCGAAGTCGCGCTGGCGTTGCTGGTGGTGTGCTGCCCGTGCGCACTCTCGCTTGCCGTGCCGGCGGCCCTGGCCGCTTCCAATGGCGCGCTGGCCGGATTGGGCGTGTTGCCGCTGCGCACGGATGCGCTGGCACGGCTGGCGCGCATCGACACAGTGGTGTTCGACAAGACCGGCACACTCAGTCTTCCCGGCGGCCAGCTCCGCGTCGAATCCTTCGGCGAAATGGACGATACCGAAGCGTTGCGCATCGCCGCCGCGCTGGAACGCGACAGTGCGCATCCGCTGGCCGCCGCTTTCCATGCCGCATTGACGGTGGCCGACGCGACGGCCACCGGCGTGATCGAGCATCCGGGTGCCGGCATCGAAGGCGTGGTCGATGGCCGCCGCTGGCGGATCGGTCGCGCCGGCTTCGCCGCCGCCCAGGCCGACGACGGTTCGATCTGGCTCGGCGATGGCGACATTGCCAGCGCGCGCTTTTCGTTCGACGAATCCGCGCGCACCGATGCCGTCCCCACGCTCGACGCCCTGCGCAGGCTCGGCATCGCCAGCGAACTCGCCAGCGGCGATGGCGACGCCGCGGTGATGCGTTTTGCAAGCGCCGTCGGCATCGCGAGCGCGCAGGCGCGGATGTCGCCTGAAGAAAAACTTGCCCGTGTGCGCGACCTCCAGGCGCAGGGCCGCGCGGTGGCCATGGTCGGCGACGGCATCAACGACGGCCCGGTGCTGGCGGGTGCGGATGTCTCGTTCGCGCTGGGCGATGGCAATGCGCTGGCCGCACGCGCTGCCGACCTGGTGCTGGCCGCACCCGATCTGTTGCGTGTCCCGCAGGCGATCGTGCTGGCCCGCCGCACCCGCGCGGTGATCCGCCAGAACCTGGCGTGGGCGCTGGCCTACAACCTGCTGGCGTTGCCGGCGGCGGCGCTGGGCATGGTCTCGCCCTGGCAGGCCGCGTTGGGGATGGCACTGTCCTCGCTGCTGGTGACTGCCAATGCATTGCGGCTGGCGCGGGTGCCGGCGCCGTGAACGCGCTGCTGATCCTGATCCCGCTCAGCCTGGTGCTGCTGGTCGCTGCGTTGTGGGCCTTCGCATGGGCGGTGAAGCGCGGCCAGTTCGATGACCTCGACACGCCCGCCATCGACATCCTGCAGGACGACCCGACACCTCCCCGCGCGCCCGCGAACGAAGACGACGATGCCGGTTGACCTGATGGTCCTGGGTGCGGCGCTGCTGACCGGATTGCTCGGCGGTGCGCATTGCGCGGCGATGTGCGGCGGCATCGCCACCGGCTTGTCGGTGGGCTCGCGCGGCTGGTGGGCCGCACTGCAGCCGAACCTCGGCCGCGTCACGGGTTATGTGCTGGCCGGCGCGATCGTCGGAGGCATCGGTGGCGGCCTGCTCGGCATCGCCCGGGTGCCGACGCTCGGCCTCGCGATGCGTGCGGCGGTCGGAATCGTGCTGGTGCTGGCCGGCCTGCGCCTGCTCGACCAGCGTGGTCGCCTGCCGCGCTTCGCCGGTGGTCCCGGCGCGCGCCTGTGGTCGTGCCTGCGGCCGCTGCAGCGGCGCCTGCTGCCCGCCGACACCGCCGGCAAGCGGGTGCTGGCGGGCATGCTCTGGGGCTGGATGCCGTGCGGGCTCAGCACCACGTTGCTGGCCGCGGCATGGCTGCAGGCCAGCGCCACGCACGGTGCGTTGACCATGGCCGCGTTCGGGCTGGGCACGCTGCCGGTGATGGTGCCGTTGACCTGGGCCGGCGCGCGCTTCGGCCAGCGCCTGCAACGCGGGCCGTGGCGCACCGGCGCCGGCCTGCTGGTGATCGCGTCGGGCCTGCTGACGATCGCCGCGCCGTGGCTGATGCAGTTGCCGGTGATGCATGGGGTGCTGGAGGCGCTTGGCTGTCGCAGCCTGTCGACATGACACGGCTTAAACTCCGGGGCAACGCCACGGAGATTTCCCATCGCCATGACCGCCCTGCATGCCATGCCCGGCCGCGCCGGCGTTGACGTCGTCGCCTGCAGGCGCGTTGCCGCATGAGTGGCTGGCGTCGCCTGCTCGGCCGCGAAGCGCCGACCACGGAATCCGCCTCGGGCGGACCCGCGCTTGCGGAACTGCAGAAAGAGCTGGCGATCGCGCATGCGATCGACGCGGAACGCCGGCGCATCTACGACGACCTGCACGACGACATCGGCAGCCGCCTGCTGACCTTGCTGCACCGCGTGCACGAGCCCGCGCAGCAGCAACTGGTCCGCGAGATCCTGCAGGACCTGCGCGCGATCCTGGCCCGCGACCGCGGCATCGAGGGCACCCTGCTGGAAGTGCTGGCGCAGCTGCGCGAGGAAACCGAACAGCGCCTGCTCAGTCGCGACATCGAACTCGACTGGCGGCAGGCCGACGACCTGCCGGATCCGCCGCTGCATCGCGCGCAGGGCATGCACCTGTTCCGCATCGGCCGCGAATCGGTCACCAACGCGATGCGCCACGCACCGGTCGCGCGCATGCGCGTGGTGGTGGGCCGGGTCGGCAACGACCTGTTCTTCGAGGTCACCGACGACGGCCATTTCGACCCCGCCCGCATCGGCGAAGGCCGTGGCACCCGCAGCATGCAATCCCGCGCCGGCGAACTGCAGGGCAATATCAGCTGGCAGGCCGGCACGCTGGGCGGGACCAAGGTTTTGCTGCGCTTCCCGCTGCCGCATGTGGACGCCCCCGCAGCTGCGGGATCCACGCCAGGCGATGGTCAAGGCAGCATGCATCGATGACTGCCATGCCTGCGCGCGCGTTGTTGCTTGAAGATCTGCCCGATGTCGCCGCGTGGCTGGCTACGCTGCTGCGCGAGCGATTCCCGGGCGTGGACGTTGCGCATGCGGCGACATTGGGCGAGGGACTGCGCCTGCTGGATACCGGCTTCGTCGCCGACCTCGCCCTGGTCGACCTCGGCCTGCCCGACGGCAACGGCACCACGCTCATCCAGGCGCTGGCGCAACGCCAGCCCGGTTGCACCATCGTGGTCACCACCCTGTTCGGCGACGACGGCCACGTGTTCCCCGCCCTGCGCGCGGGTGCCCACGGTTACCTGCTGAAGGACCAGCCCGAGGAAAAACTTGCCGCGGCGCTGGACGGCATCCTGCGTGGTGAACCGCCGCTGTCGCCGTCGATCGCGCAGCGCCTCTTGCGGGTATTCAATGCGCCCCCCGAGCCGATGCATGCCGATGCCGAACAGCTGACCGCGCGCGAGCGTGAGGTCTTGGTGTTGGTCAGCAAGGGCTGCCGCCTGCCCGAGCTGGCCGAACGGCTGCAGATCAGCCGGCACACGGTGTCCGATCACCTGAAACACATTTACCGCAAGCTCAAGGTCAACAGCCGCGCAGAGGCCACCCTGGAAGCCGCACGCATGGGCCTGGTCTCGCCGGGCCGCTAGTCCACGCGGTCTATCCCGTTCGTCCCAAGCGAAAGGCCATCCCCCATTTGCGGGATGGCCTTCCCTTTAACGAAGCCGTAACGTGTCAGGCAGCGGGAGTAGGTACCAGGTTCCGCTGTAGAACTCGCTAAGTAACAGCACGTCTTTGCAGCACATGGGCCACGGATGGCCCTTTTTGCCGGACATCCGGCATGTCCGGCATCCAGCGGTTCAAGGTGTTCGCCACCGCCACCGGCTCATTGACGCGGAACGGTCACGTATCCCTTGCCCGCGTAGTAATCCTGCTCCAGCGACGACAGCGCACGCGCGCCGGGACCACTGCCCTGCAGGAACACGCCTCCCGACGACGAGGATGACCGCGCGGCGGTCCGCTTCTCCCGCTGCGCGGGTGGACAGCCACCGTTCCGCCGGGCGCAGTAGTCGGTGCGGGCTTCCCACGTGATCTGCTGGTGGATCGAGGCATTGATCGCCGGATCCGTTGCAGCGTCGATCATTTCCGCGCGGCCGATTTTCCCCCTGGGCCCGCGGGCGTAGAACATCTCGAAGGCGAAGTGGCTTTCCTCGAGATACAGGATTTCGATGATGTTCCCGGTCAGCCGCTGCAGTTGGGTGCGCCGATGTCCCGGGCGATCGGGGTGGACTTCCCGCAGGTAGGTCACGCGGAACGGGTTGCCGAATGCGAGCGGACCGCTGGTGAGCCGCTCCATGACGTGTTCGACATCGCCGAACACCGGGCCGGGCTGGCTGAACGTGACCGGGTCGCTGCCCTGCGGGCGCGGGCGCATTACCGTCATCCGGCAGGAGTATCCCTGCTCGCCTTTTTGGTCGACCTGGATCGGAAACGCACGGAAGAACGTCCAGCGATCGCCGATGCGCCGCGAGTAGGTATGCAGGTAGGCCTGATACGCCTGGGCCGTGGCGAGCCGGTGGAGATCGCCACCCGCCGCAGATGCCAGACAGATGTTCATGCTGCGGATCGCAAGCGATTCCGTGTTTTCGGCGGGCTGCGCCGATGTCGTGTCGGTCATTGCCAGCGTCATCAGCGCGAGCAGGCATCGCCCACCACCGGCACCCATCAGTCCTGCTCCCGCGCCAGTCCGGTCAGACGCAGCGCCTGCGGCACATGCTTCTCCACCCAACTTTTCTGGCCCGGATGCGCCGTGCAGAAGACATGCAACAGGTCGTCTCCATCGCTCACCAGGAGGTGGCGTGCCACGACGTCGCGCTCGACCCCCAGCGCTTCCAGCAGCTTGCCCCGCTGGTCGAACATGATCGCCTGCACCGGCGTGCCGGCCATGCCTGCCGGACCCGGCAACTCGACCATGCGGACATTGGCCAGCGGAGCCGATGGCTCGCGCACCTTCTGGACCAACGCATCCCGGCGCTCGCCGAGAACCCGCGGTGCCAGCACCGGCGCACCCTCGCCCAGATCGTCGAAGACCCTGCCGATCACGCTGCTACCGCAACTGATGTGCGGCTGCCCCGGATAGCGATACATCCTGGTCCGGCCATCGCCATAAGGCTCCGTCATGGTGGACGGATAGACGATCTGCCAACGCCCCTTCGGATCGGTGAAAACCGCGTCTTTCCAGACATTGCTGCCCTTCTGGGTGATCACCTGCCCCCACTGCGCCTGCGGCGGCACCGGCCACAACGCCTCGCCCGTGCGCTTGGCGCCACTCAGTTCGCGCTTGGCCGGCCCGCTCTCGTCGATCTGGTCCTGCCCAGCGACCGTCGCGCTGAAGCTCAGCAGCAACCCGGCGAGCGCCATGCGCCCGACCCATTCGATCATCGCCATCGCAAGCCCCTCCGAATCCGATCGCCCGATGCTGATCGGGCATCGCCGGCACTTCCATCCCGTGGATGAGGGATGGCGGGCGAGCGGTCTCATGCTCGACGCTGCGCATGGCCCTTGCCAGGAAACATCGATGCGCCAGTTCGCCCTGCCTGCGATCTTGCTGCTGGTACTCGCCAGCCCGGCACTGCTGGCCGCAAGCAAAGCCGGGAAAGCAAGGCCCGACGGCAGTCGCGACGTCGGTGTCCGCGATGGCGTGGCGCTGGTGGCGGCCGCGGGCGATGCGCCTCGGCAAATGCCCTGGCAGGAGGCCATCGCATGGTGCGACGAAGCGACCCTGCACGGCCGCGACGACTGGCGCCTGCCGGATGCCAGCGAGCTTGCATTGCTTCATCGACATCGCGCGGCAATCGGCGGATTCGCCGATCCCGACAAGGACGCCGCCGACCCCATGGGCTACCTGAGCATCGTGCAATCGGGCGGCAAGATCCGCTATCGGTACTGGTCATCGACGCGGACCGACGACGATGCGACCGGCATCGATTTCGAGACCGGAACGCCCGTGCAAGTCGTCGTTGCAGAGCGGGCCCCGGTTGCCTTCGGCATGCGCATCCGCTGCGTACGCGCTTCCGAATGACCCCGATCGGCCCATTCGCAGGCTTGTCGATGCTGGCCGTGACGATTCCGATGTGGCTCATCGGCATCGGACTGGTGGCGATGCTGTTGCCCCAGGCCATCATCCGGCGCATGGCCGGTAGCCGTGATCCTGTTGCGATGGGCATGCTGCCGTTTGCAACGGGGCTCACCTTGCTGGGCGTGTTGCTGGCGTGGGTGCATGCGTTCGACGGCGCGCGTGCGCTGCAGGCGCGCGATTGGCAGCGGTTGCCTGCAAAGATCGTCCGCAGCGACCTGCGTGAAGTGATGCAACCGCGTTCCACCAAGCCGGCCTGGCGTCCGGATCTGGCATACGAGTATCGCTTCAGCGGACATCTGCATCGCGGTCATCGCATCGCCTTCCGTTCCCTGTCCAGCAGCGACCGGGAAGGCTCCCGGGCATGGCTGCAAACGCAGTACCCGCTGGGCAGCGAACACGACATCCACGTGAATCCGGCGTCGCCGCAGGAGTCCGTCATCGAACGCGGTGGTTCACCGTGGACCTGGATGACGTTCGCCGCCGGGCTGGCATTGGCCGCAGCCGGCCTTCATCTGTTCCGCGTTGCGGCGCGCGATCTGCGCAAATCCACGACAGCACGCAGGCAATCCAGGCCATGAAGCGCCCGCTGTGCTGGTTGCTGGCCGCATCCGCCGCGCTGCCCGGAGCGGTACGCGCCGACGATTCGGGCGTGATCTCAGAGCGATGCCGCGCCGCGGGCGCACGCTACGCGCTGCAGTCCGACCCCGCTTTCCGGATCGACCTGGAGGTCGCCACGCGACCGGATACCGCATCGGACCTGCAATTGCGCCTGCATACGCCGCGCGCACAACATCTCTTCGCGTTCACCGTATCCAACGGCTACGCCACCACCCGCCTGTTGCCGTTCGCGGGCGATGCCGCTACCGGCATGGACACGCCACTGCCCGCCTTCCATGCGTTCGCCAGCGACATGACCATGCAGGTGGATCCGCCACAGGCGCACACCCAGGCACCCGTATGGTTGTTCGTTCCGGAACTCGGCAGCATGCTCTGGTACGGGCTGCCGGAACATGCGGACACCGCGCTGCCGGAACGCGAAGCGATGCCGACCGGCCTGTTCAAACGCGTAGCCTGCACACCCTGAAGGCATGCAAGCCCGAGCCGATCAGATGGCCGCCACCGCCTGCTCATGCACGCCCGCCACCGCGCGACCGGACGGATCCGCCATCGTGGCGAAGCTCGCATCCCAGGCGATCGCCGCCGGCGATGAACACGCGATCGACTTTCCGCCCGGCACGGTTTCCGCCGCCGCCGGCGTCGGATAGAAACGCTCGAACACGCTGCGGTAGAAATAGGCTTCCTTGGTCTGCGGCGGGTTGAACGGGAAGCGCTTGTCTGCGGCGGCGAGTTCGCGGTCGCTGACCTGCGCCTCGGCATGCGCCTTCAGCCCGTCGATCCAGCCATAGCCGACGCCGTCGCTGAATTGCTCCTTCTGCCGCCACAGGATCGATTCGGGCAGCTGGCCGTCGAAAGCCTGGCGCAGGATGCCCTTCTCCATCCGCTGCGCGTCGCTGCGAGTCTTGTCCACCATCTTCCACTTGGCGTCGATGCGCATCGCCACGTCCAGGAATTCGCGGTCCAGGAACGGCACGCGCGGCTCCACGCCCCAGGCCATCATCGACTTGTTGGCGCGCAGGCAGTCGTAGTTATGGAGGGCGTCGAGCTTGCGGATCAGTTCCTCGTGGAACTCGCGTGCGTTCGGCGCCTTGTGGAAGTACAGGTAGCCGCCGAAGATCTCGTCGCTGCCCTCGCCGGACAGCACCATCTTTACCCCCATCGCCTTGATCCGCCGCGCAAGCAGGAACATCGGCGTGGACGCGCGGATGGTGGTGACGTCGTAGGTTTCGACGTGGCGGATTACTTCCGGCAGCGCGTCCAGGCCTTCCTCGAAGGTGTACTCGAACCCGTGGTGCACGGTGCCCAGTGCCGCTGCCGCGATCTCCGCTGCGGCGAGATCCGGCGAACCCTTCAGGCCGATCGCGAAACTGTGCAGGCGCGGCCACCAGGCCTCGGTCTTGTCGCCGTCCTCGATGCGATGGCGCGCATAGCGCGCGGCGACGGCCGCGACCAGCGACGAATCCAAGCCACCGGAGAGCAGCACGCCATACGGGACGTCGGTCATCAGCTGGCGATGCACCGCGGCCTCGAAGGCTTCGCGCAATTCCTGCAGCGACACATTAACGCCATCCACCGCGTCGTAGTCGCGCCACGGGCGCTCGTAATACTTCGTCAGTTCGCCGGTCGCGGTGTCGTACCAGTGGCCGGGCGGGAACTGCGCGACATCGGCGCACTCATCCACCAGCGATTTCATTTCCGAGGCCACCCGCAGGCGACCTTCCTTGTCGTGCCCCCAGTACAGCGGGCACACGCCCAACGGGTCGCGGGCAATGAGCGCGCGCCCCTTCGCCGCATCCCACAACGCGAAGGCGAAGATGCCATTGAGCCGATTGAGGAAGCTGGCCGGTTCGTCCTCCAGGTACAGCGCGTTGATCACCTCGCAGTCCGACTCGGTCTGGAAGGCATAGTCGCGGGTCAGTTCACCCTTGAGCTGGGTGTGGTTGTAGATCTCGCCGTTGACCGCCAACGCCAACTGCTTGTCCGCGGACAGCAACGGCTGCGAACCGCCGGCCGGATCGACGATGGCCAGGCGCTCGTGCACCAGGATCGCGCCCTCGCCCAGGTACACGCCGCTCCAGTCCGGGCCGCGATGGCGCTGCCGCTGCGAGCAATCCAGCGACTGTCGTCGCAGGGCCTGGATGTCGTCGCCGGGCTGGAGCCCGAAGATGCCGAAGATCGAGCACATGGGTGGTTCCTCAGGATTCTCGAAAACAAAAAAAACCCGCACTTCGCAGTACGGGCTCAGGGGGTTGTGCGTGTGTCGCGCGCTAGCCGCCGGCCCGTCCGGGTCGATTATTCAGGCGATTGTCGTTGGCGCGCAGCGAGGTCATGGGCCGATCCTGCACCACCGCCCGGCCGCTGACAAGCGACGTTTTCGCCTGTAACGAATACGATCCGCGATCAGACCACCACCGCGGGGAACCCGATGTCCAGATGGCTCAGGCGTGGCGCACTCGCCCTGTTGGTGTTGCTCGCGACGCTCGCCCTGCTCGCCACCTGGCTGCTGCGCGGCAGCCTGCCCACGCTCGAAGGCACGCTTGCCTTGCCGGGATTGTCGGCGCCGGTATCGGTAACGCGCGACGCCAACGGCACCGTCACCATCGATGCCGCCAACGAACACGACGCCCTGCGCGCGCTCGGCTACGTGCACGCGCAGGAGCGCTACTTCGAGATGGACCTGCTGCGCCGCAACGCTGCCGGCGAGCTGGCCGCACTGTTCGGCGAGATCGCGGTGGAGAACGACAAGCGCCATCGCCTGCATCGCATGCGCGCGCGGGTCAGCCGCGACATGGATGCCATCGCCGGACCGAAACGCAGTCAGTTGCAGGCCTACACCGATGGCGTCAACGCCGGTCTGGCCGCGCTGCGCGTGCGGCCGTGGGCCTATCTGCTGCTGCGAAAACAGCCGGCTCCTTGGCGCGTCGAGGACTCGCCGCTGGTCGGCCATGCGATGTACTTCGACCTGCAGGGCGGCGACAACGCGCGCGAACTGGCACTGTGGCGGATGCGTCCGCACTTGCCACCGGCCCTCTTCGACTTGCTGGCGCACGACGGCAGCCGCTGGGATGCGCCACTGCAAGGCGAGACGCGCGGCAATGCGGTGTTGCCCGCGCCGGACGTGCTCGACCTGCGCACATTGCCGGCAAGCGCTGCATCGCCCGCAGTTCCCGAATCACCCGGCACGCCGGGCAGCAACAATTTCGCGGTGTCCGGCGCACTGACTGCGGACGGCCGTGCGATCCTGGCCGACGACATGCATCTGGGCCTGCGCGCGCCGAACATCTGGTTCCGTGCGCGCTTGCGCTACCCGGACGCCGCCGCAGCGGGCGGACGTGTCGATGTGCAGGGCGTCACCCTGCCCGGACTGCCGGCGGTGGTGGTCGGCAGCAACGGCCACATCGCGTGGGGATTCACCAACAGCTACGGCGACTACCAGGACTGGAAACTCCAGACCCCTTGCGCTGCGCAGGCATCGGCAACGGGTTGCGCACGCATCACTCGCCGCGCCGAGCGCATCGACGTCGCCGGCGGCGCGCCGGTCATCCTCGACGTGGAGGAAACCGCATGGGGTCCGGTCGCGCATCGCGAAGCCGATGGCAGCGTGTTGTCGCTGCGCTGGACCGCGCACCTGCCCGGCGCGGTGAATCTGGGACTCGGAGAATTCGCCATCGCCGGCGATCTCGACCAGGCCCTGGCGATTGCGCGGCGCACCGCGACGCCAACCCAGAACCTGTTGCTCGCCGATGCGAATGGCCAGATCGCCTGGCAATTGCTGGGACCGCTGCCGCAACGCGGCGAGGCCTGCACGCTGGCGTCGACAGTGGATGCGAGTGGCCCGGCCTGCGCCGCATGGTCGACCTCGACCGCAGCCAGCCCGACGTTGAGGTCGCCCACCGTCGACCGTCTGTGGACCGCCAACAGCCGCGTCCTCGATGGCCAGGACCTGCGCCGCGTCGGCGATGGCGGCTATGCGCTGGGTGCGCGCGCGCTGCAGATCCGCGATGGCCTGCAGGCGAAGGCACGGGTCGGCGAACGCGACCTGCTCGCGATACAGCTGGATGATCGCGCGTTGTTGTTGCAACCATGGCATGCGCTGTTGCTGGAGCGTGCGAACGCGGCGCGCACACCGGCCTTGCGCGATCTCGCAGCGGCCGCCGCGCGCTGGGAAGGGCGCGCGTCCATCGATTCGGTGAGCTTCCGCATCGTCCGCGGCTGGCGACTGGCAGTGCACAAACGCATCGCCGAAGGACTGACCTCGCCGGCACGAGACGCTTTGGGCCCGGACTTCGTCATGCCCGATTTCCCGCAACTGGAAGGCGTCGCCTGGCCGCTGGCGAGCCAGCGTCCGGCACACCTGTTGCCGCCGCCCCATGCGAGCTGGGACGCACTGTTCGAGGACGCCGCCGTGCAGGTGCGCGATGACCTCCTCGAACACGGACCACTGGCCCAACGCACCTGGGGCGAGCGCAACACCGCGGCGATCTGCCATCCGCTCGCTGCGGCGATCCCCTTGGTTGGAAGGCGCTGGCTGTGCATGCCGGCCGATCAATTGCCGGGCGACGGCGCGATGCCGCGCGTGCAGGGCCCGGCGTTCGGTGCCTCGCAACGCATGGTGGTGTCGCCCGGTCACGAAGCCGACGGCATCCTGCACATGCCCGGTGGGCAGAGCGGGCATCCGCTGTCGCCGTTCTGGGGCGCGGGCCACGCCGCATGGGTGCGCGGCGAGCCGTCGCCATTCCTGCCGGGACCTGCGCGCCACACGCTGCGCATGCAGCCCGCAGCGGATTGACTTACTCGACCAGCAGACGCTCCATCAGTCGCAGGTAGAGATCGGGCAAGCGTTCGAGGTCGGCGACGCGCACGTGTTCGTCGACCTTGTGGATGCTGGCGTTGACCGGACCCACCTCGATGCACTGCGCGCCCAGCGGCGCGATGAAGCGCGCATCCGACGTGCCACCGCCGGTGCTTTCCTCCGGGAGCGCACCACCGGCGAAGTTCGCGAGCACGTCGCGCGCGGCCATGCGCAATGCGCCTTCCGGCGTGTGGAACGGCTCGCCACCGCGATGCCAGTGCACCGAATATTCCAGGCCATGCGCGCGCAGCACCGCCTCGCATTCGGACTCCAGTTGCGCGGCGTTCCAGTGCGGGTTGTAGCGCAGGTTGAACAAGGCTTGCAGCTCGCCCGGAATGACGTTGTTCGCGCCGGTGCCGGCGTTGATGTTGCTGATCTGCAGCGAGGTCGGCGGGAAGCTTTCATGGCCCTCGTCCCATCTTTTGGCCGCGAGTTCGGCGAGTGCCGGCATCGCCTGGTGGATCGGATTGCGCGCCTTGTCAGGGTAGGCGACGTGCCCCTGGATGCCGCGCACCGTGAGCGTGGCCGACAGCGTGCCGCGCCGGCCGACCCGCAACAGGTCGCCGAGCGCATCCTTCGACGAGGGTTCGCCGGTGATGCACCAGTCGATGCGCTCGCCGCGTTCGCGGAACACGTCGGCCACGCGACGCACGCCGTCGATCGCATCGCCCTCTTCGTCCGAGGTCAACAACAAGGCAACCTTGCCGGGATGCCGCGGATGCGCGGTCACGAAGGCTTCCAGCGCGACCACGAACGCCGCCACGCTGCCCTTCATGTCCGCCGCGCCGCGCCCGTACAGCACGCCGTCGCGGATCTCCGGCAGGAACGGATCGCTCGCCCATGCTTCGCGCGGACCGGTCGGCACCACGTCGGTATGCCCCAGCAGCACGAGCACCGGGCCATCGCCCTCGCCGTGCGTCGCCCACAGGTTGTCGACCTCGCCGAAGCGCAGCGATTCGATGGCGAAACCGGCGCGTTGCAGGCGTTCGCCGATCAAGGCCTGGCAGCCGGCATCGACCGGCGTGACCGAGGGCCGCGCGATCAGATCGATCGTGAGTTGGAGTACGTCGCTCATTGCCACCCTCACCCAAGCCCTTTCCCGGAGGGAGAGGGAACCAAGATCAAATACCGAACAGCTTCTTGAACCCGTTGTCACTGAAACCCTGCGACATCGTGCCATCGTCCAGCACCACCACCGGCCGGCGCACCAGCTGCGGATATTCCTTCAGCAGCAATTTCCACTCGGCATCGCTGCCCGGCGTCTTGCGATTCGGCGCCAGCTCGCGCCAGGTCGTCGAGGACTTGTTGATCAACCCGTCCCAGCCGCCGGCGGCATCCTTCCACGCCACCAGCGTCTCCGCTGATTGCCGCTCCTCGCGGTAATCCACGAAACGATGTTCGACGCCGAAGCGCTTCAGCCAGTTCCGTGCTTTCTTGCAGGAGTCGCAGTTCTTGAGGCCGTACAGGGTCGTCATGCTCAATCCGCCAACCCGCGCAGCAACTCGTTGACGCTGGTCTTGCTGCGCGTGCGCTCGTCGACCTGCTTGACGATCACCGCGCAATACAGCGAATGCGAACCGTCCTTCGCCGGCAACTGGCCGCTGACGACCACGCTGTACGGCGGCACCGAGCCGTAGCTGACTTCGCCGGTCGCCCGGTTGTAGACGCGCGTGCTCTGGCCGAGGAACACGCCCATGCCGATCACGCTGTGGTGGCCGACGACGAAGCCTTCCACCACTTCCGAACGCGCGCCGATGAAACAGTGGTCCTCGACGATCGTCGGCGATGCCTGCAGCGGCTCGAGCACGCCGCCGATGCCGGCACCGCCGGACAGGTGGCAATGCGCGCCGATCTGCGCGCAGGAACCGACCGTGGCCCAGGTGTCGACCATCGTGCCCTCGCCCACGTAGGCGCCGATGTTGACGAAGCTCGGCATCAGCACCACGTCCTTGCCGACATGGCTTCCAGCGCGCACCACCGCGCCCGGCACCACGCGCGCACCGAGTGCGCGGAACGCGGCTTCATCGAACCCGGCGAAACGCGACGGCACCTTGTCCCAGAACGGCGACGGCGATGCATCGACCAGGCCCATGTCCTGCGTGCGGAAGTACATCAGCACCGCCTTCTTCAGCCATTCGTTGACCTGCCAGCCGCCTTGCCCGTCGGGCTCGGCGACGCGCAGCCAGCCCTGTTCCAGGCCGGCGATGGCGCGGTCCACCGCAGGTCGCGTGGTCGCGGCGATCTCGTCAGTGGTCAGCTCGGTGCGGCGCTCCCAGGCATCGTCCAGTACGGAACGCAACGCTGCGGCATCGACCACGCCGGTCAGTGGCGTGGCATCGGATTGGGTCATCGTGGCTCTCCATCGAGTGCGGCCAGCAAGGCGTCACGCAGGGCGTCGCGCTGGGCGGGTTGCAGGGTGTGGTCGTGTTCGTCGCTGACCAGGAACAAGTCTTCCGCGCGTTCGCCGAAGGTGGCGATGCGCGCGTCGTGCACGCGAAGGCGATGCTCGCGCAGCACGCGAGCGATATCGGCGAGCAGGCCGGGTCGGTCGTTGCAGACCAGGCCGATGCGGGTGCCGCCGGCGATCTCGGTGAAGTCGAGCTGCGGGGCGATGCGGAAATGCCGCAGATGGCGCGGTTGGCTGCGCCGCGCCGGCTGCAGGCAGGCCAGGTCACCAGAGAGCGCCTTGGCCAGTTGTGTTTCCACCTGCGTGGACACCGGCGCGATGCGCGTGTCCATCGGCTGCACGTGGAAGGTGTCGAAGATGGTGCCGTCGGGACCATCGAGCACGCGCGCCTGCAGCACGCCCAATCCCATGCGATCCAGCGCGATTACCAGCGCGGCGAACAAACCGTCGCGGTCGCGCATGTGCACGAACACTTCCAATCCGTCGCGGCCGGTCGGATAGCGCACGCCGACCACGGGCCGGTCGCGCGGCGCGGCGCGCATGACCCGCACCTGCCAGGCGATCTGATCCGGCCGGCTGCGCAGGAAGTTGTCGCGCGGCATGCGCGCGAACACGTCCTCCATCGAGGCATCGTCGCCGCTCGCCGACAAGAGTGCACGCGCGGCAGCGCGGTTCTCGTCGATGCGCTGCTCGGCCGCGACCGGATGCTCCAGCCCGCGACGCAGGGCCAGGCGCGTGGCGGTATGCAGGTCGGCCAGCAGGCGATCCTTCCAGTCGTTCCACAGCTTGGGGCTGGTGCCGGCGATGTCGGCGCAGGTCAGCAGGTACAGGTAGTCCAGGCGCTGGCGGTCGGCAACTTCGCCGGCGAAGCGGTGGATCACCTCGGGATCGGTGATGTCCTGCTTCTGCGCGGTCACCGACATCAGCAGGTGCTTGCGCACCAGCCATTCGATCAGCGCGGTGTCGGCCTCGGACAGGGCGTGCGCCTCGCAGAACTCGCGCGCATCGACCGCACCGAGTTCGGAATGATCGCCGCCGCGGCCCTTGCCGATGTCGTGGAACAGGCCGGCCAGCAGCAGCAATTCGGGCTTGCGCAGCGACGGCCACACCCGATGCGCGATCGAGAAGCGCGGATCGCCCTGCCCAGATGCGAACGCTGCAAGGTTCTTCAGCACCGCCAGCGTGTGCTGGTCGACGGTATAGACATGGAACAGGTCGAACTGCATGCGCCCGGAGACCTGCGCGAACGCCGGGATCCAGCGGCCCAGCACGCCAAGTCGGGCCATGCGCTCCAGCACCTTCACCGGCTGCGGTCCGCGCAGCAAGGCCATGAAGCGCGCGCGGACCGGCGATGCGACATCGATATAGGCCGGAATGCCGGGCAATGCCTGAGCGAGTTCGCGGGCGGTCTGCGAATGCAACCCATGCAACTCGCTGTCTGCAGCCCACGTCGCGAACAATGCGAAGACATTGGCGGGATCGCGCAGCAGCCAGCCCGGCGTGCGCGTGGCCAGGTAGCCGCGACGACGCTCGAAGTCGGCATCGATCTGTTCCGCCAGTGCGGTGCCGTCGAAATGTTCCTCGAAACGCTGCAGCAAACGGTCGTTGATCCGGCGCACGATCGCGGCGCTGCGATAGAAGCCCTGCATCATCTTCTCGACCGCGAGCGAGTCGCCGTCGTCGACGTAGCCAAGCCGTGTGGCCAGCAGCTTCTGGTAGTCGAAGCGCAGGCGTTCCTCGCGGCGGCCGGCGACGAGGTGCAGGCCGTAGCGCAGGCGGCACAGCGCGCGCCGCTCGCGCTCCAGCGCGATCGCTTCATCCGGGCCGAGGTGGCCCAGGCCCACCAGCGCTTCGAGGTCGCGCACGCCGAAGCTGCGCAACGCCAGCCAGCCAAGCATGTGCAGGTCGCGCAGCCCGCCCGGCCCGTCCTTGATGTTCGGCTCCAGGTTGTCCGAGGTATCGCCGAAGCGAGCATGGCGCTGGCGCTGCTCGACGACCTTGGCCTCCAGGAACGCGCGCGGCGACCACGCGCGATCCGGCGCGATCGCCGCGCGCAATGCCGCGGCTTCCTCTTCCCATGCGACCAGCGGGCGCGCTTCGATCAGCGCGGTCAGCACGGTCTGGTCGGCCGCGGCCTCGGTGCATTCGCCGGCGGAGCGCACCGCCGGGCTGGCCTGCAGGCCGGCATCCCAGAGCAAGGCGACGAAGCGCGCCAGAGCAGGTTGTGCGTTGCGCTGCACCTCGGGTTCGGCCAGCACCAGCAAGTCGATGTCGGACTGCGGGAACAGTTCGCCACGCCCGTAGCCGCCCACCGCGAACAGCGCCAGCGCATCGCCTTCCGGCATGCAGCGCTGCCAGGCATCGCGGACCAGGGTGTCGACCGCGCGGGTGCGCAGCGCGACCAGCTTGTCGGCCGGCTCGCCGGCGTCGAAGCGACGGGCGAAGCGGGCGTCGGACTGCACCAACCAGGCGCGCGCCGCGGCAGCCCAGGCCGGGTCGAGATCAACCGCAGGCGGGATCGCGGCGGGATCGGGAAGCGTCGCCGCTGGCAGGTCGGCGGCGGGCGTGCTCACAGGTCGTTGTCGTCGCCGGGCAGGCGGGTCAGGATCTCCGCGCCATCGGCGGTGACCGCCACGGTGTGTTCCCACTGCGCGGACAACTTGCGGTCCTTGGTGACCACGGTCCAGCCGTCCGGCAGCACGCGGGTGTGGCGGCTGCCTTCGTTGATCATCGGCTCGATGGTGAAGGTCATGCCTTCCTTCAGCACCACGCCCTGCCCCGGCTGGCCGTAGTGCAGCACCTGCGGGTCGTCGTGGTAGATCTTGCCGATGCCGTGCCCGCAGTACTCGCGGACCACGCTGAAGCGCTGGCTTTCGGCGTATTGCTGGATGGCGAAGCCGACATCGCCCAGGGTCGCGCCCGGCTTGACCGCGCGGATGCCGCGGAACATCGCCTCGCGGGTCACGTCGACCAGCCGCTGCGCCATCACCGACGGGGTGCCGACGATGTACATGCGGCTGGTGTCGCCGTGCCAGCCGTCCTTGATCACGGTCACGTCGATGTTGACGATGTCGCCGTCCTTGAGCACCTTGGCTTGGCTGGGGATGCCGTGACAGATCACGTTGTTGACGGACGTGCACACGGTCTTCGGGAAGCCGCGATAGCCGACGTTGGCCGGGATCGCCTTCTGCACGTTGACGATGTGGTCGTGGCAGATCCGGTCGAGTTCCTCGGTGGTCACGCCCGGCTTCACGAACGGCGCGACCAAATGCAGCACTTCGGCGGCGAGGCGGCCGGCCTCGCGCATCTTCTCGAGGTCGGCGGCGGTTTTCAGTTGGATGCTCATGGGCGGATTATCGCGCATCCGGGGCGGGTTTCGGCCACGAATGGGCCTGAGGTTTGCCTTGCCCGGGTTATCAGGCCATAATCCCGCTGCTTATCGCCGCCACGACGGGCGTACCGTCGAATCGCGCTTCAAAAATCCACACCTGTCGACAACCCCTGCGCCGGGGTGTCTTTCGCCGCAATGCGAAGGATTCGGACGCAGTGACGACAGGGAGGCCAAACCCCGGGATCCCGCGCACCATGCCGTCGGCATGCGGCGCAGCGCCTTCATCCAACCGGCGCGGATTCCCATCATCGGAGTTTCTGCAATGCCCCAGATCACCATGCGCCAGATGCTGGAAGCCGGCGTCCATTTCGGCCACCAGACCCGCTACTGGAACCCCAAGATGGCACCGTACATCTTCGGTGCCCGCGGCAAGATCCACATCATCAACCTCGAGAAGACCGTCCCGCTGTTCAACGACGCGATGAACTTCATCAGCGGCGTGGCGCAGAAGCGCGGCACCATCCTGTTCATCGGCACCAAGCGCAGCGCGCGCGATCCGATCAAGGAAGAAGCCGAGCGTTGCGGCATGCCGTACATGACCCAGCGCTGGCTGGGCGGTACCCTGACCAACTTCCAGACCGTCAAGAAGTCCGTGTCGCGCCTGAAGGAACTGGAAGCCGCCGAAACCGACGGCACCTTCCAGAAGCTGGTCAAGCACGAAGTGATGGGCCTGCGCCGCGAGCGCGAGAAGCTGCAGGCCAGCCTGGGCGGCATCAAGGACATGAACCGTTTGCCGGACGCCCTGTTCGTCATCGACATCGGCCATGAAGACATCGCCATCAAGGAAGCCAAGAAGCTCGGCATCCCGGTGATCGCGGTGGTCGACTCGAACTACGACCCGGCCCTGGTCGATTACGCCATCCCGGGCAACGACGACGCCATCCGCGCCGTGCAGCTGTACGCACGCGCCGCCGCCGACTCGGTGCTGGAAGGCAAGGCCGCCACCCCGTCCGCCGCGACGATCCGCGAGGAAGACTTCGCCGCCGCGCCGGAAGGCGAGGACAAGAAGCCGGCCCGCCGCGCGCCGAAGCCGAAGGCCGAGTAAGCCCCACCGACGCCGGTCATGCCGGCGTCACCTGGCCGCGCCACGCTGCGCGGCCACCGCTCTGCTCGTCATCCCACATTCAGAGGTAACCCCATGGCTGATATTTCCGCTTCCCTGGTCAAGGAACTGCGCGAGCGCACCGGCGCCGGCATGATGGAGTGCAAGAAGGCACTCACCGAAAACAACGGCGACATCGACGCTTCCGCCGAGTGGCTGCGCAAGTCCGGCCTGGCCAAGGCCGACAAGAAGGCCAGCCGGGTCGCCGCCGAAGGCCGCATCGCGGTGGCCCAGGCCAACGGCAAGGCCGTGCTGGTCGAGATCAACTCCGAGACCGACTTCGTCGCCAAGGACGTGAACTTCGTCGCCTTCACCGATGCCGTCGCGCAGGCGGCGCTGGACTCCGGCGCCACCGATGTTGAAGCACTGAAGAACGCCAAGCTCGCGTCCGGCGAGACCGTCGAGGAAGCCCGCGCCGCCGCCATCGCCAAGCTCGGCGAGAACATCCTGGTCCGTCGCATCGCCTCGATCACCACCGGCAACAACGTCGCCGCGTATTCGCACGGCGGCAAGATCGGCGTGCTGGTCGAAGTGGCCGGCGGCGACGTCGAGTTCGCGCGCGGCATCGCCATGCACGTGGCCGCGATGAACCCGCCGTACAACAAGGCGGCCGATGTGCCGGCCGACTTCGTGGCGAAGGAAAAGGAAATCGAACTGGCCAAGATGTCCGACAAGGACAAGCAGAAGCCGGCCGAAATCCTCGAGAAGATCATCGGCGGCAAGATCGCCAAGATCGTCAACGAAGTCAGCCTGTACGGCCAGCCGTACGTGCTGAATACCGACCAGAGCGTCGAGCAGGCTGCGAAGGCCGCCGGTGCCGACGTGGTGTCCTTCACCCGCCTCGCCGTCGGCGAAGGCATCGAGAAGGTCGTCGAGGACTACGCCGCGGAAGTGGCGAAGGCCATGCAGGTCTGATCGACTGTATTCGCCGTCATCCCGGCGAAAGCCTGGATCCAGCTCTTGGCTTCATGCAGAAAACCCGCCGTCGCCGGCGGGTTTTTTGTTGGGCGGGAAAACGACTCAGGGCATCGTGCGCACGTTCGGCTCGCGTGCCCACTGGCGGGTCTTCGCCAGCCTGATGAAGCGATCCACTTCGCCCGAATCGACGACGCCCGGGTCCGGCTCGATGCCGGCGGCCGGCAGGATGTGCGCGCGGGTTCCGCCGCAGGCCGCGATCGCCTTGAGATGGCCGAATGCATCGCGGAACCAGTCGAGCGCGGCCGCTTCCGTGGCGAGCATTTTCGCCGCGTCCGGTGTCAGCACGCAGGCAACCGCATCGAACAAGACCGACGGCGTGCCCGCCAGTTGCCCGTCGACCTTGCGCGGCTTGCCGCCCTTCAAGGCGACATGGCGCTTCGGCGCAACCAGCTTGACCGTGGCACCAGCAGCCTCTGCCGCCTCGCGAAGTGCGGCAACGGCCTTAGCGTCGCTGCCGTCGGCCACCAGGATGCCGACGCAGCGGCCTTCCAGGGTCGACTTCATCTTCGGGATCAGAGTGATCGCCTTCGACGTGGCCAGGTCGAGCGTCGGTGCTGCAGCCGGCGCTGCAGCCGGCATGGTGGTCATGCCCAAGCCATCGGCGACGCGCTTGGCGAGATCTTCATCGATGTTGCGCAATTGCGACACGCTGCGATCACGCACCGGATCATCTTCGACCTTGGACAGCTCGAACACGATCGCGGACGCGATGTGCGCCTGCTCGACCGGGTCTGGCTGCGCCAGAACATGCGCGGCTGGCTGTAGTGGTCGGCGAACGAGGCGGCGCGGGTGCGTCCCTTGCGGCCATCGTCCGGTGCCTGCTCGGCGAAACTGCGGAAACCGCTGGCGATCTCGCGGCCATTCGGCGTGGAACCGTCCTTGTCCAGCGATGCCGGTTCGTAAGCCACGCGCCCCTTCGGCACCTGCATCTGCATGTGCGCGTCGCGCTGGTGATGGCCGAACGGACACTTCGGCGCGTTGATCGGGATCTGGGTGAAGTTCGGACCGCCGAGGCGCGACAACTGGGTGTCCAGATACGAGAACAGACGCCCCTGCAGCAGCGGATCGTTGCTGAAGTCGATGCCGGGCACCATGTTGGCCGGGCAGAACGCGACTTGCTCGTTCTCGGCGAAATGGTTGTCCGGATTGCGGTTCAGAACCATGCGCCCAACCACCTGCAGCGGCACCAGCTCTTCCGGCACAAGCTTGGTCGGATCGAGGTGGTCGAACGGGAATTTCTCGGCCTCTTCCTCGGTGAACAACTGCACCGCGAATTCCCATTCCGGGAAGCCGCCGGACTCGATGGCCTCGTACAGATCGCGACGATGGAAGTCGTTGTCGGCGCCTTGCAGCTTCACGGCTTCGTCCCACAGCGTGGACTGCAAGCCCAGCTTCGGCCGCCAATGGAACTTGACGAAGGTGGACTCGCCCTTCGCATTGATCAATCGGAAGCTGTGGATGCCGAAGCCTTCGATCATCCGCAACGAGCGCGGGATGCCGCGGTCGCTCATCGCCCACAGCACCATGTGCAGCGTTTCCGGCGACAGCGAGACGAAATCCCAGAAGGTGTCGTGCGCACTGCCCGCCTGCGGGAAGCCGCGGTCGGGTTCCATCTTCACCGCGTGGATGAAATCTGGGAATTTCATCGCATCCTGGATGGCGAATACCGGCAGGTTGTTGCCGACCAGGTCGAAATTGCCTTCCTGCGTGTAGAACTTCACTGCGAAGCCGCGCACGTCGCGGGGCGTATCCACGCTGCCCGCGCCACCGGCCACGGTGGAGAACCGGCAGAACACCGGGACGCGGCCTTTCTCGGTCAGGAATTTCGCGGTGGTGAACTTCGTGAGCGGCTTGGTCAGCTCGAAATATCCATGCGCCGCCGAGCCGCGCGCATGCACGATCCGTTCCGGAATGCGCTCGTGGTCGAAGTGGGTGATTTTCTCGCGGAGGATGAAGTCCTCCAGCAAGGTCGGCCCGCGCGAATAAGCGCGCAGCGAGTTCTGGTTGTCGGCAACCGGAATGCCCTGTGCAGTGGTCAGTACTCCGCTCTTCGTGGTGGCCTGCTGGCGGGTTTCGCCGCCGTTGCCGGTGGTCTTGCTCGGCGGCGCGGACTTGCCGGCGGCGGGCTTTTTCTTCGTGGCCATGGGGGACTCCTGTCTGGGCTCGATCCATTCGACCGTAGCCCCCGCGTCGTGAAGGATGCATCACGCAGGCCCCGCCAGAATCCACGCCTCGCAAGACTCCTGGACACCCCACATGGACCTCAAGAGCGGCTATCCGTTCTGGGCGATCAAGAACGGCCTGATGCACGCGTTCCCCCCTTTGCAGCAGGACATCCGCTGCGACGTGGCGATCATCGGCGGCGGCATCACCGGGGCCTTGATCGCGGATGAACTCGCATCGCACGGACACGATGTGGCGGTGCTGGATCAGCGCGATATCGGCTGGGGCAGCACGGCGGCGAGCACCGCCCTGCTGCAGTACGAAATCGACACGCACATGGTCGACTTGGCGAAGCAGTACGGCGAGGACAACGCGGTCCTGGCCTACCAGGCCTGCGCCGAGGCCATCGACCTGATCGCGGCCAAGGCTGCGGACATCAAGGACGTGGATTTCGGCCGGATGAGCAGCCTGTACTACGCCAGCAAGCGTCGCAATCGCGGCGACCTCGAAGATGAATTCGCGCTGCGCAAGCGTCACGGCTTCGACATGCGATGGCTGGACGCGGACCAGGTCCAGTCCGATTACGGCTTCAAGGCACCGTGCGCGATCCTCAGCGCGAAGGCCGCGCGGGTCGATCCGTATCGCATGGCCTACCGGCTACTGATGCGGCTGCACGAGCGCGGCGCGGCGGTGCACGACCGCACCACGATTGCCCGCATCGAAGTCGATGATCGCAGTGCCACCCTGACCACCACCGACGGCGCGACGATCAAGGCGAAATATCTGGTGATGGCCGCCGGATATGCCAGCCAGCAGTTCCTGCGCAAGCGGGTGGCGAAGAACCGTAGCAGCTACGCCTTCATCACCGAACCCATCGATCCGGATGTCCTCGGCGCGCTCAAGGACACGATGGTGTGGGAGTCCGCGCGGCCCTACCTGTACATCCGCAGCACTGGCGACGGCCGCCTGCTGGTCGGCGGCGATGACGACAGCATCGACATCCCCGCCAAGCGCGACGCGCTGGTCGATCGCAAGGCGCGAAAGCTGGCGGACAAGGTGGCGAAGTTGTTTCCGGACGTTCCGGTAGAGCCTGCATTCGCCTGGGCCGGCACCTTCGCCGAGACTGACGATGGCCTGCCGTGGATCGGCGCCTCGCCGGAACACAGTCGACGCCTGCTGTTCGCGATGGCCTACGGCGGCAACGGCATCACTTATTCGATGCTGGGCGCGGGGCTGATCCGTGCCCTGGTCGAGCGGCGCAAGCATCCGTTGCAGCAGCTCTTCGGCTTCCAGCGGAAGGGCTGATCGAGGGACTCGGCCCAGGACGGAGGCGCATCGCGCACCCAGCCTGGTACCGGCAATGGGCTAGAATTCCGCGGCTTTGCCAGTTTCGCCGCCGCCCAGGAGCCTCACATGTCGCAACTTGCCTATCGCCGCGTCCTGCTGAAGCTCTCCGGCGAAGCCCTGATGGGCGACGAGGATTACGGCATCGACCCGAAAATCCTCAACCGCCTCGCCCGCGAGGTGATCGAGGTCCGCGATGCCGGGGTGGAGATCGCACTGGTGGTCGGCGGCGGCAATATCTTCCGCGGCGCTGGCCTGGCTGCCGGCGGGATGGATCGCGTGACCGGCGACCAGATGGGCATGCTGGCCACCGTGATCAATGCGCTGGCGATGCAGGACGCGCTGGAGAAGCTCGGCGCCAAGTGCCGGGTCATGAGCGCGCTGAAGATCAACGACGTGTGCGAGGACTACATCCGCCGCCGCGCCATGCGTCACCTCGAAAAGGGCCGGATCGCGATCTTCGCGGCCGGCACCGGCAACCCTTTCTTCACCACCGATTCCGGTGCCGCGCTGCGCGCGATCGAGATCGGCGCGGACCTGCTGCTCAAGGCGACCAAGGTCGATGGCGTGTACGACAAGGATCCGAACAAGCATGCCGATGCGGTGAAACTCGACGACCTGCGCTACGACGAAGTCATCGCCCGCAACCTGCAGGTGATGGACACCGCCGCGTTCGCGCTGTGCCGCGACGCCGCGCTGCCGCTGCGGATCTTCGACATGGCCCAGCCGGGCGTGCTGTTGCGGATCCTGCGCGGCGAACGGATCGGGACCCTCGTCCACGCCTGAGTGACCCCGCGCCGGGTCGCTCGCATATAATCCGCGGTCGCCACACGACCACGGAGCACCGCGATGCTGAACGAGATCAAGAAAGACGCCCAGGCCCGCATGGGCAAGAGCATCGACGCGTTGCGCCATGCGCTGGTCAAGGTCCGCACCGGCCGCGCCAACGCCGGCCTGGTGGACAGCATCAAGGTCAACTATTACGGGTCCGAGATGCCCCTGTCGCAGGTCGCCAGCGTGGCGGTCACCGACGCGCGCTCGATCACCATCACCCCGTGGGAAAAGCAGATGGTGGGACCGGTCGAGAAAGCGATCCTGGGCTCCGACCTGGGCCTGACCCCGACCACTGCCGGCACCGTGATCCGCCTGAACATCCCGGCACTGACCGAAGAACGCCGCAAGGACCTGGCCAAGGTCGTGCATGGCGAGGGCGAAGATGCCAAGGTCGCGATCCGCAACATCCGCCGCGACGCCAACACCCAGGTCAAGGGACTGCTGAAGGAAAAGCAGATCACCGAGGACGAGGCCAGCGGCGCCGAAGCCGACATCCAGAAGATCACCGACGGCGCGATCAAGGACGTCGATGAGGTGATCAAGGGCAAGGAAGTGGAACTGATGTCCGTCTGATCGGCCTGCTGCGCTTGGCCATGCGGCGTCATCGCGGTTCCCGGCGGCAGTCACGTACTGTCTGTACGCTCCTGCCGCCTGCCACCGCTCTTCCTTGCCTGGCCTGCGCTCGCGACGGCCGATCCACATGAGCGTGCCAAGCGTTACAACTTCGGTTCCCCGCCACCTAGCCATCATCATGGATGGCAATGGCCGCTGGGCGCAGCAGCGCCACCGGCCGCGGATCATCGGCCATCGCGCCGGCGCGCGCGCGGTCAAGCGCAGCGTGGAGTTCTGCATGGAACACGGGATCGGCGCGCTGACCCTGTTCGCGTTCTCCAGCGAGAACTGGAACCGGCCCACCGAGGAAGTCGGCGGCTTGATGAAGCTGTTCCTCGGAGCACTGGAGCGCGAAGTCGACGAGCTGCATCGGCTCGGTGCGCGCTTGCGCTTCATCGGCGAACGCAGCCGCTTCGACGGCCCGATCCTGGCGCGCATGCAGGCCGCGGAAGCGCTGACCGCCTGCAACGCCCGCCTGCAACTCAACATCGCCGCCAGCTACGGCGGCCGCCAGGACATCGCCCAGGCCGCGCGATCGCTGGCCGAAGATGTCGCTGCCGGCCGCCTGCGCCCCGACCAGATCGACGAGGACGCCCTGTCCGCGCGGATGGCGCTGGCCGACCTGCCCGCTCCGGACCTGTTCATCCGCACCGGCGGCGAACTGCGGATCAGCAACTTCCTGCTGTGGCAGTTGGCCTACACCGAGCTCTGGTTCACCGATACGTTGTGGCCCGACGTGGATGCCGCCACACTGCAGCGCGCGCTGGACCACTACGGCGGACGCGAACGCCGCTTCGGCCTGACCAGTGCCCAGGTCGCCGGCCACGCCATCGAGGGAATCGAGTGACCAAGACGCGCGTGCTAGCCGCACTGATCATGGCCCCGCTGGCGATCGGCGGCGTGCTGTTCCTGCCCACGCCTTGGTTGGTCGTGTTCGCCGCGGTGCTGTTCCTGCTCGCCTTGTGGGAATGGCTGCGCCTGGCCGATGTCGAGGACACCCTGGCCCGGACCATCCTGCTGGCCTGCAATCTCGCCCTGATGGTCGCACTGGTGTGGGGTTCGCGTTCCGCCCATGGCGGCTCGTTCGCGTTGTTCCAGCTGGTGATCGTGATCGGCGTTGGCTGGTGGGTGCTGGCCCTGCTGTGGCTGAAGCACTACCACTTCGCCTCCGACCACGATTCGCATGCGCGGGCGTTCAAGTTGCTCGCCGGCACGCTGGCGGTGGTCCCGGCCTGGTGCGCGCTCGCGGTGATCCACGCCAGCGAACCGGATGGTCATTACTGGCTGCTGCTGGCCTTGATGCTGGTCTGGGCCGCCGACACCGGCGCCTACTTCACCGGCCGCACCTTCGGCGGCAAGTGGTTCGGCGGCCGCAAGCTGGCACCGCGGATCAGCCCGAACAAGACCATCGAGGGGCTGCTGGGCGGCATCGTGCTGGCGATGCTGGTCGCACTGGCGGGTGCATCGCTGATCGGCGTCGATACAGCACACCTACCGGCAGTGGCCGGGGTGGCAGCGGTCACGGTGGCGTTTTCGGTGATCGGCGACCTCTATGAGAGCCTGCTCAAGCGGCACGTCGACATCAAGGATTCCGGGCATCTCATTCCGGGCCACGGCGGCGTGCTGGATCGGGTCGACAGCGTGCTGGCTGCCTTGCCGGTGTTTGCCCTCGGCAAGGTCTGGTTCGGCTTCTGAGGCGCGCGGGTTGAACATGCAACGGGTTGCCATCCTCGGGGCCACCGGATCGATCGGCGCGTCCGCGCTGGACGTGATCGCGCGCCATCCGCATCGCATGCGCGCCAGTGTGTTGGCCGCCGGTACGCGCGTGGACGAGTTGCTGGCGCTGTGCCGCACGCATCGCCCGGAGCACGCGGTGATTGCCGATGCGGCCGCCTATCGCGCATTGCGCGACGGCCTGCGCGATGCCGGGCTGGATACCGAAGCGCATGCCGGCGCAGACGCACTCGATGCTCTGGTCGCCGGCGATGCCTGCGACAGCGTGGTCGCGGCGATCGTGGGCGCAGCCGGGCTGTCATCGACCCTGTCCGCTGCCCGCGCGGGCAAACGCCTGCTGCTAGCCAACAAGGAATCGTTGGTGCTGGCCGGTGAATTGCTGATGCAGGCCGCGCAGGCACACGGCGCGACCATCGTGCCGATCGACAGCGAGCACAACGCGATCTTCCAGTGCCTGGCCGGCAATCCCGGCGAAACGCCGGCACGGATCACCCTGACCGCCTCCGGCGGTCCGTTCCGCGGCTGGAGCCGCGATGCGCTGGCCGCGGTCACGCCGGCACAGGCCGTCGCCCATCCGAAGTGGTCGATGGGTCCGAAGATCTCGGTCGATTCGGCGTCGCTGATGAACAAGGGCCTGGAGGTCATCGAGGCCCACCACCTGTTCGGCATACCCGGCGAGCGCATCCGCGTGCTGGTGCATCCGCAATCGTTGGTGCATTCGTTCGTGGATTTCGCCGATGGCAGCACCCTCGCCCAGCTCGGCCTGCCGGACATGCGCACCGCGCTGGCGGTGGGCCTGGGCTGGCCGCAGCGGATCGCCTCCGGCGTACCTGCGCTGGACCTGCTGGCGGAGGGTGGCCGGCTGGATTTCGCCGAACCCGACCTCGACGCGTTTCCCTGCCTCGCGCTCGCATTCCGCGCATTGCAGGCGGGTGGCGCCGCGCCTGCGGTGTTGAACGCCGCCAACGAAGAGGCTGTTTCAGCGTTTCTTCAGGGGCGGATCGGTTTCCTGTCCATCCCCGACGTCGTTGCCCACGCCCTGGACGCCATGCCCGCGACGCCAGCCGATTCGATTGATGCGTTGCTGGCCGCCGACGCCTGGGCGCGTTCGCAGGCATGCGCCCGCATCGCCCGCAAAGCCGCGTGAGCACGTGCGGATGAGCATCGGCCAATGAGCACGTTTCTCGGATCCCTGTGGTGGATGCTGGTCGCGCTGGGCGTGCTGGTGACCTTCCACGAGTTCGGCCATTTCTGGGTCGCGCGCCGCTGCGGGGTCAAGGTGCTGCGCTTCTCGATCGGCTTCGGCCGGCCGCTGTGGACGCGCCACGGCAAGGACGGCACCGAATACGTGGTTGCCGCGCTGCCCTTGGGCGGCTACGTGCGCATGCTCGACGAACGCGAGGATCACGTCCCCGCCCATCAGCTCGACCAGGCGTTCAACCGCAAGCCGGTGCTGCAGCGGATGGCCATCGTCGCCGCAGGGCCGGCCGCCAACCTGCTGCTCGCCTTCGGCCTGCTGTGGGCGATGCTGGTGATCGGCCGCCCGGACTACGCACCGGTCGTCGGCAAGGCAACCGGCATCGCCGCGCAGGCCGGCCTGCGCAGCGGCGACCGCATCCTCGCCGTCGGCGAGCGCCAGACCCCGACCTGGAGCGAGGCCGGCATGGCGCTGATCGTGGCCGTGCTCGACCGCCAGCCGATCGCGTTGCGGTTGCAACATTCCGATGGCGGGGAATCGACCCGCACGCTGGCGCTCGACCGCGTGCCGGCCAAAATCGACGAGCTGCGTGCCATCGAAGCCACCGGGCTGGTCGCCAGGCACCAGGTGCTGCCCGCGATCGTGGGCAGTGTCCGCGAGGGCACCCCGGCCTGGGGCGTGCTGGCGGAAGGCGACCGGATCACCGCGATTGACGCCACCCCGGTCGCCGGTTTCAACGACATCGCGCCTGCAGTGGCGGCACTGGCCGTACGCGGCGGCCCCGGCATGGTCGAGATCGAGCGCGATGGCGAGCGGCTTGCGCTCGAATTGACCCCGGTTCGACTTGCCGTCGGCGATGGCCCGGCCAATTGGGTGCTTGGCATCGCGCCCGCCCAGTCGCGCCCCGCATCGACCGATGCCGTGTTGCGCGTCGGCCCGATCGCAGCGATACCGGCCGCCGTGCGCGAAACCGGCTTCCAGATCCGCCAGTTGGTCGAAATGGTGGGACGCGCCTTCACCGGCAAGGTGTCCGTACAGAACACGGTGGCCGGCCCGCTGACCATCGCCCAAGCCGCCAACGACTTCGCCAGCCGCGGCACGGCCTGGTTTCTGAACTTCCTGGCCCTGTTGTCGGTCAGCCTTGCGCTGATCAACCTGCTGCCGATCCCCGTCTTGGACGGTGGTCACTTGCTGTATTACCTTATCGAGTTGGTCACCGGCCGCCCCTTGGGCGAGCGCGCCATGGCCGCCGGCCAGTACCTCGGACTCGCGCTGATCGCGGGCCTGATGGGACTGGCGTTCTACAATGACATCCTGCACCTGGTGTCGTGACGCCCCGTTTCCACATACTTGCCCGCGCCATCGGCGCGCTGCAGCCCCCCGCAACCGGATCCTCCGAATGACCCGACCCACGCCCCGCCGCCTGCTTGCCCTTGCCCTCGCCACGGCGCTCTCGATGCCGGCCTGGGCACAGACGGCGTTCGCACCGTTCACGGTCAGCGACATCCGCATCGACGGCCTGCAGCGCATCGGCGCAGGTACTGTCTTCACTTACCTTCCTGTCGAGCGCGGCGACACCCTCGACCAGGCGAAGTCGGCCGAGGCCCTGCGCGCGCTCTACAAGACCGGCTTCTTCGAGGACGTCCGCCTTGACCACCAGGGCGGCATCCTGGTCATCACCGTGGTCGAGCGCCCGGCGATCAACAAGCTCACCCTGGTCGGCAACAAGGACCTGAAAACCGAAGACCTGCTGAAAGGCCTGAAAGACATCGGCCTGGCCGAAGGCGAGACCTTCAACCAGCTCAACCTGGACCGCGTGACCCAGGAACTGAATCGCCAGTACAACAACCGCGGCAAGTACAGCGTCACGATCACGCCAAACGTGGAGCGGCTGGATCGCAACCGGGTCAACCTGACCTTGAACGTCAAGGAAGGCAAGGCCGCGAAGATCCGCCACATCAACCTGATCGGCAACGAAGCCTTCGCCGAAGAGGACATCACCAAGAACTGGGAATCGCGCACCAGCAACTGGCTGTCCTGGTACAAGCGCGACGACCAGTATTCGCGCGAGAAGTTGTCCGGCGACATCGAGAAGCTCAACGCCTGGTATCTCGATCGCGGCTACGTCGATTTCAGCCTGGATTCGACCCAGGTGGCGATCAGCGGCGACCGCAAGGACATGTACCTGACTGCCGGCATGACCGAAGGCGAGGTGTACAGCATCTCCGCCGTCACCGTGTCCGGCGAAACCGTGCTGCCGAAGGAAGAGATCGAGACCATCGTTTCCTTCATCCGCCCCGGCACCACGTTCTCCCGCGGGCTTCTGGAACTGGCGACGGATGCAATCTCCGCGCGCCTGTCCAACATCGGTTATGCCTTTGCCAAGATCAACCCGGTTCCGGAGATCGACCGCGACAAGCGCACCGTCGGCATCGACTTCCAGGTGCAGCCCGGCCCGCGCGTCAACGTGCGCCGGATCGTGTTCAAGGGCAACACCCGCACTGCCGACACCGTCCTGCGCCGCGAGATGCGCCAGTTCGAGGGCAGCTGGTATTCGCAGGCGGCGATCGACCGCGGCAAGATCCGCCTCGACCGCCTCGGCTATTTCGAGGAAGTCAGCGTCGAGAACGAGCCGGTCGCAGGCTCCGATGACCTGGTCGACGTGGTCTACACGGTGAAGGAAACCACCTCCGGCAGCATCGCCGCAGGCGTCGGCTATTCGCAGTTGTCCGGCATCAACTTGTCGCTGCAACTGTCGGAGAACAACTTCCTCGGCACCGGCAACCGGGTTTCGATGTCGGTCTCGCGCAGCGCCTACCAAAAGCGCTACGACTTCTCCTTCATGAATCCGTACTTCACCGACGAAGGCCTGTCGCTGGGTTACAACCTGTGGTGGCGCGAGTTCGATTACTCCAGCTTCAACGTGGCTTCGTATTCCACCAACAGCGGTGCGGCGCAGGTGTTCCTTGGCCTGCCGCTGAGCGAGAGCGACTCGGTCTCGCTGATGTTCGGCATCGATTCCAACGAGATCCTGGCATTCCCGGGCTCCACCCCGCCACCGCTGGTCGACTACATCAGTGCGGTCGGCAACCAGACCTTCCATTCCTGGCGCGCGCAGGTCGGCTGGGGCCGCGACACCCGCAACAACTACTTCACCCCGGTGGTCGGCACCATCCAGAACCTGTCGGCGGAAATCGCCTTGCCGGGCTCGACCGTGGAGTACTTCAAGATCTCCTACGACTTCGCCAAGTATTGGCCGTTGAGCCAGGCCCTGGTACTCAAGACCGGAATGAACCTGGGCTACGGCGACTCCTACGGCAAGGACTTCACCCGCAATCTCTGCTACACCGCGCCCACCATCATCGACAGCAACAACGACGGCGTTCTGGACACGGTGGTGCCCGGACCTGCGCCGACCGACCCCTGCCTGCCGACCTCGCCCGACTACGACAAGACGGTCACCGCCAGCGGCCTGCCGTTCTTCGAGAACTTCTATGCAGGCGGCATTTCGTCCAGCGGCAAGGTGCGCGGCTTCGTCGACAATACGCTTGGCCCGTCCTATGGCACGGTGACGGGCTTCCGCCAGCCGTTGGGTGGCTCGTTGCTCGTCGCGGGCACGGTGGAGGCGATCTTCCCGAAGCTGTTCGACAGCCCGTCAGCGCGAGTCTCGGCGTTCCTCGACTTCGGCAATGTCTACAACGGGTTCGACAATTTCGATGCCGGCGAGTTGCGGGTGTCCACCGGCGTCTCCCTGCTCTGGCGTTCGCCGATGGGGCCGTTGTCGATCAGCTACGCCTTCCCGTTGCGCAAGCAGGACGGCGACCAGATCGAACGCTTGCAGTTCAACTTCGGCGGCCAGCTCTGACGGGGCATCCCGATGATCGCGCCAGTCTTCGCTGCTTCCGAACTGGCGCACCGGTTCGGGCTTGTCCTGCGCGGCCCGGATCGTGACATCACCGGTGTCGGCACCCTTGCCGACGCCACGCCGACGCAACTCGGCTTCCTCGCCAACCCGCGTTACCGCGCGCAACTCGCGGAGACGCAGGCCGGCGCGGTCGTGCTGCGCGAGGACGACGCCATCGCGTTCGTCGGCACCGCGCTGGTGGCGCGTGATCCCTACGCCGCCTTCGCACGGATCTCCGCGTTGTTCGAGCGCCTGCCCGCGCGCGAACCCGGCATCCATCCAAGCGCCGCGATCGATCCGTCTGCCGAGGTCTCGGCGGACGCGCATATCGGCCCGTTCACCAGCATCGGCGCGCGCACGACCATCGGCGCGGGTGCAGTAGTCGGCCCTGGTTGTGTCATCGGCGACGACTGCGAACTCGGCGAAGCCTGCGAGCTGCAGGCGCGGGTGACGCTGGTGGCGCGCGTGCGGCTGGGCAAGCGGGTGCGGATCCTGCCCGGTGCGGTGCTGGGGGCAGCCGGGTTCGGCCTGGCGATGGAACACGGCCGCTGGCTCAACATCCCGCAACTGGGTGGCGTGGTGGTCGGCGACGACTGCGAGATCGGCGCCAACACCACCATCGACCGCGGCGCACTGGGCGATACCGTGCTCGAGGAAGACGTGCGCCTGGACAACCAGATCCAGGTCGGCCACAACGTGCGAATCGGCGCGCACACCGCGATGGCCGGCTGTTCGGCGATCGCCGGCAGCGCGCGCGTGGGGCGCTACTGCCTGATCGGCGGCGGCGCCGGCATCCTCGGCCACCTCGATGTCTGCGACCGCGTGGTGATCACCGCGATGTCGCTGGTGACGCATTCGATCCGCGAGCCCGGCGAGTATTCGTCCGGCACGCCATTGATGGACAATCGCAGCTGGCGCAAGAGCGCAGCGCGCTTCAAGCAACTCGACCGCATGGCCCGCGCGAACCCACGCGCCGGCGCAAGCGACAAGGACCAGGAATGACCGAGACACCTTTCCGCGTGACCCTGCCGGTGAACACCCCGGAGATCGAACGCCTGCTGCCGCACCGCTACCCGTTCCTGCTGGTCGACCGCGTCCTTGAGTTCGAGAAGGACAAGCGCGTGCTGGCCTACAAGAACGTGACCTGCAACGAGCCATTCTTCACCGGCCATTTCCCCGGCCGCCCGGTGATGCCCGGCGTGCTTGTGGTCGAAGCGCTGGCGCAGGCCGGCGGCCTGCTGACCCAGCTCTCGCGCGACCCCAATGAAATCGGCAAGGACACGTTCTACCTGGTCAAGGTCGACAACGCGCGCTTCAATCGGATGGTGGTGCCGGGCGACCGCCTGGAGCTGGAAGTCGAATTGAAGCGCCGCATCCGCAACATGGCGCAATACGTGGGCATCGCCCGCGTCGATGGCGAACAGGCCGCCTGCGCCGAGATTCTCTGCGCCGCCGCACGCGAATGAGCGCCGCGTCCGTCCTGGTCCATCCCACCGCCGTCATCGATCCCGATGCGCGGCTGGGCACGGGTGTGCAGGTCGGTGCGTACGCGGTGATCGGCGCGGGCGTGGAAGTCGGCGACGGCACCCGAATCGGCCCGCATTGCACGATCGAAGGACCGACCCGGATCGGCCGCGACAACGTGTTCCACGCGCATGCGGCGATCGGCGGCGAGCCACAGGACAAGAAATACCGCGGCGAGCGGGTCGAACTGGTGATCGGCGACGGCAACGTGGTTCGCGAGTTCGTCACCATCAACCGCGGCACCGGCGATGGTGGCGGCGTGACCCGCATCGGCGACCGCAACTGGATCCTCGCCTACTGCCACGTCGCCCACGACTGCATCATCGGCAACGACTGCGTGTTCTCGAACAACGCGACCCTCGCCGGCCACGTCACCGTCGGCAACCACGTGATCCTCAGCGGCTTCGCCGGGGTGCACCAGTTCTGCCGGATCGGCGATCACGCGTTCATCGGCATGGGTGCGTTCGTCAACGGCGACGTACCGCCGTTCCTGATGGTGGCGCAGGAAAAATACGCGCGTCCGCGCGGCATCAATGCCGAAGGCCTGAAGCGCCGCGGCTTCGATGCCGGCCGCATCGCCAGCATCAAGCGTGCCTATCGCGCGCTGTACATGGGCGACGCGAAACTGGACGAAGCCAAGTCCGAACTCGGCGAGATCGCGGCTAGCGGCAGCGACGATGTGCGCGCGATGCTGGACTTCATCGAACGCGGCGAGCGGCCGCTGCTGCGGTGAGCCACTCAGGTAGCGTCGTGCCGGGTGCCGGGGTGTTTTCCAACAAAGCGAGTATCGGGGAGTGCGGTCGCGCCAGCGAACGCGTTGGGAAATACCCCGGCACCCGGCACGACGCGGATCGAATCCGAGGAAAAGCATGAGCCTCCGCATCGCCCTCTGCGCTGGCGAGACCTCCGGAGACCAGCTCGGCGCCGGGCTCATCGACGAATTGCGCGCACGGTTCCCGGATGCCGAATTCGCCGGCATCGGCGGCGATGCGATGCGCGCGGCCGGCATGGAGACCTGGTTCGATGCCAGCGAGCTGGCGGTGATGGGCCTGGCCGAAGTGCTCGCGCACCTGCCGCGCCTGCTCAAGCTGCGCAAGACCTTTCGCCAGCGCGTGCTGGAGTGGCAGCCGGATGTCTTCATCGGCATCGACGCGCCCGACTTCAACCTCGGCGTGGAGCGCTGGCTGAAGCAGCGCGGCGTGCGCACCGTGCATGACGTGAGCCCGTCGGTGTGGGCGTGGCGCGAGAACCGCGCGGCCAAGATCGGTGCCAGCGCGGATCGCGTGCTCTGCCTGTTCCCGATGGAGCCGCCGATCTATGCACGGCATGGCGTGGATGCGGTGTTCATCGGCCACCCTTTGGCGGATGCCATCCCGTTGCAGCCGGATCGCGATGGCGCGCGCATGGCACTGGGGGAAGCGCTCGATGCGCCGCTGCTTGCGCTGCTGCCCGGCAGCCGCTTGGGCGAGATCACCCGCATGCTGCCGACGTTCCTGCAAGCCGCGCGATTGCTGCAGGCCGACGTCCCCGGCCTGCGCGTGCTGGTCCCCGCCGCGAATGCGCAGTGTCGTGCCGCGATCGACGCGCTCATCGGCGATTCGCCGGCGCTGCGCGTGCTCGACGGCGAGGCGCAGGCGGCGATGATCGCCAGCGACGTGGTGTTGCTGGCCTCCGGCACTGCCGCGCTGGAAGCGATGCTCTGCAAGCGGCCGATGGTGATCGGCCATCGCATCTCCGGCCTGACCTACGCCATCGTCAAGGCGTTCGGCCTGCTCAAGTCCACGCACGTCAGCCTGCCCAACGTGCTTGCCGGCGAAACGCTGGTGCCCGAGTTGCTGCAGGACGATTGCACGCCGGCGAACTTGCACGCCGCGTTGCTGCGCTGGTTCCGTGATGCCGACGCGGTGGCGGCATTGCAACCGACGTTCCTCGCGATGCACCAGAGCCTGCGTCGCGATGCGTCGGCACGCGCTGCCGATGCGGTTGCCGGATTGCTGGCAACGCCCGCGTGACCCCGCGCATCGCCGGGATCGACGAGGCTGGGCGTGGCCCCCTGGCGGGGCCGGTGGTGGTGGCCGCCGTGGTATTCCCGCCGGGGCGCACGCCGGTGAACGGACTCGACGACTCCAAGGCGCTGACTGCGCGCAGGCGCGAGGCGCTTTACCCGCGCATCATCGAGCGCGCGCTGGCCTGGAAGATCGTCTTCATCGAACCCGCCGAGATCGACCGCCGCAACATCTACCACGCCACCCTGCATGGCATGCGCGAAGCGCTGCTGGGCGTCGCGCACATGGCGGATTGCGCCCGCATCGACGGCAATCGCCTGCCGCCGGACCTGCCCTGCCCGGCCGAGGCCTGGATCGGCGGCGATGCGCGCGACCGCACGATCATGGCTGCGTCGATCCTGGCCAAGGTGGCACGAGACCGCGCCATGCACGAACTGCATGCGTTGTATCCGCACTACGGCTTCGACCAGCACAAGGGCTACCCCTGCCCGGCCCACCTGAGGGCGCTACGTGAACACGGACCGTGCCCGCAGCATCGGCGCAGTTTCGCGCCGGTGCGCAACCTGGGTGGCGCAGCCCTGCAAGGTGATTTGCTGGCCGATCCCGCATCGTGCTGAGGTCGCGCCGGAACGCCAAACTGTCAAGCCTTGCCCCGCCCCCGGACCACGCCTACGCTGGGCATTGATCCTGCGGAAACGCAATGACCGCCCGTTACGCACACCTGCACCTGCACAGCGAGTACTCGCTGGTCGATTCGACGATCCGCATCCCGGAGCTCGTCGCGGCCTGCGCGGCGCGCGGCTTGCCGGCGGTCGCGATCACCGACCAGAACAACCTGTTCGCGCTCGTCAAGTTCTACAAGGACGCGGAGAAGGCCGGGATCAAGCCGATCGCCGGCGCCGACGTGCTGGTCGCCGAGGGCACCGCCGCGCCTTCGCGCCTGACCCTGCTGTGCCGCGACAACGACGGCTACCTCAGCCTCTCGCAACTGCTGACCCGCGCATGGATGGAAGGCCATCGCGTCGATGGCGTGGTCGCACGCCCCGCGTGGTTGTCGGACAACGCCGGCCTGTTCGCGATCGCCGGGCCGCACTCGCAACCCGGCCAGTTGTTCGCCTCCGGCCGGCATGACCTGGCCGAACAGGCGCTGGCCGACCTGCAAGCGAAATTCGGCGAGCGCCTGCACCTGGAACTGCTGCGCACCGGACGCGGTGGCGAAGACGCTTTCAACGCTTTCGCGCTGGACCTGTCCGCGCGCCGCGGCATCCCGGTGATCGCCAGCAACGACGTGCGTTTCCTCGATGCCGAGGGCTTCGATGCCCACGAGGCGCGCGTGTGCATCGCCAGCGGTCGCGTGCTCGACGACAGCCGTCGCCCGCGCGATTACAGCGCGGAGCAATACCTCAAGTCCGCCGACGAAATGGCCGCGTTGTTCGCCGCCGACGCACCGGACGCCCTGGACAACACCATGGCGCTGGCGGCGCGCTGCAACCTGGAACTGCGACTGGGCACGTACTACCTGCCGGCGTTTCCGGTGCCGGGCGACGAGACCCTGGACAGCTGGATCCGCAGCCAGTCGCGCGACGGCCTCGCGAAGCGGCTCGAAAAGGCGCCGCTGGCCGAAGGCAAGACCCGCGCGGACTATGACGCGCGGCTGGAGCTGGAGCTGGACGTCATCGTCAAGATGGGCTTCCCGGGCTACTTCCTGATCGTCGCCGACTTCATCAACTGGGCCAAGCAGCACGGCATTCCGGTCGGGCCCGGTCGCGGTTCCGGTGCCGGCTCGCTGGTAGCGTGGGCACTTGGCATCACCGACCTCGATCCGCTGCCCTACGACCTGCTGTTCGAGCGCTTCCTCAACCCCGAACGCGTGTCGATGCCGGACTTCGACATCGACTTCTGCATGGATCGGCGCGACGAGGTGATCGACTACGTCGCCCGCAAGTACGGCCGCGATCGCGTCTCGCAGATCATCACCTACGGCACGATGACCGCGAAGGCGGTGCTGCGCGACGCCGGCCGCGTGCTCGGCTTCCCGTACGGCTTCGTCGACGGGCTGGCCAAGCTCATCCCGCTGCAACCCACCGACCCGATGACGCTGGAAGACGCGATCGGGATCGGCAAACGCGCGCTGAAAGAACCGGATCGCGTGGTCAGCGAATTCCGCGACCGTTACCACGCCGAGGACGACGTCCGCGACCTGGTCGATCTGGGCCTGCAACTGGAAGACCTGACCCGCAACGCCGGCAAGCACGCCGGCGGCGTGGTGATCGCGCCAACGCCGCTGCAGGACTTCTGCCCGCTGTTCGCGGAACACGATGGTCACGGCCTGGGCCGCAACCCGGTGACCCAGTTCGACAAGGACGACGTCGAATCGATCGGCCTGGTGAAGTTCGACTTCCTCGGCCTGCGCACGCTGACCATCATCGACTGGGCGGTGAAGGCGATCAACGCACGCCGCGCGGCGGCCGGCGAGGCGATGTTCGACATCATGTCGTTGCCGCTGAACGACAAGCCCACCTACGAGCTGTTCGCGCGCGGCGATTCCGTCGCGGTGTTCCAGTTCGAATCGCGCGGCATGCGCGAACTGCTGAAGCGGGCGAAGCCGGACACGTTCGAGGACATCATCGCGCTGGCCGCGCTGTTCCGCCCCGGTCCGCTGGGCAGCGGGATGGACAAGCAATGGTGCGACCGCAAGCACGGGATCGAGGACGTCAGCTACCCGCATCCGGCGCTGGAGCAGGTGCTGTCGCCGACCTATGGCGTGATCGTGTACCAGGAACAGGTGATGCAGATCGCCCAGGTGCTGGCCGGGTATTCGCTGGGCGGTGCCGACCTGCTGCGCCGCGCGATGGGCAAGAAGAAGCCCGAGGAAATGGCGAAGGAGCGCAGCAAGTTCGAGGCCGGCGCCGCCGAGCGCGGCGTCGACCCGCGCACGGCGACGCAGATCTTCGACCTGATGGAGAAGTTCGCCGAGTACGGTTTCAACAAGTCGCACTCGGCCGCGTACGCACTGGTCGCCTACCAGACTGCGTGGCTGAAGGTGCATTACCCGGCCGAATTCATGGCCGCGGTGCTGTCGTCGGACATGGACAATACCGACAAGGTCGTGGGTTTCCTCGATGAAGCACGCACGCGTGGCTTGAACGTGTTGCCGCCGGACGTGAACGCGTCGGGCTACATGTTCGAGGCCGCCGATCCGGATCATTCGAATCCGGGCGCGCCGCCGAAGCGGGTGATCCGCTACGGCTTGGGTGCGGTCAAGGGCGTGGGCCGTGGCGCCTGCGAGGCGATCGTTGCCGCACGCGCAGCCGGGCCGTTCTCCGACCTGCTGGATTTCTGCAAGCGCGTGGATGCCGCCGGCCTCAACAAGCGCACGCTGGAAGCGCTGATCCATGGCGGCGCGATGGACGCGCTGGCGAAGAACCGCGCCTCGCTGATGTTGCAGTTGCCGGACGTGTTGAAGGCCACCGACCAGATCGCGAAGAACCGCGATGCCGGCGTAGTCGACATGTTCGGCAATGCCAGCGGCGCGCCCGACATCCACATCGACCTGCCCGAATGCGGCGACTGGCCGCTCGCGCAGAAGCTGCAGGGCGAACGCGAAACGCTGGGGCACTACCTCAGCGGGCATCCGATGGATCCCTACCGCGACGAACTGCAGCGGCTGGTCGGCCATGACCTGTCGTCGCTGGATGCGCTGTGGGAAGCGCGTCCGCAGGAAGCACGCCGGGGCTGGCGGCAGCAGATGCAGGCGGTGGTCGCGGGGCAAGTGGTCGGCATGCGCAAACGCGGCGATTCGCAGGCCTTCGTGCACCTGGAAGACGGGCGCGGCCGGATCGAATGCGCGTTCTTCGGCGACGAGTGGAAGGAGTACGCGCCACTACTGACCCGCGACCGCATCCTGGTGGTCGAAGGCGACCTGCGCGAGGACGAATTCAGTGGCGGCTTCGCCTTGCGCGCAAGCCGATGCTGGGACTTCACCCAGTTGTGCGGCGAACGTGCGCAACGCGTGTCGATCCGCATCGACCTGCGCCAGCCGGACGCGCTGCAGCAGTTCGAACGCATGTTGCAGACGCATGCGGGCGCGACGCCGGTCTTGATCGAGGCGATCACCGCCGTCGGCATCGGCCGATTGACCGTCAACGGTGGCCGCGGCCTGCGCGTGGATGCGGCATTGCCCGGACTGCTGCGCAACCTGCCGGGCGTGGACGCGGTCAGCGTGACCCTGGCCAAGCCCTGGGTGAACTGACCCGCGCTCAGTCGTCCTGGTTGCCGGCGACGATGCGCTTCTGGATCTTGTCGAGGTAGGCGTCGGCTTCCTGCACGCTGCGGAAGATCTCGCTCAACGGCACCGCCTTGACGATGTCGAACACCTTCTGCACCTGCGGCTGGGTATTCGCCAGCACGAGCGTGCCGCCACGCGCCGACAGCAACTTGCGCGCGCGGAAGATCGAACGCACGCCGGCCGAACTCACGTACTCCAGTTGCGCCAGGTCGAGCACCAGCGATTGCACCTTCGCCGCCAGTACCAGGGTCAGGCGGTCGTCGAGTTCGCTGTAGGTATGCGTGTCCAGACGGCCACCGATCTCGACGCGCTGGCTGCCATTCGGGTGCAGGGGATGGATGCGGACGGAAATGGCCATGGATTCGCGTGGGCGTCAGGTGGGGGGAAGGGTTGCATCCAGCACGACGCGCATGTGGTTCCAGCCGTCGTCCCGATGGTAGCGCGCATCCTGCGAGAGTTCGCGCACCAGGTGGATGCCGAGTCCGCCGATCGGCCGATCGTCGAGGTCGGCATCGAGATCGGGTGCGGGATGCGTCAATGGATCGTAGGCGGTGCCGTTGTCGCGGATGTCGAGGATGATGCGTCCATCATCGATCGTCGCGTCGAGCCGCATTGCATCCGCACCGGCAGCAGCACCATGGTCCATGACGTTGCAGAGCAACTCCTCGACGATCAGCTGCACGTCGTGGATGCGAGCCTTGTCGATGCCGTTTGCGTGCAGGTGTTCCTCGATCCCGGCCAATGCGTCCGCCAGTCGTCCGCGTTCGCCGGGAACGTGGAGCGCCATCGACCACGCAGCCTGCCCGTGCTGCGAGGTGCAATCGATGCCGAACACAGTGATGTCGTCCGACTGCGCCACACCGGACGCGAAGGCATGCACCGCGATCAACATGCCGTCGCAGGCATCGGCGGCGCCGTCCGCGGCGCACACTGCGTCATGCATGCGTTGCTCGCCGAACGCGAGGTCGTCGCCATCGAAAGCCTCGGTGACGCCATCGGTCCAGGCGAACAGCAAATCGCCCGGCTGCAGGCGGCCGCGCCAGACCGCGTAGGCATCGGCCGCATCGAAGCCGAGCGCGGGCCCGGACTCCAGCGGAATGAGTTCGATGCGGCCGTCGGCATGCCGCAGCAACGGGGCGTCGTGGCCTGCGCTGGCGATGGCGAGATCACCGGTGGCGAGGTCCAGCACGCCACACAGCACGGTGGCGAACATGCACGTCTCATTGTTTTCAGACAGGTGACGCGCGGCATCGGCCAGCACTCGATCGGGCGCATCGCTGGCAGCGGTTGCGACTTCCAGCACGGTCACCACCCGTGCCATGAACAACGCCGCCGGCACCCCCTTGTCGGAGACATCGCCGACCACGAACCACAGCCGGTCATCGCCTTGCAGGAAATGGCCATGGAAGTCGCCACCGACCGCTTTCGCCGGTTCCAGCCGGGCTTGCAGCCGATAGCGAATGTCGCCACTGGCGAAATCGCGGTCGCGCGGCAGCATCGACATCTGGATGCCGCGGGCGATATCCAGTTCGCTCTGCAGTTTCTGCTGTTCGGCGGCGTAACGACCGATCTCGTCCAGTTGCTGGCGGATCGAATCGCGGGCACGCTCCAGCGCACGCGCCATCACCCCGACCTCGTCACCACGCGTGTCATGCGGCACCGGCCAGTCGAACTCGCCGTTGGCGAAGTGACCCGCACTGGTGGTGAGCTCGGTCAACGGCACGGTGATCCGTCGCGCCAGCCGCAACACCGCCAATGCAGCAAGCAGCGCGACCAGTCCGCCGATCAGTCCGAGCATGCGCATCGCGCTGTCCAACCCCGACAGCATCGCGCCCCGACCAAGCGAGAGCTGCAGGGTCCAGCCGCTCTCCCCGACTGGTTGCAGCACCGAGTAGCGCACCAGGCTGCTGCGCGGATCAGAATGCGTGAACTGCAGCGCGCGTTGTTGCGCCCGTGCCGCTTCCATCGGGGCGAGGTCGTTGCGGCCAGCGCTCGCGATGTAGCCCGGCAGATCGTGTGCGAAGGCGATGCCGCGCTCGGGATGCACGGCAATGGTGCCTTCGGGCGCAAACAGCGCGGTGCGCTGGCCGGCGACCATGCGCAACGATTCCAGCGACGACGACAGCGCCTGCACCGGCACGTCCAGGCTGACCATGCCGATGCGCCTCGCGTCGCGGTCGCGCAGCGGCAGGTTGAGCGTGGTCATGTAGCGCCCGCCGGCGGTCTCGTTGAAGTACGGCTCCGACCACCATGGTGCAGTCGCCTGCAAGGTGCGCTGGTACCACTCACGGCCGGCCAGGTCGTAGCCATCGGCCAGCAGGTCGCGGTCGGGTACGCCGCGCGCAGCGATTCCGACGTACTGCGCCAGCGGCGCGCGGTCGGCCAGCACGCCCGGTTCCAGCGCGACCAGGCCGCCCACCGTGGCCGGGTTGGCGTCGAGCATCGCCTCCATCGCCTCCAGCAATTCGGCGCGGGTCAGGGTCACTCGATTGCTGAGTTCGATCATCGCCTCGCCGGAGACCCTCACCGAGCGCATGGTCGCGTCCAGCCGATCCGCCGCCTGCCGCGCCTCGTAACGCGTACGCGCCTCGGCATCGGCGATCACTCGCTCGCGTGCGGCGTAAAACGCGGTGGCGAACCCGGCCAGCAGCAGCAACGCCAGCAGCAGGCCCACCCAGAGCATCAGCCGCGTGCGCAGGCTGGCATGCCAGGGCACGCGCACATCCGCCGAGGAGGCGGGTGGCGCGGCCGGCATGGGCATGGGTTCCATCGCCGCAGCGTCCGATGCCCCCTTGCCCGCGTCAAGCGTCCGGCGCGGGCCTGCGTGACCTACGGCTCGGTATGGCCGGCCCGCTGGGCTAAACTTCGGCCGATGAACCCGAATTACCTCGATTTCGAACAGCCCATCGCCGACCTGGAAGCGAAGATCCAGGAACTCCGGCATGCGAGCAACGGCCCGGCGGTGAACGTCGACGCCGAAGTCCACACGCTGAAGGAAAAGCTGCGCAAGCGCACTGCGACCATCTTTCGCGACCTCACCCCGTGGCAGGTCTCGCAGCTGGCCCGGCATCCGGCGCGGCCGTACACGCTGGATTACCTGCGGGTGATCTGCGACGAATTCGAAGAGCTCGCCGGCGATCGTGCCTTCGCCGACGACAACGCGATCGTTGGCGGACTTGCGCGCATCGACGGCCGCCCGGTCATGGTCATCGGCCATGAGAAGGGCCGCGACACCAAGGCCAAGGTCCGCCGCAACTTCGGCATGCCCAAGCCCGAGGGCTACCGCAAGGCGCTGCGGCTGATGAAGATGGCCGAGCGCTTCGGCCTGCCGATCCTCACCTTCATCGACACCGCCGGCGCCTGGCCGGGAATCGATGCCGAAGAACGCGGCCAGTCGGAGGCCATCGCCCGCAACCTGCTGGAAATGGCCGAACTCAAGGTGCCGATCATCTGCACGGTGATCGGCGAAGGCGGCAGCGGAGGCGCACTGGCGATCGGCGTCGGCGACCGCACCCTGATGCTCGAGTACGGCACCTACTCGGTGATCACCCCGGAAGGCTGCGCCTCGATCCTGTGGCGCGATGCCGGCAAGGCCAAGGATGCGGCCGAGCAACTGGGCCTGACTGCCAAGCGCCTGCTGGGGCTGGGCCTGATCGACAAGCTGGTGCGCGAACCGACCGGCGGCGCGCATCGCAACCCGGTGCAGATGGCCAAGCGACTGAAGGCCGTGCTGCTCAACGAACTGGATGCGCTTGAAGGCATGCCAATCGACGACTTGCTGCAACGCCGCTACGAGCGCCTGCGCGGCTACGGCGCCTACGACACCGCTTCCTGACGCCGATGCGCGCGCCGTTGGCCGATGTGGTCCGGCGCGACGATCGTCGTGGCGTGCTGGTCGGCTTCAGCGGCGGACTGGATTCCACTGTCCTCTTGCACCTGCTCGCAGCGAATGCCGACATTCGCCGCAAGGGCCTGCGCGCGATCCATGTGCATCACGGATTGCATCCGCATGCCGAGGCATGGGCTGCGCACTGCCAGCAAACCTGCGATGCGCTGGGCGTGCCGCAGTCGATTTTCCAAGTCGAGGTAGATCGCGCATCGGGACTCGGGCTGGAAGGCGCGGCGCGTGACGCGCGCCATCGTGCATTCGCAGAGGCATTGGACGATGACGAAATCCTCGCCCTCGCCCACCATCGCGAGGACCAGGCCGAGACCTTCCTGCTGCGCGCCTTGCGTGGCTCCGGCGTGGACGGTCTGGCGTCGATGCGGCCGTGGCGCGCGCATGCGAACGGCTGGCTGTGGCGGCCGTTGCTGGATGTCCCGCGCGATGCGCTCACCGCTTATGCGCACGAGAACGGGCTGCAATGGATCGAGGATGCAAGCAACGGCGATCCACGCTTCGATCGCAACTTCCTGCGCCATGCGGTGATGCCGCTGCTGCGCCAGCGCTGGCCGCAGGCGAGCGACAGCCTGGCGCGCTGTGCGGGATTGAATGCACAGGCCGTCGAACTGCTCGACGCAGATGACGTATCCGCATTGCTGCGTACGATGCGCGATGAATACACGCTCGACATCGACGCGCTGCGTGCGATCCCGCGCGAGCGACGCGCACGCGTGCTGCGTCGCTGGATCGGCGGGCTCGGCTTGCCGCCGCTGCCGGGCAACGGCATCGCCCGCATCGAAGCCGACCTCCTCGACGCACGACGCGATGCCGAGGCCTGCTTCACATGGTCCGCCACGCGCATCCGTCGCTGGCGCGCGCTGCTGCATGTCGACTCCATGCGCGATCCGGTGCTCGCGCACTGGACGCAGCCATGGGACGGCGCGGTGCCACTGCGGTTGCCGACCGGCGACACACTTTCGCTGCTCGGCGCTGATCGCTTCGACCAGCCATTGCAGGTGCATGCGCGGCAAGGTGGCGAACGCATCGTGTTGCCGGGCCGCGACCATTCGCATGCATTGAAGAACGTCCTGCGGGAGGTCGGCATCCCGCCCTGGCAGCGCGAACGCCTGCCGCTGCTGTCAGCGGCCGACGGCACGCTGCTGGCCGCCGGCGACGCCATTCTCTCGGCCCCCTTGGCCGACTGGTTGCACGCACGCCAAGCGCGGCTGCACTGGTCGGTGCTGGCGTAAACTTCGCGCATGGCCCGCAAAACGACTCCGCCGCAAGACACCTCGCCGGTTGCCGACTTCGAGCAATCGATGCAGTCGCTGGAAGACCTGGTCGCGCGCATGGAAAGCGGCGAGATGACCCTGGAGGAATCGCTGGCCGCCTACGAGCGCGGCGTCGGCCTGTATCGCAGTTGCCAATCCGCGCTGGAACAGGCGGAACTGCGCGTGCGCCTGCTCAGCGACCCGGCCAACCCCGACGATGCCCGCCCGTTCGACGCCAGCGAAGATGCCTGACGCGGCGTTCGCGGCTTGGCGCGCGCGCGTCGAGGTCGCGCTCGACCTCGCCCTGCCCGATCCTGCGACCTCGCCCGAACGCCTGTACGCGGCGATGCGCCACGGCGTTCTCAACGGCGGCAAGCGCATGCGTCCGTTGCTGGTTTTCGCAACGGGCACGGCCTTCGATGCCGATGAAGCAGCACTCGACGATGCCGCGGTCGCGGTCGAACTGATCCACTGCTATTCGCTGGTCCACGACGACCTTCCGGCGATGGACGACGATGTTCTCCGTCGCGGCCAGCCCACGGTGCATGTCGCCTTCGACGAAGCCACCGCGATCCTCGCCGGTGATGCGTTGCAGGCACTCGCCTTCCAAGCGCTGGCCGACGCACCGCTGGCGGCGGATCGTCGTGTCGGGATGCTGGCTGAACTCGCGCGCGCGGCCGGCGTGGCCGGCATGTGCGGTGGGCAGGCGCTGGACATCGATGCGACGGGAAAGTGGGGTCAGAGTGGCCTTTCACAGGAGAAAGGCCACTCTGACCCCACTTTCCTTCTCGCCGACCTGGAACGCCTTCACGCGCTGAAAACCGGTGCTCTCCTGCGCGCATCGGTTCGTCTCGGCGTGATCGCCGCCGGGGCCGACGCCGCCAGCCGCGACGCGCTGGATCGCTACGCCGATGCCCTCGGCCTCGCCTTCCAGATCCGCGACGACTTGCTCGATGTCGAAGGTGACGCCGCCACCCTCGGCAAGACCGCGGGCAAGGATGCGGCGCAGGACAAGGCCACCTTTCCTGCATTGCTCGGCATCGACGCCAGTCGCGCGCGCCTGGCCTCGCTGGCGGATACGATGCAGCAGGCGCTGTCGACGCTCGATGTCGATACCACCGCGTTGGCCGCGCTGGCCCGCCTCGTCGTCGAACGCGACCGCTGAGCCGCCGGCATGGCACGCCGCGCCTTCAAGCACCTGCAGGACCGCATCGACGCCGTCATGGCATCGGCCGCAGTGTGGTTCATGGACGCGTGGACGGTGGTCGAACGCGGCTGGCGGCGGCCGTTGTCGAAACTCGCACTGCGGCTGAAGTTCGCCTTCTATCCATTGCTCGCGGTCGCCGCGCTGGGCTGGCTGGGCTGGGACTGGACTCACGGGCGCAGCCTGGACGCGGCGGAAGACAGCCTGTTCGACAGCGTGGTGAAGCTGCGGCCGGTCGAGCCGAAACCGTCCGGCAAGACCGTGGTGGTGGAGATCGACGAATGCTCGATCGAATGGACGCGCGCGCAGGGGCTGGGCGGCTGGCCGTGGCCGCGCTCGGTGCATGCGGATCTGCTGGATGCGCTGGACCGCGCCGGGGTCAAGGCCGTCGGTGTGGATGTGCAATTCATCGACCGCGATCCTGACGATCCCGACGGCGATGGCATGCTCGATGCCGTCGCTGCTGGTGGCGAAGGCCGCTTCCTGTTCGCCGCTGAGCGGCAATCAGCCGACTTCGATGAAGGTGCGCAACTGCGGGCCTCTGCAGTTCCCGGTGCATTCCCTCTGGGAACAGATCCGACGGCGCAAGCGCAAAATCCGCTGGTCGCCATCTTGCCTCCCTACGGTGAAGCGATGGCACGGCACTCCGCGCTGGCCAATATCAGCCGGGGGCAGGATGGCGTACTGCGCGATGTCCCCCTGCACGAGGTGGCCGGCGACTGGGCGTTGCCCACTCTGCCATCGCGGGTGGCTGCGCAGGTGCAGAACAAGCCCACCTCGATCTACCCCGCGAAGCTTCGGGTGAACTGGCGCAAACACAACCGACTGCCCTACATCAGCGCGGCCGATCTACTGGCTGGCGAAGCGGTGTGCGACAAGGGCGCGAAACTGCCCAATCTGCGCGGCGCAGTGGCTTTGGTGGGTTACACCGCCGCCGGCATCAGCGACAGCAAGCCGACCCCGCTGAACCCCGCGATGCCGGGTGTGGAAATCTGGGCCGAAGCGACCGAGGCCTTGCTGCAGGACAGTGCGATCTGGATGCCGCCAACGTCATTCAAGTACCTGCTCGCGGCGCTGCTGGTCCTGCTCACCAGCTACGCGTTCTGGCGCGGCGAACCGCACGAGGATGTCGATGGCGTGTTCGTGGCCACCAACGTCAGCCTGCTGCTGATCGCCTTCCTTGGCCTGAGCTTCTTCGGCGTGTTCGTGGACATCTTCGCCAGCATCGGCTTCGTCAGCCTGTGCTTCGGCCTGTGCCGGCTGTACGCCGCGGTGCAGCGTGGCCGCGCGATCGGCAACAACGACTACCGCGACGAATACAACCCGCAGCGGCATCCCTGGCTGCTGATGGCGCGCCTGCGTTTCGTGCCGAATGGCGACATCGGCGAGTTCGCCGCGGTGCGCGGCAAGCGCGAGTACCGCCGCCTGCTGCGCCGGCAGCTGTATGCCGGCGGCGAGGCGGTGATGATCGAGGGCATCGTCGAGCGCAAGAGCTGGCTGCACGACATCCTCGACGACCTGATGCTGCTGATCTGGACCGGCACCGAGCGCACCCAGGCGCTGCATGCGGCCAAGCGCGAACTCGACCAGCTGTATCGCGACCTGAACGAAGGCGACCTGCGGCTGGAGGATCATGGCCGGGTCATGGTCTGCATTTCCGTTGCCGAGATCGACGACGACAACGACCTCACCAACCGCGGCGAGCGCATGCGCCTGCGCGAGTTGCTGGGACAGGACCTGAACGCGACCGACGAATGGCTGCTGGTCGCGGACAATCGCTATATTCTGCATCCGTCGCACACGCTGGAATTCAGCGAGGACGCGACGGACACCACCCACGCGGAAGGGGAAGATCGATGACGCGCAACACGATGCGATGGAGTGCCGCCGCACTGGCGGTGGCGGTATCCGGCCTGCTGCTGGCCGCCGATCCGATCACCCCGGCGACCGTGGCCAAGCCCTCGATCGAGGCTCATGCCAAGCCGGATTTCGCCGCACCCACCGTGGCCACGTTCAAGAAGAACGCGCCGGTCAAGGTCAGCGGCCAGCAAGGCCTGTGGTTCCAGTTGGCGCTGGACGGCGGCAAGACGGGCTTTGTGCGAGTCAATGACGTGCGCGTCGCCTACGGCAAGACCGAGACCGGCGGCGCCGCGAAGGCGCTATTCACCGGCAAGGCGGGCAAGGGTCGCGTCAGCGAGACCGCCAGCGTGCGCGGCATCGACGAAAGCGATCTCAAGGCCGCCAGTTTCAACGCCGTACAACTGAAGCTGATGGAGTCCTACCGGGCCACCCCGGAAGCCGCCGAACAGGCCGCTGCCAAGCGCGGCTGGACCGCGACGCAGGTGCCCTACGCGATCGAATACCAGCCGGGCAAGTCGAAGGGCAAGGGCGGCGCCACCCAGGCCGAGAAGCGCGAGCGCTTCGGGATGGCGCGCGGGCTGCTGTCTTCGGTCGGGGGCAGGCTGGGCTCTACCGCCGCCGCATCCGGCGACAAGCTGATCGGCAAGTCGGAAGACGAAGTCGCCCAGGAAGAACTGGAACTGGGGCCGATGATCGCCGGGCGCATCCTCGGTGCCGCGCCGCTGGTCAAGGATCCGGCGATGCAGAAGCGGGTCAACCTGATCGGCCGCTGGCTGGCCTCGCGCAGCAGCCGCCCGGAACTGCCATGGACCTTCGGGGTGATCGAGGATGGCGAGATCAACGCCTTCGCCGCGCCGGGTGGCTACATCCTGATCACCCGCGGCCTGTACCAGCTGCTTGGCAGCGACGACGAAGTGGCGGCGGTGCTGGGCCACGAGCTCAGCCACGTGGTCCAGCGCGACCATTACGAAGTGCTGCGCAAGCAGGAACTGCAGGGCGCGGGGCGCGATGCCGCATTGAGCCAGGTCAACACCGGCGGTGGCGTGGCCGGCAGCCTGGCGCGCGGCTACATCGAACGCAACGGCGCGGCGATCATGCTCACGCAGCTCGACCGCAACGCCGAATATCGCGCGGACCAGGCCGCCGGGATCTACCTGGCGCGCGCCGGCAGCAATCCGCTGGTGTTCTACGCGGTGCTGCAGAAGATGACCTCGCTCGGGTCGTCATCGGAGCGGCTGACCCAGCTGTACAAGACCCATCCCTCGCTGGACAAGCGCCTGGATGCGCTCGACAAGCAAGGCTACAAGGGCATGGAACCGTATCTGGACCGCTGATCGCGGCATGCTTTGCGGATGCAGAAAGGCCGGCTTGCGCCGGCCTTTCTCATTTTGCAAGGCACCGGCGAACCGGCGCATGCCACTCATCACTGGAACAGGCGGATCGTGACTGGATAGCGGTACGACTGGCCGTCGTAGGCCCTGAACGCGGCGATCAGCGTGCAGACGATCCACACCAGCGCCAGGATCCCCCACAACGGCAACGCCACGATGATGCCGATTCCCAGAGTGAAGATCACCAGCACGGTCAGCATCGCCGAGTACAGGAACATGCTGAGGTTGAAGTTCAGCGCTTCCCGCGCGTGTTCGGCGGCGAAGGCCGACTTGTCGCGCACCAGCATCCACACCACCATTGCTGCCACCGCACCGGCCACGCCGGCGACCCAACTGGTCAACAGCGCAGCGAGCAATGCCGCGACATGCGCGGCGGCCGCCCACTGGCGGTCGGTGAGGCTCGGGGACAGGGTCTGCACGCCGGTGGCGTTGCCACTTGATTCGTAGGTGCTGGTTTCCATCGTCGACTCCCACCGGAAACAGTCCGGCATGGGAGGGATGATGGAGGCACCGCGAGGGGTTGCAAGCCATCCGATGGCCCAATGCGGGCCACCGGCGACGAATGGCCGCCGGCGCGCGACGAACCGCGCAACACCGGCGACGAACGCGGCTTACTTGATCAGCCGCAGCGCGAACGGGTAGCGATAAGCCACGCCTTCATTGGCCTTCAGGCCGGCCATGATGCTCAGGATGATGCAGGCGACCCACGCCGCCAGGTTGATCAGCGCGCCGATCAGGATCACGGTCAGCACGATGCCGATCACGTAGACGATCAACAGGGTGATCTGGAAGTTCAACGCTTCCTTCGCCTGGTCGTTGAGGAAGCCCTTGTCGGCCTTGTCCTTGTTCACCAGCCAGATCACCAGCGGCACGATGAAGCCGAGCACGATGCCGGACAGGTGGGTGATCAGCGCCAGCGTCCGGTCTTCCTGCGAAGCGGCAGAGCTCGGCGGCGGCGGCGGCGGTACGGCGGTGGCGTCGTTGTGTTCCATCTGGCTTCCCCGGTGTTGCGCGTGCGCGCGGTTCTCGAAGCATAACGCGGGTTCGCGACGCAGCCGGCCACTCAGGCAGCCGTTGCGCGGCGCAGCAGCCCGGTCATCGGCGCGGTGCCGCGGCTTTCAGGAAACACCTGGTCGACCAATGCGGCATCGGCAATGCCGAGATGGTCGCGGAGGACGCCCTTGAACAGGCTGCGCATGTCGGTGGTGGCACGCAGGTCGCGACCGTCGTTGAGCTGCGCTTTGGCGATGCCGGGCCAGTCGCCGGCAATGCGCCCGCCCTGCACCGCGCCACCGGCCAGGAATGCCACGCCGCCGGTGCCGTGGTCGGTGCCACCGGTGCCATTGATCGCGGCGGTGCGGCCGAATTCGGTGACGATGGCGACCACTGTGTTGTTCCAGGTCGACAGCGCGCCGTCACGGAATGCCTTCAACCCCGCATCCAGTTCGCCGAACTTGCGGTTGAGCACGCCGAGCGCGTTGTTGTGGGTGTCCCAGCCGGTGTCCTCGACGAAACCGATGCGCGGGCCGTCGGCAGCGGACATGAAGCGCGCAGCCGACGCCATCGCCTGCGGCAAGCGCAGGCCGGCCTGGCCACCGCGACCCGCGGCCATGTCGCCCACGTCGCTGTCGATCGCGGCAAACGTCGCGGCCAACGCCGGATCCGCTGCATACAGCAGTTGCAATTGCTGCCACAGGATCGGGTCGAGTCGTTCCGGCATCGGCGGCGACCAAGTGGCGACCTCGGCCTTGCCGCGCATCGCCAGCGGCAGCACCGACGAGATCGCCAGGCCCTTGCTGCCGGGCACGCCCGCCACGCAACGATTCAACCAACCGGTGCTGCCGCCGCTGCCGGACGTGCCGTTCTCCACGCAGTCCTGCGCCTCGAAATGCGAGCGCTGGCGATACGGCGGCGCAATCGCGACGACCGGCAGCAGCGACTTTCCGGCGTAAAGCTGCGCCATGAACTCGAGTCGCCCGTGAAGCGCGAAATCCGCATCCAGCCGGTGTGCCGCTGGCTGTCCGTCGGCACGCGCGAACGCGCCGCGCAAGGCCGCAAAGCCGGGATCGCCAAACGGTTGCAGCGCGTGCAGGCCGTCCATGCCGCCGCGCAGCAGCACCAGCAGGAACCGTGTGTCGGTGGTGGACGATGCCGCCAGCGCGAATCGCGGCAGCAACGAAAGCATCGCGACCGAGCCACTCAGTGCCAGGAACCTGCGTCGATCGAGGGTCATCTCATCGCCTCCATTGAAATGAGGGACTGGCCAGCAACAAGGCGACGCCCTGTTGCACGGATTCGGCACGGCGCAGGGCCGTGGCGGTTTCATCATCGAGTGCCGGACCCAGGGCAGCGACACCGAGCGCCTGCGGCGTTGCGTCCCGCGATGCGGGCAAGCGCTCAGCCAGCGCCTGCGCCGCCTGCACGCGCTTGAACAACGCATCCGGGCCGCCCCAGTCGGCAGCCACATCGCCGAACCCGGCCGGCGAACGCGGCTGGAACATGGGTTGCCCCAATTGCGCCTGCAAGCGCAGGCTCAAGGCGAGATCGCCGTCGGCGCCCAGCTGGCAGGCGCGCAAGGCGGAGACGATGAAATCCTCCGGCGACTTGAACTTGCCGGCGCTCGGCGACCACGCGGCATCGTCCTCGGCCATCGCCCGGTACAGGGCAGCGAGTTCGCCGCCACTGGCGAGGTAGGCCTTGGCCATCCGCTCCACCAAGGCCGGCGATGGCTGGTCGGCAACGAAATGCCGCGCGAGTTTCAGCGACAGGTGCCGGGCCGTTGCCGGATGCAAGGCAAGGTCGCGCAGGATCGCTTCGCCCTGTGCCTCGCCGGCTTCCGGATAGGCCTTGCCGAGCACGCGGCGCGCGCCCGGCTCGTGCGCGACGGCACGGAACACGAACGCATCATCGCGACGGCTGCGCTCGCGATCCGCGGGCCGCGCCACGCTCCAGCCGGTAATCGCGCGGGCCAACTCGGCGACATCGCCTTGTGCGTAACCGCCATCCACGCCGAGCGTGTGCAGCTCGAGGATTTCGCGCGCCAGGTTCTCGTTGAGGCCGCGCTTGCGCGCCTCCGGGTTGCGCTGCGCGCGCCGCGCGGACTGCGCGCCGAGCCGAGAGTCAACGCCGATCGACTGCGCATTGTCCAGGTAGACCAGCATGCCCGGATGGCGCTCGACCGCGAGCAACATGTCGGCGAAGCGACCGATCAGATGCGGGCGGATCGCCTCGCGCTCCATCGGCGCGGCGAACAGCGAGGCCTGGAACTTGTCGATCGAAATCGCGAAATGGTTCGACCAGAACCGCACCAGGCGTTCTGCGAATGGGCGCGTGGTCGTCGCCGCCACGCCTTGGCGAATCGCGAGTTCGCGTTGCAAGCCACGGCGCAAGCCACGTCGATCCATGGCGGGTCGCGCCTCTTCGGCTTTGCCCGCCTCGCGTTGCGCGCGCAGTTCGCGACGCTGCCGCAGATAGTCGTGGTACTGGTCGAGATAAGCGCCGCTGTCGGGCAAGCCAGCGAACGAATCGTCGCGTGCATCGCCCGCGATTTGCGCCAGCAACCAGCCGCGCGGATCGCCACCAACGACGGCAATCTCGTCGCCGCGCCCGCCCAATCCGAAGCGGTTCACCGCACTTGCCGCAGCTTGCGCCATCATCGCCACCCTTCGCCGATCACCGGACCGGTAACGTCGGGCAGCACGATGCGGTTGACGCGATCAGCCGCGCATTCAGCCGGTACCGGCCACGGTCATGCGTCCCAGCAACATCGAACCCATGCGCACGTGCGAGCGCGGGTCGATGTCGCCGCCCACCGCCTCGATCGAACCGAACATCGTTTTCAGGTTACCGGCAATGGTGATGCCATCCACCGGGTGGGCGATCCGCCCGCCCTCGATCCAGAAACCTGCGGCACCACGCGAGTAATCGCCGGTGATCGCGTTCACGCCCTGCCCCATCAACTCGGTGACCAGCAGGCCGCGGCCCATGCGCTGCACCAGTTCCGGCAGGCCGCCGGCATTCGCCCGCACCTGCAGGTTATGCACGCCGCCCGCATTGGCCGTGGTCTGCAACCCCAATTTACGCGCCGAATAACTGCCCAGTACGTAGCGCTGGACGATGCCGTCGCGGACCAGCGGCGACTCACGCGTGGCGACGCCTTCGGCATCGAACGCGGCGGAACGGAAGCCGCGCGGCAGGAACGGCAGTTCGTCGATGTCGAACCAGTCCGGAAATACCCGGGTGCCCACGCTGTCGAGCAGGAAGCTCGCCTTGCGGTAGAGCGCGCCACCCGACACCGCGCTGAGGTAATGGCCGATCAGCGAGCGCGCCATCTCGGCCGCGAACAGCACCGGCACCTCGCCGGTCGGCAGCGAGCGCGGGTCCAGCCGCTCCAGGGTGCGCTGCGCAGCCTTGCGACCGACCAACTCCGGCGCATCGAGATCGCCTTCGGCCAGCGCCACGCTGTACCAGCTGTCGCGCTGCATGTCCTCGCCTTCGCCGGCAATCAGCGCGCAGCCGATGCTGTACGAGGTGCTGCGTTCGGCACCGAGGAAGCCATGCGAATTGGCGTAGACGCTGATGGTCGCACCGGCATTCGCGGAAGCGCCATCGGAATTGCCGATGCGTGCATCCACTTCGCGGCCCGCGGCCTCGGCGGCCAGGGCGATGCCGATCGCGCGATCGGCGTCGAACGCGGCCGGATGCCAGCTGTCGAATTCGCGCTGGGTCTTGGCCATCAGTTCGGCGTCGGCCAGGCCGGACGCGGGATCGTCCTCGGTGTGGCGGGCGATCGCGCAGGCCTGGGCCACGGTCGCCTGCAGGCTGTCGTCGCGCAGGTCGGCGGTGCTGGCGCTGCCCTTGCGCGTGCCGAAGTACACGGTGACGGCGATGCCGCGGTCGCGGGTGGCCTCGACGGTTTCCACCTCGCCCATGCGCACGTTGACCGACAGCCCGCTGTCCTCGTTGCAGCTGACCTCGGCCTGGCTGGCACCGGCCGCGCGGGATTGGGCCAGCAACTGCTCCGCGATGGCGGACAGGCGCTGCATGCGCGCATGGCTGTCATCGGCAATCTGGGCGGCGCTCGCGATGGCGGAATCGTGGGTCGAAAGGCTCAATGGCTTATCCTGTTGCAATGCGTGGACGCGATGAAGACACCGGCGAATTCCTGAGCCCCAGCCGCAGCCAGAACCGGCGCGATGCGCTGGACGTGCTGGCGCTGGGGGAAACCCTGGTGGCATTGAGCGCCGCGCAACTCGCGCGGCTGCCGATCCCCGAAGAGCTGCTGCCGCATATCCGCGAGACCCAGCGCATGACCTCGTACGGCGCGCGCAAGCGGCAGCACGCGTTCCTGGCCAAGCAGATGCGCCGCCAGGACGACGAGGCGCTGGACGCGATCCGCGATGCGCTGGCGAAAGACGGCGATGCCTCCAAGCGCGAGACCGCCGCCCTGCATCGCGCCGAAGTGCTGCGCGACGCTCTGATGGGCGAGAACGGCGATGCCGCGATGACCGAGTTGCTGACCGCGCATCCCGATGCCGACCGCCAGAAGCTGCGCCAACTGGTGCGCAATGCGCACGAAGAACAGAAACGCAACAAGCCGCCGCGTGCGCATCGAGAATTGTTCCGCGAATTGCGCGAGCTGCTGGCGGGTGGCGAAGATCCGCTGGATGACGACGCACCCGCGAACGAATGACCCGGGCATCGTCCTGGCAGGCATCGCGCTCACGCCTGCGTCCCACCCACCGTCAATTCCGAAATCAGCAGCGACGGCTGGCCCACGCCGACCGGCACGGACTGCCCGTCCTTGCCGCAGATGCCGACGCCGTCGTCCAGCGCCATGTCGTTGCCGATCATCGCGACCCGCTGCATGGTCTCCGGGCCGTTGCCGATCAGGGTCGCGCCCTTGACCGGCGCGGTGACCTTGCCGTCCTCGATCAGGTAGGCCTCGGTGGCGGTGAACACGTACTTGCCGCTGGTGATGTCGACCTGGCCGCCGCCGAAATTCACCGCGTACAGGCCGCGCTTCACCGAGCGGATCATCTCCTGCGGATCAACGGTGCCGGCGCGCATGTAGGTATTGGTCATCCGCGGCATGGTCAGGTGCGCGAACGATTCGCGACGGCCGTTGCCGGTGGGTGCCATTCCCATCAGCCGCGCGTTGAGGGTGTCCTGCATGTAACCGACCAGGATGCCGTCCTCGATCAGCGTCGTGCACGAGGTCGGCGTGCCTTCGTCGTCGATGTTGAGCGAGCCGCGACGTCCGTCGAGCGTGCCGTCATCGACGATGGTCACACCCTTCGCCGCCACGCGCTGGCCCATGCGGCCGGCGTATGTCGACGTGCCCTTGCGGTTGAAGTCGCCCTCCAGCCCGTGGCCGACCGCCTCGTGCAGGAGCACGCCCGGCCAGCCGTGGCCGAGCACCACCGGCATCGTGCCGGCCGGTGCATCGATCGCATCGAGGTTCACCAGCGCCTGGCGCAGCGCCTCGCGCGCGAACTTTTCCGGCTTGTCGTCGGCCAACAACTGTTCGTAGGAATAACGACCACCGAAACCGGCGAACCCGGATTCACGCCGTCCGTTCTGCTCGACGATGACCTGGATGTTCATCCGCACCAAGGGGCGGACGTCGCCGGCCAGCACGCCGTCGCTGCGCGCCACCAGCACGGTGTCCACACCCGCGCTCACGCTCACCATCGCCTGTTGCACGCGCGGATCCAGCGCGCGCACCAGCGCATCCACGCGCCGCAAGAGCGCGACCTTGGCCTCGTTGGCGAAGGCATCGACCGGATCCAGTGCGGGATACAGCTGCCTTCCGCCAATCCGCGCCAGCGACTGCCCGGCATGCTGGCGACCATCGCGCGCGATCGCCCTCGCCGACTGCGCCGAAGCGAGCAATGCGCCGGCATCGAGATCGTCCGAGTAGGCGAAGCCGGTCTTCTCGCCGGAGATCGCGCGCACGCCCACGCCCTGCTCGATCGCATGCGCGCCATCCTTGACGATGCCGTCCTCCATGCTCCAGCTCTCGCGCCGCGAATGCTGGAAATACAGGTCGCCGAAGTCGATGCCCGGGCCCAGCAAGGTACCGAAGGCGCGTTGCAGCGCGTCGGTGTCGAGGCCGGTCGGCGCCAGCAAACGGGATTCGGCGATGGCGAGTGCGTTCATACGTCCTGCTATTGAAGTGCGTTGCAACGAGATGGCGGCGATGCGACCCGAATCAATGCAGCGCGCTCAATCCGGCGCGGCCGGCTTGGCGGCCGGTCGCGGCGGTGGACCGCCGCGCGCACTGACCTCGACCTTGGGCGACGCCCACGGCCCGGTGATGCGATAGGTCTTCGCACCGAGGCCCTGCAGCGGCTTCTCCAGTACCGCATTGGCGACCGCCCCCACCGCTGCGCCCACCGGGCCACCGGCAAGCGCACCGACCGCGGTCAGCAGGCCGCCGGACTTCGGCAGCACGTCCACGGTCTGGTCGAAACGCTGGGTGCGCAGGTCGGCGCTGCCGCGCAAGTGGATCTCCGCTGCAGGCCCCTTGATGGCGATGTTGTCGCTGCGCGCGCTGCCGTTGGCCAGGCGTACCTCGCCGGTGATGCTGTCGAAGGCGAAGCCCTTGTCGAAGAAGTCGCGGAAGTCCAGGGTCAAGCGCCTCGGCAACTGGCCGATGCCGAGCAGGCCGAGCACGCGGCCTGCGCCGGGTTCGATCTCCAGCAGCCGGCCATCGCGCGCATCCAGGCGCAGGTTGGCCTGCAGCGTGAGCGGATCCAGTGCATCCGGCCCACCGCGCCAGTCGGCATCGATCTGCAGCGTGCCCTTGCCGCCACCGACCTGGCCGCCCAACGACAGACCCGTCAGCAACGCGCCGATGTCGTCGCTGTCCACGCCCAGTGCCAAGCGCGTGCGCGCTGCCGTACCGCGACCGCTCCAGGTACCGGTCGCGGACAGCCGCTGCTTGCCGCCGCGGGTAGTGAATTCGTCCATGCGCAAGCCGCCCGCCACCGGCGTGCTGCGGAAGCGCGCCTGCCCGAGCGCGGCCTCGCCGATGCGCAGGTCGCCAACATCGAACAGCAACGGCGGCAGCTTGCCCGGATCGAATGCGGGAACCTCGGTGGGCGCATCGCTTGCGACCGTCGCCGATGGGCTGGCAGTCGCAGCGCGCAAACCGCCGAATCCGGGCCCGCTGCGCGGCGGCATCGTCCAGTGCAGGCGATCGAAACGACCGGCCACGGTCGCGCCCTCTTCCTTCGGCACCAGCAGCGATCCCGTCAGCGTGTCCGCCTCCACCAGGACGGCGGTGCCGCGCGGTGCCGGCACCACCAGCACGCGCGCATCCGCGAACTGGGTGCCGAGCAGGCGCAACTGCGCTGCATTGACATCGATCCGGCGCAGCGGCAGGCCATCGCCGCCGCGATCGCCGGCGATAACCCCGATCCAGTCCAGTGCATCCACGCGGGTGGCACGCCCGCCGACCATCAAACCCTCCGCAGGTGGAGCCTCGGCACGCGCGCCACCCAATTGCACGGCAACACCGGTCGAAGTCGCGCGCGTTCGGCTGCGCAGCGACAGCAGGTTGCCCAGGGTCACTTCGACCTCGCCTTCTTCCAGCGGCAGGCGCAAGTCGACGCTGGCCGCCAGTGCCTGGCCGCGCGGCTTGCGCATGGGTTCCGGCAGGTCGAGTTCGGTGCCGGCCAGGTTGGAGCGCAATTGCAGGCGACCGGCCATCGCGCCCTGCGCCGCATTGCGCGGAATGCCGAGGGTCACCGTCCATGCCGAACTGCCGGCCACGTGCGGCTTCAGCCAGGCCATGCTGCCGGCCTTGTCCAGCAGTCCGTCGATAGCGATTTGCGCGTCCAGCTCGCCCTCGAACGCGTGCGCCGGATCGCGCACATGCGGGCCCGCCCGCAGGGCCAGCACGCCGGGCGTGCCCTCGTGGCGCACCTGCAGGTCCTCGGCGGCGAACCCGCCCTTGTCGTAGCGAATGTTGCCGCGGACCTGGTCGAAAGCCAGCTTCCAGCGCTCGTCGCGCAGGGTCGCGCCGGCCAGCACCACGTCGCCATACAGCTCCTGCGGCGGTGGCTTGTCGCGGTGGAACGGCAGCCGCAGGTGGAACTGCGCCTGCGCCGGGCCGGCCACGCGCAGGCTGTCCATGCTCGCGCCGTAGGATTTCTGCAATGGGCTGGCGCGCAGCAGGCCGAGGAAGTCCCTGGCATCTCCCGCTGCCGCGGCATCCACGGTCAGTTCGGCCCGTCCGAAGCGGGTGATCCCGGCCTTGAACGCCGGCACCGGCACCCCGGCGATGCGGCTGCGCCCGGCCACCGTGAAACCGTCGGCCTCGAAGCGGATGTCGGCTTCGAGGTTCTCCGCTGCGGGCCATTCCGGCTGGAACTTGAGCACGCCGCCGCGCATCCGCGCATCGACCCGGAACACGCCGGCACCGTGGCGATCGCCCTCGGTGCGGAACGGCCAGTCGTCGAGGTCGCCGGCGACCACCGCATGGATGTCGTGCAGGCGTCCGCCCTGCAAGGCCGCGTCCAGCCACTTGACCGTCGATTTCGGCATCAGGTGGTGCACCCAGAACTCGTGCGCCAGCGAGACATCCGCCTCACCCAGGTCGGCAGCCAGGTCCATCCGCGGGCGGGTGCCATCATTCGGGAATCCCAGGCCGCCGCGCAGCTTGATTTGCAGGTCCGGATTGACCAGCGACAACCCGGGCGTGCGCACGCTCCAGCCCTTGCCGTCGCGCCAGGCCACAGCTTCGCCGTCGACGTTGAAGTCGTGGACCACGCCGAACCCGACCGGCCAGTCCAAGGCCAGCGTGGCCTGCGGGTCGAATCGCAGGCGCACGCCGTCGGCATCGCCTTGCAGCCAGCCATCCACGCCGCGCAGCCCCGGTGCGTTGCCGACCGGGGCGAAATGCAGGCCGCGGATGCGTGCAGTCGCCGAGACCACACCACCGCGCGCGCCATGCACGTCCACGTCTTCCAACACCGCACCGGCGGACGAGGCCTGCAACCAGGCGCGCATCCCCGCCGGTAACGCATCGCCCAACGCGAGGAGTTGCAGCAGCGGCGCCGCATCGATGCGCTGCGCCTGCAAGCCGAAACGTTGCCCGCCACTGACGGCGACACCGTCCATCACCTGTTCGGCATCGCCCGCACCCAGGCGCAGGCGTGCGGCGCGCGCCCGCCATTGGCGCACCGTGCCGCGCCAGCGCGCGTCCAGCGCGACCTTGCCCAAGCTTTGCGTCGGTGGCGGTTGGCCATTGGCCGATGCCGCGCCACGCACCACCACGTCCTCCAGCGCGGCATCGGCGCGGATGCCGACGATCCGGTGCGCCTGCAGCTGGCCCCAGGCCTGCAAGCGTCCACTGCCCGACGCCGGCACAACACCGGCCAGGTCGAAACTGCCGGCGAATTCGCGCAGGTCGGCACGGCGGGTGCCCGCGTACACCCGGCCATCACCGCTACCCCGGTCGTAATCCAGCGCTGCCGACAGCGGGGTCGCGCCGTTGCGCAACCAGGCCTGCGCGCCGACGCGGATACGCGCGCCATCCACGCGCATGCGCAGGTCGATGCGCGGGACCCGCAGGTCCAGTCCGAGCTCCGGTGCCGAGACATGCAGCCGCGCGTGCGAGACCTGCAGTTCGCCGAGTCGTTCAAGAGTTGCAAAGGGATCGCCGCCCGCCTGCTGCTGGCCCGGCAAGCCGCGCACGCTCCACGCACCGCCGGCATCGCGCTGCAGCAGCAGATCCAGGCCGCGCACCCGCAATTCGGTGAACGAACGCCCGGGCAATAGGCCCGCGTATTGCGCCACCAGGATTTCGGCATCGCCGATGCGCAATGGATTCGCTGCATCGCCGATGCGCAGATTGTCCAGTCGCAGCAAGGGGCCGCGACGGGTCCATTCGGTTTCGACCGCGTCGAACGCAACCTGGCTCTTCACCCGCACGCCAAGCCACGCGGCGATCTTGTCCGGATGTCGTTCGATCAGCGGCAGCAGCTGGCTGCCGATGCCGTTGCCCAGCGCCAACAGGACCAACGCCGCGGCCAGCGCATACCCGGCACCGCGGCGCAGCAGACGCCAGCGTCGGCGGATCGGTGTGGTCATCGATCTCGCCGATGTGACCGGAGCGACAGCGTGTCGCCGCCGCTCCGTCCAGTCATCCAGGACTGATCTCGCGGGCGCGGCCCATCCGTGGGCCGCTCGGCGACACGCTGTCGCACCACTCCCATCGGTCCGGCATTCATCGCGCCTGCGTCAAAGCAACACGACATCGAACTGCTCTTGCATGTACTGCGTGTCCGCCTGGAAGCGAATCGACTTGCCAAGGAACTCCTCCAACTCCGCAACCGCGGTGGATTCCTCGTCGGTGATGCGCGCGACGACTTTCGGCGAAGCGATCACCAGCAGCCGCGGGGCATCGAACTGGCGCACCGCGCGGACGATCTCGCGGAACACTTCGTAGGTCACCGTCTCCGCCGTCTTGACCGTGCCGCGTCCGCTGCATTCGTGGCAGGGCTCGCTCAACTGGCGCTCCAGGCTTTCCACCGTGCGCTTGCGGGTCATTTCCACCAGGCCCAGCGGCGAGAAGTCGTAGACCGTGGTCTTGGCGTGGTCGCGTGCAAGCGACTTTTCCAGCGTGCGCAGCACCTGCCGGCGATGCTCGGCATCCACCATGTCGATGAAGTCGATGATGATGATCCCGCCCAGGTTGCGCAGGCGCAGCTGGCGCGCCACCGATTGCGCCGCTTCCAGGTTGGTGCGGTAGACCGTCTCTTCCAGGTTGCGCTGGCCGAGGAAGCTGCCGGTGTTGACGTCGACCGTGGTCATCGCCTCGGTCTGGTCGATCACCAGGTAGCCGCCCGACTTCAGCGGCACTTCCTTCTCCAGCGCATGCTGGATCTCGTCTTCCACGCCGTACATGTCGAAGATCGGGCGCGCGCCGGAATAGTGTTCGATCTTCTCGGCCAGGCCAGGCATGTACTGCGCGGCGAATTCGCGCAGGCGCTCGCAGGTCTCGCGCGAATCGACCTTCACTTTCTCCACGTCGCGGCGGATCAGGTCGCGCACCGCGCGCAGCGGCAGGCTCAGGTCTTCGTACACGCAACTGCCGACCTTGGCGGTGGCCGACGTCGCTTCGACCAGATCCCATGCGCGCTTGAGGTAGGCGATGTCCTCGGCCAGCGCCTCGGCCGGCTGGCCCTCCGCATTGGTGCGCACGATGTAGCCGTAGCCACCGGGCCGGGCCAGTTCGGTCATCAAAGATTTCAGGCGGGCGCGCTCGTCGTCGTCCTCGATGCGCGCGGAAATGCCCAGCACGCGCGAACGCGGCAGCAGCACCATGTAGCGCGACGGAATGCTGATCTGGGTGGTCAGCCGGGCACCCTTGCTGCCGATCGGATCCTTGACCACCTGCACCACGATCTCCGCGCCGTCGCGCAAGAGCTCAGTGATCGGGATCTGTACCTGCATCGGGGGCGCGGCGGGCGGGTCGTCGACCTCACCGGCATCCAGCTGCGCACTGCGGAAGATGTCGTTGGCATGCAGGAATGCGGCGCGATCCAGGCCGATGTCTACGAATGCCGCCTGCATGCCGGGCATCACCCGCTGCACCTTGCCCTTGTAGATGTTGCCGACCACGCCACGCTGGCTGCCTCGCTCGATGTGCAACTCCTGCAGCATGCCGTTCTCGACCACCGCCACGCGGGTCTCGCGCGGGGTCACGTTGACCAGCAGTTCCTCACTCATGCGCAGGCGCTCACGCGGCGACGCCGAAGTCGCGCAGCAGCCGCGCGGTCTCGAACATCGGCAGGCCCATTACTCCGCTGAAACTGCCGGACAGATGCTGGATGTGCGATTCGAAGCGGCCCTGGATCGCATACGCACCGGCCTTGCCCTGCCATTCGTTGCTGGCGAGGTAAGCCACGATCGCATCCTCGTCCAATGCTGCCACCGTCACCTGCGAGCTCGAGACCGCCTGCACCTCGCGCGCGGCGGAGACCAGCGAGATCGCGGTGATCACTTCGTGGGTGCGACCCGACAGCGTGCGCAGCATCGATGCGGCATCGTCGGCATCGACCGGCTTGCCGAACACGCGACCGTCCAGGATCACTTCGGTATCGGCACCCAGCACCACCGCACCCGGCACCGAGACCACCTGCAGCAGACCGGCACCCGCCTTCTCGCGGGCGACCCGGCGCACGTAGTCGGCGGCGGCCTCTTCGGCGCCCTGGCGTTCGGGGATGTCGAGGTCGATGGTGCCGAAGTCCAGCCCGAGACGGGCAAGCAATTCGGCGCGTCGTGGCGAGCGCGAGGCAAGATGCAGCATGCTGGAAGTCTAACCCGCGGCCTTGTCGCGGCCACGCCTGCAACCCCGTTCCGGCTCACCACGCGTTCACTCCCGCCACGAGCGTTCACCTGGCACCCACCATGCCTCGCGCACGCTTCCCCCGCACCGATTCGGAGTCCACCATGATCCTGCGTCCCCTGTTCCTCGCCCTTTCCCTGGCCATCGCATTGCCCATGACCGCCAACGCACAGACGCCCGCCGATATCGCCATCGCCGCACCGCAGGGCACGCTGCTGTCGGTCTCGGCCTCCGCCGACGCCACCCGCGTCCCGGATGTCGCCACCATCTCCACCGGCGTGGTGACACAGGCCGCCGACGCCAACGCGGCGATGCGCGCCAACGCCGTGCAGATGGACAAGCTGATGGCCGCGATCCGCGCCGCCGGCATCGCCGAGCGCGACATCCAGACCGCCGGCATCAACCTCAACCCGCAGTACAAATACGTCGAGAACCAGCCGCCGAGCATCGTCGGTTACCAGGCCAGCAACACGGTCAACGTGAAGGTGCGCGACCTGTCCAAGCTGGGCAAGGTGCTGGATGCGTTCGTCGCCAATGGGGCCAACCAGATCAACGGCCCGAGTTTCGAGGTGGACAAGCCGGACGAGGCCTACGACGAAGCGCGCCTGGGCGCATTGAAGAAGGCGCAGGCACGTGCCGATACCTATGCCGCCGCGCTTGGCATGAAGGTGCGTCGCATCGTCAGCATCAGCGAGGGCGGTGCCAGCTTCCCGCGGCCGATGCCGATGATGCGTGCGATGGCCAGCGACGGTTTCGCCAAGGAGACCACGGTGTCGCCGGGCGAGGCCTCGCTGTCGGTGAGCATCGACGTGGTCTTCGAGCTGGGTCGCTGAGATGAGCACGCGCAAGGAGAACGAACCGTCCAGCGTGCCGACCGCGCATCCGGAGTCCGAGTGCAACACCGGCTATGCCGAACCGAAGCCGAAGGACAAGGCGCAGGCGCAGATCCCGGGGGCCAAGCCCGAACCGGATGCCGAGGAAGGCGGCCTGGAACACGATCCCGACCCGACGCCCTGATCCACTGACACGTCGCCGACGATGCCCGCCGCGTGCGGGCATCGTTGTATCCGGGGCAAAAACACGAACGAGAGTCATTGCCATTTGTCGGCGACACGCTGCCGGTCGTCGCCCGCCGATTGCCAATGCGCAGGCGTACGGCGCAGCGTCGAAGCGTGCATCGGATCGGCCTCGACCCCACTGCCGGCACTGGCCCGTTGCATGGACTACCCACCTGACAGGAGGTTGACCATGGCTCGCTCGCATTCCATCGCATCGTTCCGCCCGGCCGGTTTCGCGCTGCTGAAGCCCGCCTCCAAGCCGCAACTCGACACTGCCCGCATCCTCACCCTGAGCGGGACCATCGCAGTCAACACGCTGGCCTTGGGCCTGTTGATGATGCCGCTGACCTTGCCGGCCCCGTTGCCGTTGCCTGATGAAGCGCCGGTGACACCCCTCCCAGACTGGATCAGGCGGGATCCGCCACCGCCGATCAAGGTTCCGGTCGTCCAGCGGCAACCGACGCCTCCCACGGCGCAACCGGTGCGCCAGCGGACCGTCGCCGAGCAGCCGACCGCCATCGCGACGCCGGTGCTGACCGAAAATGCGACGGAACAGGCGATCGAAAGCACCATCGATCCCGGCCCGGCCATGGACATCGCGCCGGTTGCTATCGGGCCGGCACCGATGCAGTTGCAGTACCGCTCGGCCCCGGCACCGGTCTACCCGCGGATGGCCAAGCAGCGCGGCCTGACCGGCACCGTGCTGCTGCAGGTGCTGGTCGGGATCGACGGGCGTCCGCTGGACGTGACGGTGGCGCAGAGCAGCGGCCACCGCGAGCTGGATGAAGCGGCCCGCGCACAGGTGTTGAAGCGTTGGAGCTTCCAGCCGGCGACCAGGGACGGCCAGGCCGTGCAGGCGATCGGCATGGTGCCCATCGAGTTCGCGCTGCGCTGACCGCGCCGCCACGGAAGACAAGACGCCCGCATCATCGATGCGGGCGTCTTTCGTTCAGGCGCGATGGTAGGGATGGTTCGCCAGCAAGGCCGCCGCCCGGTACACCTGCTCGGCCAGCACCAGCCGCACCAGCATGTGCGGCAGCGTGAGCGGCCCCAGCGACCAGGTCTCGTCGGCGCGTGCGATGACCTCGGGCGCATGGCCCTCGGGACCACCGATCAGGAACGCGAGATCCTGGCCGCGCCCTCGCCAGTGTTCGAGGCGCACCGCGAGTTGTTCGGACGAATACGGCTTGCCGCGCCCGTCCAGCGCGACCACGAATGCATTCTTCGGCAGTGCCGCGAGCACGCGGGCACCTTCGTCGGCCATGGCTTTCGCGGTATCGCGGCCCTTGCCGCGTACGCCGGGCTCGACTTCGACCAGTTCCAGCGGCAGCCAGTGCGACAGGCGTTTCTGGTATTCGGCGAAGCCCTGGGCGACCCAGGCCGGTGCGCGCTCGCCGACGGCGATGAGGCGGGCTTTCATGTCCTGCAAAAACCCTTCAAGGGGAAGGATTCAAGAACGCTGCGGGTCTTACTCGTCCGACGCGATGTAGTCCGGGTGCTGGTCGCCGACGGTCCACAACCGCTCGAGCGCGTAGAACTCGCGCACCCGCGGCAGCATCACGTGGACAACCACATCGCCCAGGTCGACGAGCACCCATTCGGCCTCGCGCTCGCCTTCCACGCCCAGCGGCATCACGCCCAGCTTCTTGGCGAAGCGAACCACTTCATCGGCCACGGACTTCACGTGGCGGGTGGAGGTGCCGGATGCGACCACCATGTAGTCGCAGACGCTGCTCTTGCCGCGCACGTCGATTTCGACCGAGTCCTTCGCCTTCAGCTCCGCCAGCGCGTCGTGCACGGTCTTGAGCAGCGTTTCCACCGGCGGTGGCGGGGTGGGCAGGCTGGTCTTGATGACGTGGGCTGTGGTGGTCAAGGGTGCGGGCTCGATGAGGGGCGGAGGGGCTACGGCGGGCAGTATAACGGCGGGGTCGCGGTACAGGCCGTGACGGACGATATAGCCCGCGACTGCGGGCGCGACCCAGTCCGTCCAGACCTCCCCATTGGCGATGCGACGACGCAGCTCGGTCGAGGACTCCGGGCGCAGGCCCGGCAGCGGCAACATCGCGATGCCTCCATGCGGCGATTCCGCCAACTCCAGTGCCGGCCGCTGGCGCTGTTCGACCAGCGCCGCCACTTCGCGCGCGGCGGCGCGCAGGGCGGGCAGGTCGATGTCGGCACCGGGCCGCTGCACTACGAGCAGGTGGGCGCGCTCGAGCAAGTCGCGCCAGCGATGCCAGGTATGCAACTGGCGCAGCGAATCGGCGCCGACCAGCCACGCCAGCGGCGTTTCCTGGCCGATTTCGCCGCGCAACTCGCCGAGCGTATCCACGCTGTACGACGGGCCGTCACGATGCAGTTCGCGGCGATCCACGACAAGGCCGGGTTCGTCGGCGATGGCAAGCTCCAGCATCGCCGCGCGCTGGTCGGCATCCGCACCCGTCACTGCCTTGTGCGGTGGGTCGCGTGCGGGCAGCAGCGCGACCTCGGCCTGCAACGCATCGCGCGCAGCGCGGGCGATGGCGACATGCCCGTTGTGCACCGGGTCGAAGGTGCCTCCGTAGAAGATTCGCAGCGCTGGCGCGTTCACGACGCCAGCAGGCGCACTGCGCCCGGTTCGGCCACGGCCAGCAGCAGGCGTTCCAGCTGCTGCCAGGCATCGGTGGACTCCTCGCCGAGGCGGACCCGGCCCTTGGAGATGCGATCGACCTTGCCGGCTTCGACCAGCATGCGTTGCCAGCGCTCGGGCGGATGCCGCTTCAGCGCGCGCGTGTAGACCGCCTGTTTCGATTCCCACACGCGCTGCGCCTTGAACTCTGCGGCAAGGTTGCGCGCACGCGCCAGCGCCGCGACGGTATTGAGTTCCTTCACCACCATGCCCATCAGCGCGGGGATCGCCTCGCCCTCTGCGCGCAGGCCGGCGAGCATCCGCGAAACCTGCGCGGACTGACCGTTCAACGCGGCATCGGTGAGTCGGAACACGTCGAAACGCGCGGAATCGGCGACCAGCGATTCCATCTTCGCCACGTCGAGCACGGCAGGCGCACCGGCCTCGCGATCCAGCAGCAGGGCGAGCTTGTCGACCTCCTGCGCCGCAGCCAGCAGGTTGCCTTCGACCCGTTGCGCGAGCCGCGCCACTGCATCCGGCGCGGCCTTGACCCCGCGACTGCGCAGACGCTGGCCGATCCAGCCGGTGAGTTCGTGCGGCTTCACCGGCCAGGCAATGCACGCGTGGCCGGCGCGGGTGATCGCCTCGCTCCATTTGCCGCCATGCGAACGCGACCAGTCGCCGGCCACCACCAGCAGTACGACGTCCGACGGCGGCGATGCGCACAGCCCGGCGATCAGCTTCGCGCCTTCGGTGCCCGGCTTGCCGGTAGGCAGGCGCACTTCGACCAGGCGCCGGCTGGCGAACAGGCTGGGTGCGTTGATGGCCGCATCCAGCGCGTCCCAGTCGGCGTCGCGGCCTTCCATGTCGTGCACTTCGCGCTCGTCGATGCCTTGTCCGCGTGCGGCGCTGCGGACGGCGTCGGCAGCTTCGAGGACCAACAGGGTTTCGCTGCCGGCGACCAGGTAGGCAGGACGCAGCGGTTCGCCGGCAAGTTGCGCGGCGAAGCGATCGACGTTCAGTTCCATCGCATCAACCGCGCAACACGATCACTGCGCAGCGGCGGCCGGCTTGGAGGCGGCATCCACCCGGCGCAGGATCGCCGCGGCCATATCGCGGCGCAGCTCGCGCACCAGCAGTTCGCGCTCGCTGGCCTTGCCGATCGAATCGACGGCCGGGGCGAGATAGTCGCGCGCCAGTTCGACGGCCTGTTGCGGTACCGCCGCGCTGCCATCCGCGCGACGCATGCTGAAGATCACCGCGTAGCGCAGCGAGAACTCCTGCGCACGGCCGAACTGGTCGTGGCTGATCGGGGTGTCGGCCCACTGCTCGGAGATCACCTGCAGGGTCGCCACGTCGGCGGTGGCATCGGCCGCGGCGGCCTCCGCACCGGCGCGCTTGAGGCCATCGGCCAGCAATTCGCCCAGCGGGCTGTACGGATCGGAGGCCAATACCCGCACCGGCCCGAGGTCCTCCGGCAGGTTCAGGGCATTGCGCAGGTGGAAGCCGCAACCGGTGAGAAGAGTGGCGGCGAGTGCGAGTACGGCGAGGCGTCGGGTCATGGCGGCAGTCTAAGCGATCGGGTTGGCGAAGTCGGCGGGCCTCAGCCCGCCACCACGATATTGACGATCTTGCCCGGTACCACGATGACCTTGCGGACCTCCTTGCCTGCCACGAAGGTCATGACATGCGGGTCGGCCAGCGCCGCGGCCTCGACGACCTCACGCGCGGTATCCGGGGCGACCTCGATGGTGCCGCGCAGCTTGCCGTTGACCTGCACCGCGATGGTCAGTGCATCGCGGACCAGCGCGGCCGGATCGGCGTTCGGGAACGGCACGTCCTCCAGCAGCGTTTCCGGGTGGCCCAGCGCCTGCCACAGCGCATGGCTGACATGCGGGGTGATCGGATTGAGCAGCAGGACGATGGCCTCGAACGCCTCGTGGCGCACCGCGCGGCCCTGGTCACTCATGTCGGCGAACTTGTTGACCGCGTTGAGCAGTTCCATCAGCGCGGCGATCGCGGTGTTGAAGCTGTGGCGGCGGCCGTAATCGTCGCCGACCTTCTGGATCGCCTCGTGGATCTGCCGGCGCAGGGTCTTCTGCGCGGCATCCAGCGCATTCGCGTCCACTTCCGGATGGTCGGGCTGGGCCACGTGCGCGTGCACGTCGCGCCACAGCCGGCGCAGGAAGCGCGCCATGCCTTCCACGCCGGCGTCGCTCCATTCCAGCGACTGTTCCGGCGGCGCGGCGAACATCGAGAACAGGCGCACGGTGTCGGCACCGTACTTGTCGACCAACACCTGCGGATCGACGCCGTTGTTCTTCGACTTCGACATCTTCTCGGTGCCGCCGATCGAGACCGGCAAGCCATCGACCAGCGACTTCGCGCCGCTGACGCGCATGCGCTCGTCGTGCTCGAGTTCGACGTCGACCGGATTGATCCACTCCTTCGCGCCGAGTTCGTCCTCGCGATAGAAGGTGTCGGCGATGACCATGCCCTGGGTCAGCAGGCGCGTGGCCGGCTCGTCGCTTTGCACCAGCCCGGCGTCGCGCAGGAGCTTGTGATAGAAGCGGAAATACATCAGGTGCAGGATCGCGTGCTCGATGCCGCCGATGTACTGGTCGACCGGCAGCCAGTAGTTCGCGCGTTCGTCGACCATGTCGCTCGCGCCCGGCGAGGTGTAGCGCGCGTAGTACCAGCTCGACTCCATGAAGGTATCGAAGGTGTCGGTCTCGCGTTCGGCGGGTTTGCCGCAGTCCGGGCAGGTGGTCTTGCGCCAGTCGGGATCGGACTTGATCGGCGAATGCACGTCGCCGGAGGCGAAGGCATCGGCCACGTCTTCCGGCAGCAGCACAGGCAACTGGTCCTCCGGTACCGGCACGCTGCCGCAATCCGCGCAGTGGACCACCGGGATCGGGCAACCCCAGTAGCGCTGGCGACTCACGCCCCAGTCACGCAGGCGGAAGTTGACCCGGCGCGCACCGGTCCCGTCGGCCTCGAATTTCGCGGCCAACGCACCGAACGCGGCATCGAACTCCATGCCGTTGTAGTCGCCGGAGTTGACCAGGAAGCCGCGCTCGGTCTGCGCGCCTTCTTCATCGATGCGACGGAAATAATCGCGCACCACTTCGACCGCGGCATCGACCTCGACCACGTCGATCGCCGCGTGTCCGCCCAGCGCGACTGCCATCGGGTCGTCGTGCTCGGCCAGGTGCGACGACATTTCCTGCAGCGCGTCGCGCACGGCGGCATCGACGATCACCGGCTTCACCGGCAGGCCGTAGGTCTTGGCGAATTCCCAGTCGCGCTGGTCGTGCGCCGGCACTGCCATCACCGCGCCGGTGCCATAGCCCATCAACACGAAGTTGGCGACGTAGACCGGGACGTCCTCGCCGGTGACCGGATGGATCGCCCACATGCCGGTGGCCATGCCGCGCTTTTCCTGGGTCTCCAGTTCGGCCTCGGACACGCCGCCCTGCTTGAGGTCGGCCAGGAACGCAGCCAGTTCGGGATTGCCCTGCGCCGCCTTCAGCGCCAGCGGGTGCTCGCCGGCGACGCTGATGAAGGTCACGCCCATCAGCGTATCGGGTCGCGTGGTGAACACCGTCAATGGCTCAGCCTCGCCATCGACCTTGAACTGGATTTCCAGACCCTCGCTGCGGCCGATCCAGTTGCGCTGCATGGTCTTGACCGAATCCGGCCAGCCATCGAGCGTATTCAATTCATCCAGCAACTGCTGCGCGTAGTCGGTGATGCGCAGGAACCACTGCGGGATCTCGCGCTTCTCGATCAGCGCGCCGGTGCGCCAGCCGCGGCCGTCGATCACCTGCTCGTTGGCAAGCACCGTCTGGTCGACCGGATCCCAGTTGACCACGCTGTTCTTGCGGTAGGCCACGCCCTTCTTCAGCAGGCGCACGAACATGCGCTGCTCGTGGATGTAGTAGTCCGGCTTGCAGGTGGCGAACTCGCGGCTCCAGTCGATCGCGTAGCCCAGCGACTGCAATTGCGCGCGCATGTGCTCGATGTTGGCGTAGGTCCATTTCGCCGGCGCGGTCTTGTTCTTGATCGCCGCATTTTCCGCCGGCAGTCCGAACGCGTCCCAACCCATCGGCTGCAGCACGTTGTGCCCGGTCATCCGCTTGTGCCGGCTGATCACGTCGCCGATCGTGTAGTTGCGCACGTGGCCGACATGCAGCGCGCCGGACGGGTACGGCAGCATCGACAGGCAGAAATACTTCGGCTTGCTGCTGTCCTCGTTCACCTCGAAGGCACGGGTGTTCGACCAGAACGACTGGGCGGCGGTTTCGGTGGCGCGGGGATCGTAGGACACGGGTTCGGACACGGCGGAAAATCTTGCGAAAACGGGCCGGACAGCCTACCGCACCCCCCTTCCAGCCGCCATGCGTGGCACCATCCGGCAACGTCCAGGGGAACCGCCATGCGCCATCGACTGCTTGCCGCCGCCGTGCTGTCCACACTCGCCATGCCTGCCTTCGCCGAGGACTCAGCCCTGCACTGCGGCAAGCTGTTCGACAGTCGCAGCGGCAAGCTGCTGGGCGCGCATACGGTGGTCGTGCGCAACGGCAAGGTGGCCGAAGTGCTGGCCGGCCGCGTGGAAGCGGTCGCGAACGCAACCGCCATCGACCTCTCCGATCGCACCTGCATGGCCGGCTGGACCGACCTGCACGTGCACCTCGGCAGTCAGTCCAGCCCGGCAAGCTATTCCGAGGGTTTCCGCCTGGACGATGTCGATTTCGCCTTCCGCAGCGTGGGCTATGCCGAAAAGACCCTGATGGCCGGCTTCACCAGCGTGCGCGACCTCGGCGGCGAAGTGACCCCGCACCTGCGCGACGCTATCAACCAGGGGCTGGTGAAGGGACCGCGGATCTGGGCCGCCGGCAAGGGCATCGCCACCACCGGCGGCCATGGCGATCCCAGCAACGGCCTCAACGACCGGCTGGCCCACCTGATCGGCCCGCCCGGCCCGACCGAAGGCGTGATCAATTCGGTCGACGACGCCCGCCAGGCCGTACGCCAGCGCTACAAGGACGGCAGCGACGTCATCAAGATCACCGCCACCGGCGGCGTGCTGAGCTATGCAAAGTCCGGCGACGCGCCGCAATTCACCATCGATGAAGTCAAGGTCATCGTCGAGACGGCCAAGGACTACGGGTACAAGGTGGCCGCGCACGCGCACGGCGAGGAAGGCATGTACCGCGCCGTCGCTGGCGGCGTCACCAGCATCGAGCACGGCAGTTACATGAGCGATCGGGTGATGGCGCTGATGAAGCAGAAGGGCACCTGGTACGTGCCGACCCTGTACGCCGGCCGCTTCGTCGCCGACAAGGCGAAGATCGACGGCTACTTCCCGGAGATCGTGCGGCCCAAGGCGGCGCGCATCGGTGCGCAGATCCAGGACACCGCGGGCAAGGCCTACCGTAGTGGCGTGAAGATCGCCTTCGGCACCGACCAGGGCGTGGGCCCGCACGGCGACAACGCGCGCGAGTTCCAGTACATGGTTGAAGCCGGCATTCCCGCTGCGTACGCGCTGCAGGCCGCGACGATCCACGCAGCATCCGTATTGGGTGTCGACGACCAGGGCGTGGTCGAAGCCGGCAAGCGCGCCGACATCATCGCCATGCCCGGCGACCCGCTGGCCGACATCGGCAACGTGATGAAGGTCGACTTCGTGATGAAGGACGGCACCGTGTACCGGACGCCAACGCGATGAATCTGGAGTGGGTCGGCTTTCTCGCGGCCGCCTGCACCACCTTGTCGTTCGTGCCGCAGGCGGTGAAGACCATCCGCACCCGCGACACCTCCGGCATCTCGCTGTGGATGTACGTGGTGTTCACCTTCGGCATCGCCTGCTGGTTCGGCTACGGCGTGTACCTCATGTCGTGGCCGATGATCCTGTCTAACATGGTCACCTTCGTGCTGTCGTCGACGATCCTGGGCTTGAAGCTGAAATACAAGTAAGCCGCCAGGCGGCCAGCAGCCACCAGCCAAACCACAGCGCGAACGCGAACCGCTGGGCCAGGCCCACCCACGAGCCGATCGGCGCCAGCACCGCGATCACCGGCACCAGCACGCCTATCGCGAGGCTGCACAGCGCGAACCCGATACCGCGCCGCGCACCCGCGGCCAGCAACAACGCGCCCGGCACGAACGCGATCCACCACAACATCCAGGTCATCACGTGCAACCGGCTTGGGCGCGAATCCGCATCGCTCGGGTCCAGCGGCAACAAGCCCTGCGCGGCGAACGCCAGCGCCGACAACTGCGCCAGGACGATGCCGATCCGCGCGGGCCATCCTCTGCAGGTCAAGCCGTTTCGCAACGACACACCTGCGATTGCCAGCAACACACCTGGCAAGACGAAGGCCAGCAGGTTGAACGCGAACGCCCAAGGCAGGCCGGCGGTGCCGCGCAACGCGACCGGATGCACGCGATGCGAGTACTCGGGCACGCCGACGTTGGCGAGAAGCAGCGCCATCGCGAACAGCGCGGCAGCGGCGCCGGCGACGAAACGCACGTGCGGATCGAGCCTCACGTCGCCAGGCTTACTTGCCTTCCCAGCCAGTCGGCCCGCCCACCGCTTCGGACTGGTTCGCCTTGAGATAATCCAGCGACATCGACGCCGTGCGGATCAGCATGTTGTTGTCGGCCACGCCGAACGTCCACGCACCCGCCATCGCTTTCGCATGCTGGTAGAACTCCGGTTCGGCGATCACGGCACCGGTCGCCTGGTCGACGAGGCGCAACTTCACCAGCACCCGCGAACTGCCCGCGAATGCGCCAGCCCACACCCGCGCACCACCGCTGATGAAGCGGATCTTGTCGATGCGGGGCTCGATCACCAGCGTGCGCAGCGGGTCATGCCGCGCGGGCTTGGCATTCTGCTCGGCAACCCATGCGCCCACACGCTCGTCGAAGTTGCGCTGGAACGAGGCCAGCGCGGTCTCGTTGATCTCCTGGCCTGCATACACGCCGGTCAGCACCGCGGGTTTCACCTCGTAGCGGTCGAACCCCGACAGCAGTTCGGCAGGCGCAGGATTGGTCTTGCCTGCGGGCCTGATCTCGTCCTTGTCCTTGGCGAATGCCAGCGCGCACAACGTCGACAGCATGACCACGGCCAGGCACTTCCAGATGCGCATCTGCATTCTCCTGTTCTCCGCGGCGGCTGCCGCGCGGCGACGATATCAGACCCTCTTGTGGTTCAACCGCATTCCGCGCGGAAGCGACGCTGCAGGAAAGCCTCCATCTTCGGGAATTCATCCAGCGGCTCCGAATGTCCACCCTGAACCACCAGGTGCTCGAACGGATGGCGGAATCCGCTGGCCTTCAGCCGCTGCATCATCGCGTCGGCCATTTCGCGCGAGGGCCACATCTCGTCCTGCGCGGCGGACACGAACTGCACCGGGCCGTTGATCTTCTCCACCGCGATGGCCGCGCGTTGCATTGCTGGCTCGTCGCGCATGATCGTCTCGAATGCGCCACGCAAATTGCCGATCAGCAGGTCCGGTGTTGCGCCCCACGTCATCGGAACGAACGGTAGCGGCTTGTCGTGGTGCGAGAAGCCCGGCGTGGTCATCGCATCGGTCAGCGCCGGGAACACCGCGCTGCCGGGCACGATCGCGACCACCGCATCGATATCGGGATAGTGGCTGGCCAGCAACAACGCGAGTTCGCCACCGCGCGAACCGCCGATGATCGCGATGCAGCGGCCATCCACGCGTGGATCCTTCGCCGCTTGCATGATCGCCGCATGCACGCCATCCAGCGAAATGCGATCGAGCTTCTCCGGCGAATTCGGTGTGCCGAAATAGCCCAGCGCCAGCATCGCGTAACCCTGGTCGAGGAAGCGCTCGCGCTGCGGCTTCCAGCGGTCGCTGGCCCAGGCATTGCCACCCTCGCTGCCGCCCAGGCCGACGATCAGCGGATGCTTGCCGCCCTCGCGCGCGAACAGTTCGACATCGACCTGCCCGTGCCGTGGCGGCAACGTCTTGGTGTCGAAGCTTTCCACCACCCACCACATGTACACGGCGAGCAGCGCCACCAACCCGACCGCGATGCCCAATGTCCATCTGACGAACCGCACTCCCTTGCCCGTTGCCTTGCTCATTCCGGTCTGCTCCAGTGGAAAACGTCTTCGATGCGCACGCCGAGCGCGTCGGCGATGCGGAAACCGAGCTCGAGCGATGGCGCGTAACGCCCCGCTTCCAGCGCGATGATGGTTTGCCGGGTGACGCTGCATGCATCCGCCAATGCCTGCTGGGTCATCTCGCCGCGGGCGAAACGCAGGCGGCGGATTTCGTTGCTGATGGTGGTACGGGTCATGCCGCCGCGCGCCGATCCCGCCAATACAGCAACGCCGCGATGAGCTGGTCGAACCACAGGCCCCATAGCAGGGTCAGCATCAGCATCTGGGCGATGAAGGGGTAGCTGAATTCGCGCAAGCGGTCGGTATCGCTGAAGCCCAGCAGCACCGCGATGCCGATGACGGCGAACGCGGTCGCGCCGCGGCCCCACTGACTGGCGGCCAGTTCGATCTGCGCGTCGCGTTCGTCGGCCTGCACCTTGCCCGCCCAGCGCTGCCTGAGCACATGGGCAAGCACCAGCCAGGCCACGAACAAGGTGCCGATGGACTGGCCCGCCTTGTTGGTGTCCGGGTTTTGTCCGATCGGTACCTGCGGCAGAAACACGTCCGCGTGCAGCAAGCTGGCACCGATGATCGCGCCGACGAAGGCCACGCCGATCCAGGCCTGCCACTCGCCTGGCGCGACGAGTGCCTCTTCCTCGCTCGACGGAACGCGATACAGCGCGTCCACGCTGAACCAGGTCGCGACGACGAACAGGAACGTGCCGATCCAGCCCAGCGGCAGGTCGAGGTCGCGGTATTCGCCGGTGAAGAACAACGCCAGGCCGATGCCGGCGGCGAACAACCACAGGATGAGACGGGTGCGTGCCGAGAGCGCTGCCATCGATGTCATCTCCACCAGACCAGATGTAATGTGTAATTTACATCTACGAATATCGATGTCAAGTATTTTTTACATTGCCTTGTTAACCTGCTGATCAACCGCCATCTCGGCGACATCGCACAGAGCAAGCACGCCATGAACGACGCCCCCAATCCGCATGTGTTCGACGCCACCGCCGCCACTTTCGAGGACACGGTGATCCGCGCGTCGCTGGAGACCCCGGTGCTGGTGGATTTCTGGGCGACCTGGTGCGGTCCCTGCAAGACGCTGGGCCCACTGCTGGAGAAACTCGCGGCCGACTACAACGGGGCTTTCCGGCTGGCCAAGGTCGACGTGGACCAGGAGCAGGAGCTCGGCGCCGCGTTCCAGATCCGCTCGGTGCCAACGGTCATGCTGGTCAAGGGCGGGCAACTGGTGGACGGCTTCCCCGGCGCGTTGCCGGAAGGTCAGTTGCGCGAATTCCTCACCCACCACGGGATCGCTCCGGCCGAGCCCGCGATCGAGGACGAAGCGCCTGCCGAAGCAACAACGCCGATCGATCCGCACGCCGAAGTCATGCGCCTGCGCAAGGCGATCGAAGCCGAACCGGACAAGTCGGAACTCAAGCTGGATCTGGCGCTGGCGTTGTTGCAGACCGGCGCTGCAACCGAATCCGAACAGTTACTCGATGCCCTGCCCGCCAACTTGGCCACCGACGACCGCACGATCAAGGCGCGTGCGCGCCTCGGTTTCGCCGCTTTGCTCAAGGACGCACCACCGGCCGAGGTGCTGCAGTCCGCAATCGCCGCCGATCCCGCCGACCTGCGTGCGCGCCACTTGCTGGGCGTGCGCGAACTCGTATCCGGCGATGCCGAGGCCGGCCTGCAACATTTCATCGAAATGCTGCAGCGCGACCGCGCGTTCGGCGACGGATTGGCACGCAAGTCGCTCATCGACGCCTTCCGTGTCGTCGAGGATGAGGATCTCGTAAGCCGCTATCGCCGCAGGATGTCGTCGCTGCTGCTGGTGTGATCCGCCAAGTCAGACAAACCATACTTTTGCGTATGGTAGATTGGCCTGCCCAGCGATTTGCGCCTCGATGAAAGCCAGCACCCTCCGCATCGGCATGAACCTGTGGCCGCCCTTCCTGTTCAGCGGCATCCGCATTCGCGAGATCAGCCCGGACTGGAAGCGGGTGCGGGTGGAACTGCGCAGCCGGCCGTGGAACCGCAATTTCGTCGGCACCCACTTCGGCGGCAACCTGTTCGCGATGACCGATCCGTTCCGGATGATCCCGGTGCTGCAATGCCTGGGCCGCGACTACATGGTCTGGGATCAGGCCGGCAGCATCGAGTTCGTGAAGCCCGGGCGCGGCACCGTGCATGCGCTGTTCGAGCTGGACGACGCCATGCTCGACGAGCTGCGCACGGCGGCCGCAGGCGGCGACAAGGTGCTGCGCTGGTTCGACACCGACGTGATCGATGACCAGGGCGACGTGGTCGCGCGGGTAAGCAAGCAGCTGTACGTGCGTCGCAAATCGGGCCGCTGAGGTTCCATCGGCGGGGCTCTCCTCGTATGCTCGGGACGCACCTGCATGGGAGTTTTCCTTGTCCGGTAACGCGCACCCCGACGTCGACGGCTATCGCATCCACCGCGTGATCGGCCACGGCGGCATGTCCACCGTGTACCTGGCCGAACAGACGTCGCTGGATCGCAAGGTCGCACTCAAGATCATGCTGGCCGAAGCGCTGGCCGATGAAGTCAGCCGCGCGCGCTTCGAGAACGAAGCACGCACCATCGCCCGCCTGCAGCACCCGAACATCGTCGGCATCTACGAAGTCGGTCGCACCGAGGACGGCCTGCCGTTCTATTCGATGCCGTTCCTGGCCCGCGGCCACCTGGCGCAACGCCACCTGCGCGGCGACCAACCGAAGGTCGCGGCGATCGCGCGCCAACTGCTGCAGGCGCTCGACTATGCGCACGTCCGTGGCGTGGTCCACCGCGACGTGAAAGCCGAAAACGTGCTGTTCGACGAAGCCGAGCGGCCGATGCTGGCGGACTTCGGCATCGCCCTGCGCCGCGGCAGCAACCCGCGCCTGACCAATGCTGGCCTGGCGGTGGGCAGTACCGCCTATATGCCGCCCGAGCAGGCGCGCGGCCAGGAAGTCGACCGCCGCGCCGATCTCTACAGCATGGGCGTGCTGACCTGGGAAATGCTGGTTGGACGCCTGCCCTACAACGCCGGCGATGCGCTGTCGATGGCGCTCAAGCATGTGCAAGACCCGATCCCGCGCCTGCCCGCGCCGTTGAAGCAATGGCAGGACTTCATCGACCGAACCATGGCCAAGCGCCCGGAGGATCGCTACGCCAGCGCGCAGGACATGCTGGTAGCGCTGGATCAGTTGGAAGCACGCACCGGCAAGACCTTCGTCGCGGTGGAAGTGCCGACCGCCGTCGAGATGGATCCGCAGGCGAAGCCTCCGCGGAGCAGCTGGAAACCCTGGGCCGTGGCCGCCGCGGCGCTCGCAGTTGCCGGCATCGCCGCTTTCCGCTTCTATCCGGTCGAACGCGACGTGATCCACGCGCCCGCTGCAGGCACGGTCAGCGGCACGCCCGGCGGCGGCCTGCCGTCGCCGCAGGCAGACGCGCGCACCGGCCTGCTGGCCGGCATCGGCGAAGGCGAAGGCAACGCCGAAGGCCTGGCCGCCTACCTGGCCAACGCCGAACAGCAGATGCGCGACGGCAATTTGCTGTCTCCACCCAACGCGAATGCCTGGGATAGCCTGGATGCGGCATGGCGGGTCAATGCCACCCATCCGCAGACCCAGCAACTGACCGCGCAACTGTTCGACGCACTTGCCGAGGCCTCCGATCGCGCGCTGCGTGCGGGCGATGTCGCGATGTCGCGCACCTCGTTCGAACGCGCCCGCCAGCTCGACAGCCGTCGCGGCGGCGAAGGCAGCGCCATCGCCCTGCTGCGCAGGCGCCTGGATACTGCGCTGGACACGCGCCTGCAGGCCTTGCTCGGCAAGCGCGACATCCAGGGGGCACGCCAGTTGCTGGCGGACACCCGCTGGCTGGAACTGGATCCGCTGCGCAGTCGCGCCTTGCTTGCGCGCGTCGATGTCGCCGCCAAGTCGGCGCCCGCCGCGACAACCGCGGCGACCGTGGTCACCGCCACGCCTGCCGCGCCGCCCGCGCCGGTGGCGACCATCGCGGTCAGCAGGGAGGACTATGCACGTTTCGCCAATGCCACCGGGCGCGCTGCGGCGGACTGCGGCAAGGGCGTGTTCGGCCGCAAGCGCAGCTGGAACAACACCGGCAACGACCGCAAGCCAGTGGTCTGCGTCTCCGCGGCGGATGCGCAGGCATACGCCGCTTGGTTGGGCAGCCAGGATCAGCGTCGCTACCGTCTTCCCAGCGCGGGCGAAGTGCGGGCACAACCGACCACGCCGGTATCGGGCTGGCTGACCCTGTGCGCGAACCGCGAATGCAGCCAGCGCATGGCCAGCGGCAAACCACGTGCGCTCGACGCCGGCCGCGGCTTCGAGGACGTCGGCATCCGCCTGGTGCGCGCTGACTGACCGACCATGCTCCGCGCGCCCTAGAATGCGCGCATGTCGACATCCCCCACGCTCGGTCATCGCCTGCAACGCCTGTTCCTGACCGGCCTGCTCACCCTGCTCCCGCTGTGGTTGACCTGGGTGGTGGTGAAATTCCTGTTCGTCCTGCTGGGCGATCTCAGCAAGCCGCTGATCGGGCCCAGCCTGCAGGGCATCGCGGCGCGCAGCCCGCAGGCACTCGGCTGGCTGGGCGATCCGTGGGTGCAGAACGCATTCGCGCTGGTCGCGACGGTGGCGGCGGTCCTGCTGGTGGGCTGGCTGGCCCGGCGGGTGATCGGCCAGCGCCTGCTGGGCTGGTTCGAAGCGCTGGTCGCGCGGATCCCGCTGGCCAGCACCATCTACGGAAGCGCGCGCAAGCTGCTCGACATCCTGCAGACCAAGCCGGATGGCACCCAACGCGTGGTGCTGGTCGATTTCCCCCACGCGGAAATGAAGTCGATCGGCTTCGTCACCCGAGTGATCCGCGAACAGGGCACCGGGCGCGAACTCGCCGCGGTCTATGTGCCGACCACGCCCAACCCGACCTCGGGTTACCTGGAAATCGTACCGGTGGAGAAGATGACCCCGACCGACTGGACGGTGGATCAGGCGATGAGCTTCATCATCAGCGGCGGTGCAGTCGCCCCCGACACCATCCCGTTCACACCGCCGGTCCGCGAAGGCTGACGGCGAATCCAGCGCGCGGGCTCGGCAACCACCAGCGCAGCGCAGGCAACAAAAAACCCGCCATCGTGGCGGGTTTTTGCTGGGTACTGGTCGTGCTGCACCGGACCTCATGATTGGTCGGGACGGCCGGATTTGAACCGACGACCCTCTGCCCCCCAGGCAGATGCGCTACCAGGCTGCGCTACGCCCCGACATCGCGATCATTGTAACCGCTGCGATGGCGGTTTAGCGCCTCAGCAACTGCAGCACTTCTTCCAGCTCCATCCGCACCTGCTTGGCGATCTGGTTGCTCAGCGCGGACTCCTGCTTCGCGCCCTCGCCTTCCAGGCGCAGACGCGCGCCACCGATCGTGTAGCCCTGCTCGTACAGCAGGCTGCGGATCTGCCGCACCATCAGCACGTCGTGGCGCTGGTAGTAGCGGCGATTGCCGCGGCGCTTGGCCGGTTCCAGGCTGGGGAACTCGGTTTCCCAGTAGCGCAGCACATGCGGTTTGACGTCGCAGAGCTCGCTGACTTCGCCGATGGTGAAGTAGCGCTTCGCCGGGATCGGCGGCAGTTCGCGGTTGCTGCCCGGGTCAAGCATGCGCAGTTCCCATGGTGCTGGAGCCGCTGTACGCCTCGACGCGTTCCTTCAGCTTCTGGCCTGGCCGGAAGGTGACCACCGTGCGCGCAGAAATCGGGATCTGCTGGCCGGTCTTGGGGTTGCGCCCCGGCCGCTGGTTCTTGCGGCGCAGGTCGAAGTTGCCGAAGCCGGACAGCTTGATCTGGCGACCCTGCTCCAGCGCCTCGCGCAAGGCGTCGAAGAATGCGTCGACGAATTCCTTCGCCTCGCGCTTGTTCAGGCCCACGTCTTCGTAAAGACGCTCCGCCATTTCCGCCTTGGTCAATGCCATTGCCGCCCCCTTCAGCGCCGGATGGCCGCGCCGTGTGTCCCCTCCAGCGCGGCGACCACATCGGCCACCACCGCTTCCACGTCGCGGTCGATCAGGGTGCGTGATTCATCCTGCAAAATCAAGGCCATGGCGAGACTCTTGAATCCGTTTTCCACGCCCTTTCCGGCGTAGCGATCGAACAGCCGGAGGTCGCGCAGGACCTCGCCCGCGGCCTGTTTCGCAGTGGCGCGCATGGCATCCCAAGACACCCATTCCGCGACGACGAACGCAAGGTCCCGGCGGACGGACGGATACTTGGACAGCGCATTGGCGCGCGGCAATGGACGCGCCTGCAGGGCGTCGAGTTCCAGCTCGAAGCCGTACACATCGACATCGAGATCCAGCGCCTGCTGCAAGCGCGGATGCAATTGCCCGATCCAGCCGATGCAAACGCCGTCACGCATCACGTCCGCGGAACGACCCGGGTGTGCGAACGGATGCGTCGAGACGCGATATTCCAGCGTCGCATTCGACAACGCGGCCAAGCTGTCGAGGTCGCCCTTGAGGTCGTGAAAATCGAGCTTGCGCGCGGCCTCACCCCATTGCTCCGCGGCAGCATCGCCACAGGCAACCGCCGCGATGCGACGCGTCTCGATCGGCGCATCGTTCGATGCGGCGAAGGTCTTGCCGATCTCGAACAGGCGGATCCGCGATTGCTGGCGCGCGGCATTGCGGCCAAGCGCAGCGACCAAGCCCGGCAATAGGCGCGTGCGCATCACGCCCAGCTCCGCACTCAACGGATTGGCCAGTGCCACGCCGCCATCGGTCAACTGCCACTTCGCCAGCAAGTCGGCATCGACGAAGGCGTAGTTGATCGCTTCCAGGTAGTCGCGGGCGACCAGTTGCCGGCGCGCATCGTGCTCGCTGCTGCGGGTTTCGCTGGGCGACACCAGACGCGTGGCACCGCCCGGGAGCGTCGTCGGGATCGCGTCGTAGCCGTGGATCCGCGCGATCTCTTCAATCAGATCTTCTTCGATGGCGATGTCGAAGCGGCGCGCCGGCGGCGTCACACGCCATCCCTCCGCATTCGCTTCGACCGCAAGCCCAAGCGCATTGAGGATGCGCGATACCTCGGCTTGCGTGACTTGCGTTCCCAGCACGCGCGCCAGTCGTTCACGACGCAGCGGGATCGGCTGCGGCTGCGGCAGAAATTCGGGCAGCACCGCCTCGATGACAGGACCAGGCGCACCGCCGGCGGTATCCACGATCAAGCGGGTCGCATGTTCCACGGCGATGCGCGGCAGTTCCGGATCCACACCGCGCTCGAAGCGATGCCCGGCATCGGTATGCAGGCCGAGCTTGCGACTGCGACCGATGATTGCGGCGGGTGCGAAATGCGCGGCTTCCAGGAAGATGTTGCGGGTGGCATTCGACACCTTGGTGTCTTCCCCGCCCATGATCCCGGCCAGGCCGACCGCGCGGTCGGCGTCCGTGATGACCAGGAATTGCGCATCGAGGGTGGCGTCATCGCCATTCAGCAGCGTCAGGGTTTCCCCGGCGCGCGCATTTCGCACGCCGATCGGGCCCTTGAGCAGGTCGTGGTCGTAGGCATGCATCGGCTGGCCGAGTTCGAGCATCACGTATTGGGTGACATCGACCAGGAAACTGATTGGGCGCACGCCGCTGCGGCGCAGGCGCTCGGCCATCCACACCGGCGTAGCCACGGTTGCCTCCACGCCCGTGATCACGCGTCCGACGAAGCGCGGCGCATCCGCACCTGCATGCAATTCGACCGGCAACACGCCGTCGTGCGACGCCGGCATCGGCACAGCGTCGAGCGGCTCGACGGTGCTGCCCGTAGCAGCGGCAACGTCGAAGGCGATTCCGCGTACGCCGAAGCAATCCGCGCGGTTCGGGGTCAGCTTCAATTCGATGCTGGCATCCGGCAGGCCAAGGTAATCCGCCAGCGGCGTGCCCAGCGGCGCATCCGCCGCAAGCTCAAGCAGACCCGAGGCATCGGCATCCAGGCCCAGCTCCTTCGCCGAACACAACATGCCGTTGGACTCGACGCCGCGGAGCTTGGCGGCCTTGATGGTCAACGTGCCGACCTGCGTGCCGATGGTCGCCAGCGGCGCGACCAGGCCCGGGCGTGCATTCGGCGCACCACACACGATCTGCAACATGCCGAGAGCGCCGGCGTCGACCTGGCAGACCTGCAGCTTGTCGGCTTCCGGATGCTTGGTGCATTCGATGATGCGCGCAACGACCACGCCATCCAGCGCGTCGCCGAGCACGGTCATCTCTTCGACTTCCAGGCCGATCGCGGTCAGCGTCGCGGCGAGTTCATCGCGCGTGGCATCGGTCTTGACGTGCTGGCGCAGCCAGTTTTCGGAGAACTTCATCGCGAGACCTCAGGCGAACTGGCGCAGGAAGCGCACATCGTTGTCGAAGAACGAACGCAAGTCGTCGACGCCGTAACGCAGCATCGCGAAGCGTTCGACGCCTAGGCCGAAGGCGAAGCCGGTGTATTTCCCCGGATCGATGCCGACATTGCGCAGCACGTTCGGATGGACCATCCCGCAGCCCAGCACTTCCAGCCAGCGCGTGCTGCCATCGGCCTGCTGCCAGGCGATGTCGACTTCCGCGGATGGCTCGGTGAACGGGAAGTAGCTCGGACGGAAGCGCATCTCGAAATCGCGCTCGAAGAAGGCGCGCACGAATTCGGCCAGCGTGCCCTTGAGGTCGGCGAAGCTGGCGTGCTCGTCGACGAGCAGGCCTTCGACCTGATGGAACATCGGCGTGTGGGTCTGGTCGCTGTCGCTGCGATAGACCTTGCCTGCGGCGATCATGCGCAGCGGCGGCTGATGTTCTTTCATGTAGCGCACCTGCACCCCCGAGGTATGCGTGCGCAGCAGGCGGCCATCGCCGAAGTAGAACGTGTCGTGCATGGCGCGCGCCGGGTGGTGCGGCGGGAAGTTCAACGCCTCGAAGTTGTGGAAATCGTCCTCGATTTCCGGGCCGTCGGCGAGTTCGTAGCCAAGCCGGCCGAAGATCTCGGTGATCCGCTCCAGCGTGCGGCTGACCGGATGCACGCCACCGCGGGCGGCATCGCGGCCGGGCAAAGTGACGTCGATGGATTCGCCGGCCAGGCGCGCGTCCAGCGCGGCATCGTCCAGCGCGATCTTGCGTGCAAAAAGCGCTTCGCCGATCGCATCGCGGGCGCGGTTGATCGCCTCGCCCGCAGCCTTGCGCTGCTCGCCGGGCAACGCGCCCAAGGACTTCAGCTGGGTAGTGATGCTGCCGCTCTTGCCGAGCAGGCCCACGCGCAGCGCTTCCAGTGCATCGGGCGCGGTGGCCGCGGCAATCTCGGCCAGCGCCTGCGTGGACAACGATTCGATGTCGCTCATGTGTTTTCCGATCCCCATAAACACACATGGGGAAGGACTTGCGCCCTTCCCCACGTGATGGCGACCGAAGCCGCCGCTACAACTGCTGTGGAGTGACGGCTCAGGCCGTCAAAGCGCCCTTGGCCTTTTCGGTCAGGGCCGCAAAACCCGCCGCATCGTGCACGGCGATGTCCGCCAGCACCTTGCGATCCAGGGTGATGCCAGCCTTCAGCAGACCGTTCATGAAACGGCTGTAGCTGATGCCATTCGCACGCGAAGCCGCGTTGATGCGCGCGATCCACAGGGTGCGGAAATGACGCTTCTTCTGCTTGCGGCCGATGTAGGCGTACTGCAGGGCCTTGGTGACGGCCTGCTTGGCAACGCGGAACACCTTGCGGCGTGCGTTGTAGTAGCCCTTGGCCTGCTTGAGGATCTTCTTGTGGCGCGCGCGCGCCGTTACACCACGTTTGACTCGTGCCATTTCTTATCTCCTCACAAGTACGGAAGCATGCGATCCAGACGTCCTGCATCCTCGGCACGGACGTGGTTCGTCTGCCGGAGGTTGCGCTTCCGCTTGGTCGCTTTCTTGGTGAGGATGTGGCTGCGATTTGCGTGGCCGCACTTGTACTTGCCGGAAGCGGTCTTCCGGAAGCGCTTTGCAGCCCCGCGATTGGTCTTGATCTTGGGCATTGGGGATCCTTGCGAAATCTGCTGACTGGTCGAGGCGGCAGCTCTGCCTTACGGCTTTGCCACGCTTTCCATCCTGCCTGAGCCGGTGATAAGCCTTTGATTCATAACACTTGCGTGTTGAATCAAGGCGGGTCCTGGGTGCCACTGAACAACAAACCCGGCGAACCGGGCCGCGCATTATGGCGGGCCGGCACCGGGTTTGCAATGTTTGGCTGAAAAATCAGCCTCTTAGCACTTCTCCCGCGGAGCGGGAGAAGGAAAACGACTTACTTCTTCTTCGGCGCGATCATCATCACCATCTGCCGGCCTTCCAGGCGCGGACGCGATTCGATGACGATGTCCTCGCCGAGGTCACCCTCGATCCGGGCGGCCATCTCGCGGCCCAGCTCCTGATGGCTCATCTCGCGGCCACGGAAGCGGATGTTGACCTTGATCTTGTCGCCTTCGACCAGGAATTCGCGCATCTTGCGCAGCTTGATCTGGTAGTCGCCCTCGTCCGTGACCGGACGGAACTTCACTTCCTTGATCTCGACCTGCTTGGTCTTCTTCTTGGCCTCGTTGGCCTTCTTCTGCAGTTCGAACTTGAACTTGCCGAAGTCCATGATCTTGCAGACCGGCGGATCCGCGTTGGGCTGGATCTCGACGAGGTCGAGTTCCTCTTCCTCGGCCATGCGCAGCGCTTCGTCGCGCGTGAGCACGCCGATCATCTCGCCGTCGCTGCCGATGACCCGGACGCGCGGGACGCGGATTTCCTGGTTCCTGCGGTTTTGCTTTGTGTCGGTGGTACTGATGTTGCGATCTCCAATGGAGTGGCATCGTCGGATGCCGGATCGGCCACGATTCCGGAATCGTGGCCAGTGTTGAGCGATCGGCTGGGGTCAGCCGGCCTGCTCCTGGCGCAAACGCGTGGCAAAGTCGTCGACCGACATGCTGCCGAGGTCTTCCCCACCCCGCGTACGCACCGAAAGCATCCCGTTTTCCTTCTCGCGGTCCCCCACCACGAGCAGGTACGGCACGCGCTGCAGCGTGTGCTCGCGAATCTTATAGCCGATTTTTTCGTTGCGCAAATCGGAAACTACACGGAAGCCTTGATTCGCAAGGCTTTTCCGGGCCTCGGCGACGGCGTCGGCCTGGGCGTCGGTGATGTTCATGACGACCGCCTGCACCGGCGCCAGCCAGGCCGGGAAGTGGCCGGCATGGTGTTCGATCAGGATGCCGATGAAGCGCTCCATCGACCCGACGATGGCCCGATGCAGCATCACCGGATGGCGCTTCTGGCTGGTTTCGTCGACATATTCAGCACCGAGGCGGCCCGGCATCATGAAATCCACCTGCATCGTGCCCAGCTGCCAGGTGCGGCCGATCGCGTCCTTCAGGTGGTACTCGATCTTCGGGCCGTAGAAGGCGCCCTCGCCCGGCAGCTCCTGCCATTCCACCCCGGACGCGCGCAACGCGCTGCGCAGCGCGTCCTCGGCCTTGTCCCAGGTGGCGTCGTCGCCGAGGCGGGATTCCGGCCGCAGCGCGATCTTGATCTGGATCTCTTCGAAGCCGAAGTCCGCATAGACCTTGAGGGCCTGCTCGTGGAAGTCGCGGACCTCGGACTCGATCTGCGCCTCGGTGCAGAACACGTGGCCATCGTCCTGGGTGAAACCGCGCACGCGCAGGATGCCGTGCAGCGCGCCGGAGGGCTCATTGCGGTGGCAGCTGCCGAACTCGCCATAGCGGATCGGCAGGTCGCGGTAGCTGTGCAGGCCCTGGTTGAACACCTGCACATGGCCGGGGCAATTCATCGGCTTCACCGCGTAGGTCCGCTTCTCGGACTCGGTGAAGAACATGTTGTCCTTGTAGTTGTCCCAGTGGCCCGACTTCTTCCACAACTCGACGTCGAGGATCTGCGGGCAACGCACCTCGCCGTAGCCGGTGTCGCGGTAGACCCGACGCATGTACTGCTCGACCACCTGCCAGATGCTCCAGCCCTTCGGGTGCCAGAACACCAGGCCCGGCGCCTCTTCCTGCAGGTGGAACAGGTCCTGCTGCTTGCCGATCCGGCGATGGTCGCGCTTCTCGGCTTCCTCGATGCGCTGGATGTAGGCCTTCAGCTGCTTCTCGTCCGCCCAGGCGGTGCCGTAGATCCGCTGCAGCTGCTCGTTCCTGGAGTCGCCGCGCCAGTACGCGCCGGAGATGCGGGTGAGCTTGAACGCCTTGAGGAAGCGCGTGTTCGGCACGTGCGGACCGCGGCACATGTCCACGTATTCCTGGTGGAAGTACAGGCCCATCGCGGTGATGTCGGCGCTCATGTCGTCGATCAGGCGCAGCTTGTATTCCTCGCCGCGGCGCGCGAATTCCTCGATGACTTCCTCGCGGGGGTCATCTTCTTGACCACGTCGTAGTCCTGCGCGATCAGCTCGCGCATGCGCTGCTCGATCGCGGCCATGTCGTCCGGCGTGAACGGGCGCTCGGAATGGATGTCGTAATAGAAGCCTTCGTCGATGACCGGGCCGATCACCATCTTGGCGTCCGGGTACAACTGCTTCACCGCATGGCCGACCAGATGCGCGCAGCTGTGGCGGATGATCTCCACGCCCTCCTGGTCCTTCGGGGTGATGATGCGCAGGCCGGCGTCATGGTCGATGACGTCGCTGGCATCGACCAGACGGCCATCGACCTCACCGGCCACGGTGGCCTTGGCCAGGCCGGCGCCGATCGACTGGGCGACCTGCAACACGGAAACGGGGGCGTCGAACTGGCGCTGGGAGCCGTCGGGAAGGGTGATCGAGATCATGGGCATGGGTCCGGGAAACGAAAAAGGCGCCAAGGCGCCTTTCGATTGCTCACCACGAGGGAGCGCGATTGCGTCGGCAGGATTGCGGATTAGGCGATCGTAGTGCTCATGTCGCACGCTCGGCCGGCGTTGCCGCGGGCCACCTGCTCTCTATGTTGATTCGATGCCACGCTGCTGGAGCGTGGTGGGCGGTACAGGGTTCGAACCTGTGACCCCTACCATGTCAAGGTAGTGCTCTACCGCTGAGCTAACCGCCCGGTATCCCCAGTAGCACGGGGGCGCGAATTGTAGCCCGGCACCGGGGCCGCGGACAACCGCCGCGCCCAAGACCTACAAGATCGCTTCCCGCAACCGCCGGATCTGGTCGCGGACGCGGGCGGCGGCCTCGAATTCCAGATCGCGGGCATGTTGATGCATCTGCTGCTCCAGCGCCTTGAGCTTGCTGGCCTGCTGCGCCGGGCTGAGCCGCTGGTAGTCCAGCTCGGGCTCGGCCACCCGCTTCGCCTTGCCGCGGCCCTTGAGCTCGCCCGGCTCGAAGCGCGCGCCCTCCATCACGTCCATCACCGCCCGTTGCACGGACTGTGGAGTGATCCCGTGCTCGGTGTTGTGTTCGACTTGGCGCGCACGACGGCGATCGGTTTCGTCGATGGCTTTCTGCATCGAGTTGGTGATCCGGTCCGCGTACAGGATCGCCTTGCCGCGCAGGTTGCGAGCGGCGCGACCGATGGTCTGGATCAGCGAGCCGGTGCTGCGCAGGAATCCTTCCTTGTCGGCATCGAGGATCGCCACCAGCGACACCTCGGGCATGTCCAGGCCTTCGCGCAGCAGGTTGATGCCGACCAGCACGTCGAACAGGCCCAGGCGCAAGTCGCGGATGATCTCCACGCGCTCCACCGTGTCCACGTCCGAGTGCAGGTAGCGCACCTTGACGTCGTGCTCGGAGAGATATTCGGTGAGGTTCTCGGCCATGCGCTTGGTCAGCGTGGTGATCAGCACGCGATCGCCCCACGACACGCGCTCGCGGATTTCCGAAAGCACATCGTCCACCTGCGTCGCCACCGGGCGGATCTCCACCGGCGGATCGATCAGTCCGGTCGGGCGAACCACCAGCTCGATGATCTCGCCGGCGCCCTCTTTCAGTTCGTACGGCCCCGGCGTCGCAGACACGAACACGCTGCGCGGCGCGCGCGCCTCCCATTCCTCGAAGCGCAGCGGGCGGTTGTCGAGCGCCGACGGCAGCCGGAATCCGAAGTCCACCAGTGTTTCCTTGCGCGCACGGTCGCCCTTGTACATCGCGCCGATCTGCGGAATCGTCACGTGCGATTCGTCCACCACCAGCAACGCGTCCGCCGGCAGGTAATCGAACAGCGTCGGTGGCGGATCGCCGGGCGCCGCACCGGTCAGGTGGCGCGAATAATTTTCGATGCCGTTGCAGTAGCCGACCTCGGCCATCATCTCCAGGTCGAACTGGGTGCGCTGGCTCAGGCGCTGCACTTCGACCAGTTTGTTCGCCGCGTACAGTTGTTCCTGGCGCTCGCGCAACTCGGCCTTGATCGTCTCCACCGCGGAGATCGTGCGCTCGCGCGGCGTGGCGTAATGCGTCTTCGGATACACGGTGAAGCGCGGGATCTTGCGGAAGATCTCGCCGGTCAGCGGATCGAACATCGACAGCTGCTCGACCTCGCCATCGAACAGCTCGATCCGCAGCGCCTCCAGGTCGGATTCCGCGGGGAACACGTCGATGGTCTCGCCGCGCACGCGGAAGGTGCCGCGATCCAGCACCAACTCGTTGCGTGTGTACTGCAGGGTGGTCAGGTGCCGCAGCAGCTCGCGCTGGTCGATGCGTTCGCCGCGCGACAGGATCAGCCGCATCGACAGGTAATCCGCCGGAGCACCGAGGCCGTAGATCGCCGAGACCGACGCCACCACGATGGTGTCGCGCCGCGACAGCAACGCCTTGGTCGCCGCCAGCCGCATCTGCTCGATGTGGTCGTTGATCGAGCTGTCCTTCTCGATGTAGGTGTCGCTGGACGGGACGTAAGCTTCCGGCTGGTAGTAGTCGTAATAGCTGACGAAATACTCCACCGAGTTGCGCGGGAAGAACGCCTTGAACTCGCCGTACAGCTGCGCGGCCAGCGTCTTGTTCGGGGCCATCACCAAGGTCGGCTTCTGCACTGCCTGGATCATGTTGGCGATCGTGTAGGTCTTGCCCGAGCCGGTCACGCCCAGCAGCACCTGCTTGGCGACGCCGTTCTGGAAGCCTGCCACCAGTTTTTCGATGGCCTGCGGCTGGTCACCCGCTGGCTGGTAGGGCGACACGAGTTGGAAGCCGCCGGAGGCGGTGGTCAGGTCGAGGTCGGACGGCTCGGTCATGGGGGAATTCGCGAAGGCCAACCACTGAGTTTACGCCGCCCGTGTTCACGACCTGCGACGCAGGTTCAGGCTTTCCCTACACATGCCCGTGGATTGCCCCGATCCCGGATCACAGACCGCCGACCTAGCCTGCTTGCAAGCCATCCGGAGCCTTGCCATGCGTCGCAACGCCGGTTTCACCCTGATCGAACTGGCCGCCACGATGTCCGTGGTAGCCATCCTCGCCGGCATCGCCGCGCCTTCGTTCGCGGGCTTCATCGAACGCCAGCGTGCATCTGCGGCGATCACCTCGCTGATGACGCACATGTCGCTGGCGCGGGTCGCCGCGATCAGCCGCAACCAGCGCGCGGTACTTTGCCCAACCCCTGATGGCGTCGACTGCGAACCGGGCACCGACTGGAGCCAAGGCTGGATGCTGTTCCTGGACGAGGACGGCAACCGCAAGCCGGACAGTAACGACGAAATCGTGCGCATCGACCTGGAGCCCACCAGCCGCCATCTGCGCATGATCAGCACCTCGGGCCGGCAACAGTTGCGATACCTGCCAGACGGACGCAGTGCCGGCACCAACCTGAGCGTTTCCATCTGCAACAAGAGCGGCGAGCTGCTGGGCCAGGTGATCGTGAACAACATGGGGCGGCCGCGCAGCGAACGCCCGAAGGTGTCAACGCCTTGCCCAGCCTGAACCCCGGCGATCCGGCCAGGCTACGGCGAGGCACGCATGAGTGATAACGGCTTCACAGCTTGCCGGTCCGGATCGAGCCGTCTACAATGCGCTCCCCGCCCGAATAGCTCAGCCGGTTAGAGCACTTGACTGTTAATCAGGGGGTCGTTGGTTCGAGTCCAACTTCGGGCGCCAGATCAAGAAAAACCCGCCGAGAGGCGGGTTTTTTGTTGCCGAGGCAGTTGACTTGATGGACTACCAGCAGCCCGCAGTGCTGGGGCTCTTTGTGCCAGCCTGGTTGATGCTGAGCGTGCCGCACGAATCGCCAGCCTGTTTCCCCGTTGGGGAGGCCGACACCGTGAAGGTCTTGGCTCCTACCGTAGGCGCAGGAAAGCTGTAGAAGGTCAGCGTCTCCGGGTCGCAGATCGAGGTGAGCACGTTAACGGCAGGCGTGGCGGTGTTGTAAGTCAGCTGCCCCGCAGCGGTGTAATGGCGTTCAAGCTGCTGGGCGATCGCGGTTGCACATGCCGCACCCGCGGCACGCCGTGTCTTGCGCTGATGGTCGTTGTAACTCGGCAGGGCAATCGCAGCCAGTATGCCCATGATGGCGACCACGACCATCAACTCGATCAACGAGAACCCGGATGCCTTGCGAGCGTTGCGATACATGATCCTCTCCAGTACGGGTCGCATCAATCCTTCCTGATCTCGCGCCAGGACACACGGCCCCATGTCTTGCGCACGATACCACCGTCACCAGGCGCATCTGCCGCCGACGAATTGGTGCCGCCGACGATCAGCTTGCCATCCAGGAAGATCGGCAAGGTCGGCATGCCGACGCCGAAGTTCACGGATCCAACCGGCACCGCTCCGATCAGCGTGTCATCAGTCTTGCCATCGCCATCCAGGTCGAAGAAGGAGGACCCTGCGCTGGTTCCGGTAAACGCGTCCAATGCATTGATGTAGCCGGTACCGGAGGCATCACAGGCATCACCTTCCGGGATCATGCTGGCACTGACCAGGATGTTCGCCACGACCTGCGCATCCTGGACGATGCGTTCGCCCGCGCCCGGCAAGTTGACGAACCAGCCCTTCTTGCCCGAGGGCAGCGCGGCCTTGGCATCGAAACTGCGAACCGGATACCCATCCTGCATCGCGCCGGTGTTGTTGATATTGCGCTTCTGCAGGTCGGCGTAAGCCACCGCAGCTCCGTTATCGACGAATCCATACAGGCTTTGGGTGCCGGGCGTCTTGTCATCGGCTTCGGTGGTGGTGATGAAGCTGCCCGTACCGAACAGGACCCAACGCTTGTATGTCCGCGGATCCGTGGCCACGGTCACGCCACCGGTGATCGGTTGCAGTGCGCCGCTACCGTCATTGGAACGCGCGGTGAACAGCTTGGTTGCAGTCCAACTCGCCGGATTCGCATTGGTCATGTCGAACTTCCAGACATTGCCAAGACGATCGCCGGCATAGGCATACGCCAGGCTACGGCCGTCCGGACCCAGGATGCCGGTCGGTGCCGCCAGTCCATTGGGTGCCGCAGTGGAACCAGCGCCGGTATCGATCTCGCGAATGACCGCGCCGGTCTCCAGGTTGACCACGATCAGGACCGCCCTCTCGTTGGTGCTGTTGACGCCATTGCCGACGACCGCAGCCACCGCCCCGCTCTTGACCTTGGCCAGGATTGGGCGACCCGTCACCAGCCCCATGTTGTTGCCCGGCGTCTCGGCGAGCTCCCACTTGACGTCGGCCGCCGCGAAGGCAGCCGGGTTGGTGACATCCAGGCCAAACATGCCCTTGCCACCCTTCCCGAGCGCGCCGACCAGCAGATTCTTGCCTGTCGTCAAGGTACGGGTCGAAGCAACGACCGGGCCGTCGACCAGGAACTTGTGGGCGAAGTCACCGCGGCTGAGATCGCGCAGGCCAGCCATGTTGAGAATGCTTGGCACGTAAGCAAACAGCTCGATACCCGTCGTGGCATCGAATGCATGCAACATGCCGTCATTCGCACCCACATAGATGGTCTGGGTATTGTCGACGTAGTGCGGCGACGAGCCCACGATATCCCCAAGCAGCGTTGTCCGCACCCGCAGCTGGCCCAACGAGCCGCCTTCCAGGGATTGGTTGCCCTTGATGTAGGCCGCGTTGTCGGCACCGGACACCGGGTAGTCCACCAGATCGCCGGTTCGCTCCAGCGCTGTTGTCTGGCTTGAGGTCGGGAAGGTCGCACCCGCGGTGCCGCTGTAGGTGAACACTTTGCGACCGGTCGTCGGGATGGAAGCTTCCCACGCCAAGGTGCTGGGACTGTTGGTGGCATCCAGGTTCCAGGCCTTGACGGCACCGGTCCAGATACCGGACACGTAGCTGGCATTGAATACCTTGCCGCCGGTGCGGATGGATGCGGCGTTGGTCGCAACGTTGGAGAACGAACTGGTCCGTTGCTGGATCGCGGCCAGCGCTTCGCCCAGACCGGCGGCGAATTGAGTCGGGTTGGAGGCAGCGATAAAGCGGCCACGCCCATTCACTGCGGCATGCAACAGATCGTCGATGCGGTCGGCATCTTCCGCGTCACCCACATTGGGCCAAGTGATGTTGTCGGGCACGCTGGCAACGCTGGTATAGCCGGCATTGCCCTTCAGACCGATGGAAATCCCGAACGTCACCATGTGTTGCCAGAACGCGGGATCAGCAGCTGAGGTCGGGACGTTGTTCTTGTCCCTGCTTGCGGCATTACTCCCCATCTCAGCGATATCCGTGCGCAGATCTGTCTTCCAGTAATACATGGCGATATCCGCCAGCGTGCGCTCGTAGCCATCGCTGTAAGGACCGGTGGGGCTGTACTGGTAGGACTCCCCCTTGGCACCAAGAATGGTGCTGCCAGCCGAACCGTCCACATTGTTCCGATCCACGGTGCTGGTGTTCCAGAATCCGTCAGTCGTCAGAATCGTGAAATTCTGTCGGCATGAATACTGGTTGCTCCCGGATTCCGGCCCGTAGGGTCCCGTGGCAGCCGATTGGGAAAAATACTGGCCTGCCGAATCCAACGCCGTCTGCAATGGTGTACCGCTGCTGCTTTCCGCGGCATAGAGCCTGGAGTACCAGGTTGCACGGTTCGTGATGTTCGGGGTGACATCGTAGTCATTGATGAAACGGCCGTCGCCGCTATTGACGTTGATATCGAAGTTGTTGCGGTTATGGATGGTGCGATAGCCCACGCGCACGCGGTTGCCCTGCGGGCGGAACGCGCGGCCTGCACCGGCCTTCGCCGCCTTGCTGCGGGTGCGATGGTAGGAATACCAGGTGGCGAAATTGGTCTTTTCGCTGTCCACAGTCCTGCCGGTAGGCGTGGCGGACTCGGTGCAGTTGACGAAGTCGCGGTTCTCACCGGTACCCGGATAATCGCAGCGATTGGTATTGGCTACGATCCTGACCCGGAAATTGACATCCCGATACCGGGAATGTCCATTGATCTGCACGTACCAGGTTCCGGAATTGGGTGCATTGATCCTGCAGGTTTCTTCATTACCGTCACCGGTGCTCGTGCAATCCCGGGAAGAGTCACTGCTTGGCGCGTTGCTCCGGTTCACATACAGGTCTGCCCCCGTCCGCGACCATTTGTCCCCCACCAATCGTCCCCGTGGGTGCCACCGTAAGTAGTCACGTCCAGAACTGCCGTGCCTGCCGGCACATTGAAGCTGTAGGCCGTACCCCAACCCCCGTCCGAGTCCAAGTCGCTCCTGGGGAATCCCGACGGCACGGTGATCGTCTCGGACACCGTTCCCCACGGGCCACGCACGATGCCCCCGCCTGCGGCAGTTGTCCTGATCTCGTAGCGCCAGTAATTTTCAACGTTACCGATATACGCCGCCGTGTTGTCGGTAGTGTTCTTGGGAACGTAGAAAATCTGCTTGTTGTTGCCCAGGTTGATGCTGCCGCTCGCCAGGTCGACGTCGGTGTACGCGGACGTGTAGGACGTGCCCCCCGTCATGTCGCTACCGCCCGCCGTAACCCAGGGCTGATAGGTCAGCGTGGGGTTGTAGTAGAGCCCGTTGGTGCGGTAGTTCTGGTCGTAGATGCCGATCGGGTTCGAGTCGGTGTTGCCGTAGTCGGCATCACCGCCGCTCGCCAGGTTATCGGCAGTCTGCACGCTCTCGAAGTCGTTAGGCCCGGTGATGCGGGTGACATCCAGGCTGTACATGTAGCGCCATGCCATGGAGCCGGAGTCATCCAGGATGAACAGGATGTTCGGCGCGACCCGGTTGCCGGTCGTCAGTGGCTCGTCAGGCACCTGGATCCCGGCATTGACGGGCAATGCCATCAGTGTGGCCAAGAAGGCAGCCGGAGCCGCTCCCCACCAGGCACCGGGGATCGATAGTAGACGCTTGCGCGGGAAACGGGTCTTCATGAGTGCCTCACAACCGCGGCAAGCGGTAGATGACGTCGGTTTGCAGGGTGACATTGGCGCGGCCGGCGGCGGCGCTGCGTGCGGTAATGCGGAACAGCGGACCCATCGAGGTGGTATCCGAAGCAGGAATGACGCCGCCCGCTTCCTTGTGGGCCTGGTTCATGCCGAGATATTCGACCCAGTACCAGCTCTCCGTGTTCGGCACCTTGGGATCGGTGGCACCAAGCGTCGGGCCCTGCCGCCACGTCACCGTGGCATCAGACTGCAGCTTGTTCCAGTGGCAGATGCCGAAATTAGTGCAACTGGCATCGTCGGGCTCTTCCACGTCCCACCTTTTAGCGCCCACACCTGCATCAAGCTGCTCGCGCGCGAACAGCAATGCCTGCTCAGCCGCTTGCTGCGCCAGATTCCGGTCGTACATGTTGGCGCTCATGCGCTCCTGCATGGCGGAACTGCGCAGGACCGCAAGGCCAAGCAGCGACATCACGACCAGCAAGATCAGCACGACAAGCAGCGAGACGCCCGCCTGATGGCGCGCACCGGGGGCGAGCGAGTTGTTTTTACGAACTGCGTTCATGGAATCCGGCTCCTGACGCCAACCGTGGTCTGGGCATTTCGGGTGATCGAGTTGGAAGATCCGCCGACTTCCTGCAGCGTCTCGGCGCGAACCTGGAACGCAACACGTGCGGCGTCGACGTAGTTGAAATCAGTCGGTGCAGCCACGTATGCATTGGGATTGCCACCGGAGAACTGGTGGTAGCTCAGCGCAAGGTTCTGCACGCCCGTCGCAACCTGTTCGTTGGCACCGCCATTCCGCGATACCACCAAGGCATCGCCGGCGACCTGCCAGCGTGTGTTGCGGAAATGAGCGATGGAAATGCTGCCTGGCGCAGCGCGCTCGGTATCCGCAGGATTGAACTCGAGTGGAGTAGCGAAGTTCACGGTCTGGCCAGAGACCGAGCCGACCGTTGCGAACCCGGCCATCGCGCCATTGCAGACCATCACGACATCGTCTGCCTCGAACACATCGGAGGGGGTGAAGCCGGCAACGGTGACCAACGTGACGGAATTGGCGGTTGCGGCACTGACACGGTAGGACTGGTCCTCCGCAGAACGCGTCGTCACCGCTGTCGCGTTACCGGTCACCGGCGCGCGGTAATCGACGCTGTTGGCATCCGTCCCGAGAACCTGACCCTCGTCCGTGCATGCCGACGTGCCAGCCGAGCGGATGTCGCGGGACATCATCTCGTAGGCCACGCGCGCACCTTCCTGCACGCGGTTGAGGCCCTCATTGGAGCGGTAGGAGCGCTGGTTGGACTGGAACACGGCAATCGCCGCGCCCAGCACGATGAGACCCAACGCCATCGCAACCATGAGCTCGATCAGGCTGAAGCCGGCTGCCGGATGCCGCAACGAGGAAATGCGCGTCTTCACAGGATGCGTGCCTCCGTCACCAATTGCCGCGCGCTCAGACCACCGGCGCGCGAGTCGTCCCATTCCACCGTGATCACGCAGGCAGCCGGGCAACCGGTGATGGTGCCGCAGGTGCTGGCACCACCGCGGATGGTGCCCTGCAAGGCAGTGACCCAGTTATCCAGGTCATTTCCCGCCAAGGTGGCACCGCCGGTGGCGGAGCAACGCTTGCCCCCCGTGTTGTAACTGGCTGCGTTGGCCGAGTTGGCACGCATGGCTTCGATGATCGCATTGGTCTGCATCACTGCCTGGCTGGTCTCCAGCGAACTCTGACCACCCTGCAACGCTGTCGACTGCATGGCGGCAACCCCAAGCAGGCCGATCCCCAGAACCAGCACAGAGACCAGGACTTCGATCAGGCCCACGCCGCGCATGCGCGCCGGAGACGCGACTAGCGCTCCACAACGATTGGACCTGGATGGGATGTGGGATTTCATCAGCATGTACCCTTCGCATTGCTTACAAGGCCACTGACCATCACCGTGACCGCGTACTGGGAGTAGGAGTTGCTCAGCGGCACACAAGCCTGTGCGTTGATGACACCCGAAGGGCGGAACACGATGCCGTTAGCCGGCCCGGTGACCGACACGCCGCTCGAAGCCCCCGTGCTTCGGATGACTGCCGGGTCATCCGCAGTGGGTGCGGAGTGCACGACGACAATCTCGCTCCAATCGGTCGATGTACAAGCAGCGTTGCCGCACACACTCACCCGCGCATTGCGCCGCACCGCTTCCGACCTGGCGATCTGCAGCGCCGCGGTCAACTCACCGGCAGTACTGCTGACCCGGTAGGTATTGACCAAGGCAGTCATGCTGGGCGCTGCGACAACTGCCAGGACGCCCATGACCGCCACAGCGACCAACAACTCCACCAAGGTGAAGCCTTGCGGCAGCGGGCGTTGCTGTGGTGGAACGCGTTGACGCGACATGAAGCCTCCGGCACTAGGCGATGACAACCTTAACGATACCCTGTCTGCCGTCGCTATCGCCGACCGACGGGCGGAGCCCCCGCCTGCATGGGCGGCGGGTTCAACCACACAGAACCGGCCAAACTGGCTCACGGACACCTGCAACGGACCGACTTGGACAGCACCTCCCACCCGCTCAGCGCGCTCTGGCGCCCACCTGCCCTGATGGCCGTCGTGCTCGGCGGGGAAGCGCTTGCCTTGATCCTGGCGTTGGCACCCGCACAACCCGAAGGGGGACGACTGGTGCAGTTCGGGCTGGCCTCCTTTGGCATCCAATGGATCGGCCTTGGGACGCTCAGCCTTCTCTGGCTCCTGCGCAGGCCGTTGGGCATGCTTCCGCGATTAGCGCTTGCTTGGGCCTGCCTGGCACAACTGCTTCTGATGACGCTGTTGGTGGCGATGGCTGCGTGGAAGATACTTGGTGAAAGCGCAGTTATGGGAGGAGCAGGCCCCGTTCTGGTCTGGCGAATGCTTGCGATTGCGCTGGTGGTGGGCCTGATCGGCCTGATTGCATTCCAGAATTACTCGGAGGCGCGCAGACTCGCCGTCCGCGCCAAGCAACTTGAACTGGAAGCCCTGCAGGCGCGGATCCGCCCGCACTTCCTGTTCAACACCCTCAATACCGGCGCCGCGCTGGTGCACGCCAGGCCGGCTGACGCGGAACGGCTGCTGCTGGACCTCGCCGACCTGTTCCGCTGCGCGCTGCGCGGTCCACAGCAAATTCCTCTGGCCGAGGAACTGGCGCTCGCCCGCCGCTACCTGGAGATCGAGGCGTTGCGTTTCGGCGATCGCCTGCGGCTTGGCTGGGTCGTGCCGGAGACCATGCCGGAGGTGCTAGTGCCATCGCTATCGATTCAGCCGCTGGCGGAGAACGCGATCCGCCACGGCATCGAGCGAAGACCGGATGGCGGGGCGGTGGATGTGGCGGTGCACCTGCACGCAGACCGGGTGGAGATCACCGTCGCCAACGACATGCCCGGCACGGCGGGCGGCGGCGGCGGCCATGCCATCGGGCTGGCCTCCGCGCGCGAACGCGTGCATGCACTCACGGATGGACGCGGGCGGGTGGAATCCAGGATCGAGGACGGTCGCTATATCGCCAGCGTGCACCTGCCGCTGGCGTAGCGAAACACCAGAGGGGCTTAGGTCACCACCCGATAGCAGGGCTTGTAGTCACCGGCGATCTTCATCCGGCGCTGCTCGACAAACGCACGAAGCAGTGCGTCCAGCGCCTGCATGATGTCCGGGTCGCCATGTATCTCGAACGGTCCGTAGGCCTCGATCCGGCGCAGGCCGTCCTCCTTGACGTTGCCGGCGACGATGCCGGAGAACGCGCGACGCAGGTCGGCGGCGAGTTCGTGCGGCTTGCGGCCATGATGCAGGTCGAGCGCGGCCATCGCTTCATGGGTGGGCGCGAACGGCTGCTGGAACGCCAGCGGCACGTGCATCGCCCAGTTGAAGAAGAACGAATCCTTCTGCTCGACGCGCTGCTCGCGGACCTTGCGGATCCCGGCGGCCATGTGCTGCGCGACCGTGGCCGGGTCGGCGACGACGATTTCGTAGAGCTCGGCCGCGGCATCGCCCAGGGTCAGGCGGATGAACCTGTCGATCTGCTCGAAGTACGGCGCGGCACCGGTCGGGCCGGTCAGGATCAGCGGGAAGCGGCGGCCGGCGTTTTCCTCGCGCAGCAGGATGCCGAGCAGGTACAGGATTTCCTCGGCGGTGCCCACGCCGCCCGGGAACACGATGATGCCGTGGGCCATGCGGACGAAGGCCTCCAGGCGCTTCTCGATGTCCGGCATGATCACCAGGTGGTTCACGATCGGGTTCGGCGATTCCGCCGCGATGATCCCCGGTTCGGTGATGCCGATATAGCGCGTGCGCCGGCGACGCTGCTTGGCGTGGGCGATGGTGGCGCCCTTCATCGGCCCCTTCATCGCGCCCGGTCCGCAACCGGTGCAGATGTCCAGCCCGCGCAGGCCCAACTCGTAACCGACCTGCTTGGTGTAGACGTATTCCTCGCGGCCGATCGAGTGGCCGCCCCAGCACACCACCAGGTTGGGGTCGGTGGGATGCAGGACGCGTGCGTTGCGCAACAGGCGGAATACCGCATCGGTGATGCCGGCGGTGGTTTCGAGGTCGGCCTCGTATTCCGGGCCGAGCTCGATCGCGGTGTAGGCGAGGTCGCGCACCACCGCGAACAGCAGTTCCGCCACGCCGCGGATGATCTGGCCATCGACGAAGGCCATCGCCGGCGCGTTGAGCAGGTCGATGCGCATGCCGCGATCCTGCTGGTTTACCTGGATGTCGAAGTCGGGATAGAGCTCCTGCGCGGCGCGCGGATCATCGGACGCGCTGCCGCTGGTCAGCACTGCCAGCGCGCAGCGGCGCAACAGGTCGTGCATGCCTCCGGAGGCGTCGCGCAGGCGCGCGACCTCCTCGCGGGACAGGATGTCCAGCCCACCCTTCGGGTAGATCTGCGCATCGACGGTAGGAAGGGTGGAAACGGGGATTTGTACGGCCGCGCCCTGCGGCATGTGGTTGATGTCATTCATAGACCGCGCACTTTAGCGCAGCCGACCGGCATGGCGCACGCCGTACGCCACAAACGAAAACGGCCGGGTTTCCCCGGCCGTTTCGTCGATCACATCCTGACCGTGGAGATCAGAACTCGTACTTCAGGCCCACCTGGATCGACCACTGCGAGATGCCGTTGGTCTGGCGGTCGGCATCGGTTGGCACCACCAGCGCGCTGGCCTGGCCGAACTCGGTACCGCTGCGGTAGCCGTACACGTACTTGCCGTTGTAGATGCCACGCAGGCTGGCGACGGCAAGGTTCGCGTTGAAGCCATAGTCGATGATGTGGCCCCAATCCTTGTTCAGCAGGTTGCCGACGTTCTGGATATCGACCCACAGCTTGGACTTGTGGCCCTTGAAGAAGCCCGGCAGTTCCTGGCTGATGCGCAGGTCGAAGGTGTTGACCCAACCGGCGCGGAAGGCGTTCTCGGCTGCGTACGTCCCCTTGTAGCCCTGCAGGCCTTCCTGGGTCGCGAACCAGTCCCAATAGCGCTGTTCCATCACCGGATCCGCGGTGAACACGCCAGCCGAGCTTAGGTTGCCGAACAACACGTCGCCCGGGCCTGCGGGCACGTAGAACAGGTCGTTGAACGTACGGGCATCGCCGTTCGCGTCGCCGGCGAAGATGTAGCTGAAGGGGCGACCGCTGCGTCCTTCGTACACGAGGCCCACCTGGGTTTCGTAATCACCGAAGAACGCGTGCTTCCAGTTCAGGGCACCGGTGAAACGGTCCTTGATTTCGTAGCGAGCGGTGCTGACCGACTCTTCGTTGATGTTGAAGCCCAACTGGCCGCCGTAGCCGGAACCGGCGGTCGAACTGGTCAGCGCGCCCACTTCCTCGGCATTGGTGTAGGTGTAGCCCAGGGTCCAGGACCAGTCGCTATCCACAGAGAACGGCTTGCTCAGCGAGACGGTCAGCTGCTCGCTCCTGCCCATGCCGGTGTTTTCCAGCAGGTAGACGTCGCCGAAGTAGCTGTTGTTGCCGAAGCGCGAACCGGTGAACGGGCGGTTGTTGGTGGCCGGGTTCCAGTACAGGGTGCGGCCATCGGGACCGGTGAAGCCCGGGCCGACGTTGAGACTGCGATAGAAGATGCCGTTCTTGATGTTGCTCACCAGCACTTCCGCCGAACCCACGATGCCGTACCACGGCAGCTCATGCTCGAACGCCAGGTTGGCCTTCCACACCGACGGCAGGTCGAAGTCTTCCGTGATCACGTTGACGTTGCGGATGCCCCTGCCGTCCGGCGGAATCGAAGGATTCAGGCCATCCGGGCTGAAGTTGATGCCGTTGGCGCAACCGCCGGTCGGCAGCGGCACGCACTGGATCCGCGACGAGCTGCTCGCGGAGAAAGAGCCGGGGGTGCCGTAGGCGATGTAATTCAGGCCGGTGTTGCTGTAGGCATTGCCCACCCACACCTGCGGGGCGTCGCCCTGGAACAGGCCGATGCCGCCGCGCAGCTGGGCCGGACGCTCCCAGTCGAAGGTGTAGTTGAAGCCGAAGCGCGGCTGGATGATGAAGCCGCCACCGTAGGTCCGCGTGTTGTCCAGTCCGAAACCACCGTTCGGGCAGGCGGCCGGGCCGGTACCGTTGGCGACGCGGGCGGTGGCGAAGCACGCGTTGAAGGTCGGATCCGGCGAGGCCTTCGGGCGGTCGCCGCGCAGACCCATGGTCAGGGTCAGGTTGGAATTGACGTACCAGGTGTCCTGCACGAACAGACCGAGGCCCTTGTTGCTGTACTGCGCAGCAATTCCATCCGGATCAGCCGGGTTGGCCTGCAGGTCGTAATCGAAGTAGATGCCGTTGCGCAGGTTGCTGAAGTCCTGCACGCCATCGACGATCGGCACGTAGAAGCTGTAGTTGCCCCAGGCGTCCTGCAGGAAGAAGTTGTAGATCTCGTTGTCGTTGTACTCGAAGCCGAACTTCAGGTCGTGGTCGCCCAACGTCCAGGTGGCGGCACCGAAGTAGTTCCAGGTCTCGGTCTGCAGGGCGTTGCCCATCGAGCTGCGCTCGGTACCGAGGCGGATGAAATCGACCGAGGTGTTCGGCGCATCGACCACATTGTCGTTGTCGTCGAAGTACACGGTGATGGCAGGTGCCGTGGTCGGGTTGACGCGGATCGCGGAGTAGTCGCGATAGGACACCTTGAACTCGGTCGAGAAGGTGTCGGTCCAGTCGCTGAACACCTGGCCGACGTAGCTTTCCACCGACTTCACGTGGTTGTACCAGCTCGAGCTCAGGGCCAGGCCACTTGCGCTGGAACCTTCCGGGCGCACCCGGGTCTGCTCGAGATTGCTGTAGCGGAAGCTGGCGCGATGGTTGTCGTTGATGTTCCAGTCGAGCTTGACCGCGTATTCCTCGAGCTCGGTATCGCCATTGCCTTCAAGGCCGCCGGTGTCGATGCCCCAGACATTGCTGAAGATGTCCTGGACGGTCGCCAGGTCGGTGGCGTCGAAATCGCCACCGGAGAACAGCGGCGTATTGCTGATATCAGGCGTGGGCTGACCGCGCTTGTACTTCTCGTAGTTGGCGAAGAAAAACAGCTTGTCCTTGACGATCGGGCCACCCAGGGTAAAACCGTAGGTCTCTTCACCAGTGAACTCGGCGAAAGGCGCGCGGGTCTGCGGGTGGTCGCCGAACCAGTCGCCGTCGCGCATGTTGCCGTACAGCGAGCCATGGAACTCGTTGGTACCCGACTTGGTCACCGCGTTGACGTTCGCGCCGGCCGCGCCGGAGATGGTCACGTCGAAGTTCGACAGGCTGATGTCGAGGGCTTCGATGGCTTCCATCGACACCGGCTGGCGCATGGTCGGCATGTTGTTGCCTTCCAGGCCGAAGGTATCGCTGGCGGAAACGCCGTCGATGGTGACCTTGTTGAAGCGCGGGTTCATGCCACCGGCGCTGATGTTGCCCGAGGCGCGATCGGTGAAGGCCACGCGCGGGTCGAGGCGCATGAAGTCCTGGATGTTGCCGTTGATCGACGGCAGGTTCTTGATGTCGTTCTGGTCGACGCTGGTGCCCGAGCCCATCTTGGTGGCGGAGAACACCGAGGTGCCGGCGGAGGCAACCGCCTGCACGGTGCCGAGGGTGGTCACGCTGTTGTTGAGCTGGCCATCGACCGTGCTGATCTGGTTGAGACTCAGGTAAACGTTTTCTTCGCTGTCGCTGCCGGCACCGGCCTTGTTGATGACGATGGTGTACGGACCACCGACGCGCAGGCCACGCGCGTTGTAGCGGCCGGACGCATCGGTGACCGCGCGGCTGACCGTGCCGGATTCGGCATGGGTGATGGTGACTTCGGCGCCTGCCACCGGCTGACCGTCGCTACCGACGACCTGACCGCCGACACCGGCGGAGGTGCTCTGGGCGAAAGCGGGAGCCGCGGCGAGCGCGACCAACAAGCCAAGCGAGAGCTTCGACAGCCGCACGCGATTCGGGTGATTCATGGTGTTGACCTCGATGAACATGGAAAGAAACGACGGACAGTGAACGGCTCGGGCCGACACGTCCGTCCTGCGACGGTTGTCGGCGAATACTGGTGGCCCCCTGAACCCATACTGGAACGGATGGGTTCACTAAAGTTTAACACGGTATCTCTGGCGCATGACGGCTTCATGACAGCCGCAACACTGCGACAGGCGTCGAAGAATTCGAGCCTATTCAGGCAGTTGCGCGGAGGTATCCGGAGAAACCATCGAGCAACATCTGCACCGAGATCGCCACGATGACCATGCCCATCAGCCGCTCGATTGCGGTCAGCACGCGCGTCCCGAGCCACTTCTTCAAGTAGGTCGCGGAGAACAGGATCGCCGCGGTGGCGGCCCAGGCGATGCTGAGGGCCAGCATCCAGTCACCCATCCGGCCCGGCTCCTGGCTGCCCAGCAGCATCACCGCCGCCATCCCGGAAGGTCCGGCAATCATCGGGATGGCGATGGGGACAATGAAAGGCTCGCCATCGGGCAGCTCACCCATGATCCCGTCCACCGGCGGGAAGATCATCCGCAGGCCGATCAGGAACAGCACGATGCCACCGGCGATCGAGACCGACTCCTGGCGCAGGTGCATGAGTTCAAGCGCGTATTGCCCACCCCACAGGAACAGCATCAGCACGCCCAGCGCAATCAGCAACTCGCGCGCCAGCACGCGTCGCTGGCGTGCCGGCGGCAGATCCTTGAGCAGACCCAGGAATACCGGGATGTTGCCCAGCGGATCCAGGATCAGGAACAGCAGCAACGCGGCCGAGGCGATGGTCATGGGCGGGAATCAGGACGCGTCGACGATCCGGCCACGCGATGCGGAACCGACGGGCGACAGCAACTCGACGCATGCAGCGGCGTAGTCTGCGGGAGCGCGCGCTTCGGCATCGGCGTTCGGCTGGTAGGCCTTGCCGCGCAGTGCGGTACGCATCGGCCCGGGGCGGAAACCGCTGATGCACGGTCCGTGTTCGCCCAGCTCCGCCTGCAGCATCGACACCATGCTTGCTTGCGCCGACTGGGCCAGGCCATAGCCGCCCCAGAAGGCACCGTCGGTACGCGCCGGATCGTCCAGCGCGAACACCACCGCGCCGGCATCGGACCTGGCGAGGAGCGGCAGGCAGGCCTGGGTGAGCCACCAGCGCGCGGTCAGATCGACATGGATCGCGCGGGCGAAGTCGGCCGGGTCGGTATGCAGCAGCGGGGTCAGGCCCTTGAACTCGGCGGCGCAGTGGAGCATGCCGTCGAGGCGGCCCAGTTCGGTCTCGATGCGTCCCGCGAGCTCGTCGTAGTCGTCCGGCGTCGCACCCACCAGGTCGAGCGGGTATAGCACCGGCTCAGGGCCAATCGCTTTCACCGCGTCGTACACGCGATTGAGCGCTGCCACCTTGCGGCCAAGCAGCACGACCGTGGCCCCCGCCTGCGCGCAAGCCACGGACGCGGCCGAGCCGAGGCCGCCGGCGGCACCGGCGACCAGAACCACGCGCCCCTCGAGCGACGTGGTGTTGCTCACGCCTTGTGCGCGTCCGCGACGATGCGGGCGAGCTCGCCGGATTCGGACAGTTCGACGGTGATGTCGCAACCGCCGATCAACTCACCGTTGATGAAGAGCTGCGGGAAAGTGGGCCAATCCGAGAAGCGCGGCAGGTTCGCGCGGATCTCCGGCTCTTCCAGCACATTTACCGTATGCAGCTGCGCGCCGGCCGCCTTCAGCGCCTGCACCGAGCGACTGGAAAAGCCGCACATCGGGAACTGCGGCGTGCCCTTCATGAACAGCACGATGGGATGGCCTTCGATCTCGGCCCGGATGCGGTCTTCCACGGACATGGTGCAACTCCTGCAGCGTTCGCCGGTCGCGGGCTTTGACGGCCTGGCGACGGGCGGTGGGGATAGAATGCGCGTTCAGCGACACGCGCATTGTAAGTCTTCGCGCGGCCCCGGCCGCACCCCCGCCACTTCCGACAGGAGCCCGCCCATGGCCATCGAACTGCCAGCCCTGCCCTACGACCGCACCGCACTGGAGCCGCATATCTCCGGCGAGACCATCGACTTCCACTACGGCAAGCACCACAAGACCTACGTGGACAACCTCAACAAGATGATCGAGGGCACCGAGTTCGCCGACATGCCGCTGGAGGAGATCATTCGCAAGTCGCAGGGCGGGATGTTCAATAACGCCGCGCAGATCTGGAACCACACCTTCTACTGGAACTGCCTGAAGCCCGCCGGTGGCGGCGAGCCGACCGGCAAGCTGCTTGATGCGATCAACGCCGCGTTCGGCGACTTCGCCAAGTTCAAGGAACAGTTCACCGACACCTCGATCAAGACCTTCGGTTCCGGCTGGGGCTGGCTGGTGCAGCGCAAGGACGGTTCACTGGCGCTGGCCAGCACCTCCAATGCGGCCACTCCGCTGACCGGCGAAGACACCCCGCTGCTGACCTGCGATGTGTGGGAGCACGCCTACTACATCGATTACCGCAACGCCCGCCCGAAATACCTGGACGCGTTCTGGAACCTGGTGAACTGGGACTTCGTCGCCGGCAACATGAAGTAATCGATCGCGGCTTGTTGTCGTGTCGCCAGAACGGCCGGGGCAACCCGGCCGTTCTGCGTTTACGGGCGACCGGAATTTCCTGTGCACGGGATGAACATCCCAGTCGCCGCCGTCAACGATGCGCGCGCCGGCACCTTTCCGGGGACGTGGTTCCCATCCCGGAAAGGAGTTTCGACATGAGCATGCGCCACGTGATATCCGCCAGCCTGTGCGTCCTCGCCCTCGGTGCAGCGACGACGGCCGATGCCGCGCAACGCCGCGACCGCGACCACAACCCGCCCGGCCCCGCCGGTGGACGCGGTACCAACTGGGAGAACCCGCCGGGCTGGAAGGGCGGACCCGGTGCCTCGCCGGATCGCCGCTGGTACAAGCACCGCGGCAAGCGCTACGAATTCAAGGTCGCCAGGAACGGCTACTACTTCAGCCAGAACTACGGCTACTGGCATCCCCAGCACGGCCTGTGGAACCAGACACGTCGCTGCTGGCTGGACCTGGACAACAATCCGCCCGGTCCGATTGGTGGCCGCGGCACCAACTGGGAAAACCCGCCGGGCTGGAAGGGCGGCCCGGGCGCGTCGCCGGATCGCTATCGTCGCTGCCGCTGAGGCGTTGCCCGCAACGCGACAACGGCCGGATATCCGGCCGTTGTTTTTACGTTTGCCTGATCGCGCGGTCAGTCGCGCAGGCGTGCTATCACCGGCGCGACTTGCGCGTGCCGATCCAGCGCCGCACCAACGCGCATCAGCGCTTCCGCGAGTTCATGGGCAGTGTCGGCACGCAACGTGGCATGCCCAACCTTGCGGCCCGCGCGCGGTTGTTTGCCGTAGTCGTGCCAGTGACCACTCGCTTCGCCGAGCACCGCAGCGGCATCGGGCATCGCACCGATCCAGTTGAGCATGCAGGCCACACCGAGCATGCGCGTGTCACCCAGCGGCAAGCCGAGCACCGCGCGCAGATGGTTCTGGAACTGCGAAGTCTCGCTGCCTTCGATGGTCCAGTGGCCGGAGTTGTGCACGCGCGGCGCCAATTCGTTGGCCAGCAACACGCCATCGCGACAGAACAGCTCCAGCGCGAACACGCCCACGTAGTCCAGCGCCTCGGCGAGCTTGCGTGCATGTGACATCGCGACGGCATTCATCGCGTCATCCACCCGCGCCGGGGCCAGGCTGGCCGATAGCACGCCATCGACATGCCAGTTTTCGGTCAACGGCCAGGCACGGAATTCGCCATCCTGCCCGCGCACCGCGACCACGCTCAACTCGCGCTGGAAGACGACGAAGCCCTCCAGAATCAGGCCGACGGTCCCGGCCTGCGCGCCCAATGCATCCCACGCGGCATCGACATCCGCCGGCGACTTGATCCGGAACTGGCCCTTGCCGTCGTAGCCGAGACGACGCGTCTTCAGGATGCAGGGCGTGCCCAGCTTCACTACGGCCGCATCGAGCGCGGCGCGCGAGTCGATGTCGGCGAAATCCGGCACCGGGATACCGAGTTCGCGGAACAGGGTCTTCTCGGCGAGCCGGTCCTGCGCGACGGCGAGCGCGCGCGGGCTGGGGAACACCGGCACGCGCGTGGCCAGCCACTGCGCGGATTCCGCCGGGACGTTCTCGAAATCGAAGGTGGCCACGTCGATCTTCGACGCGAATTCGGCCAACGCGGCTTCATCGGTGTAATCGCCAACGACCATCGGCGCGAACTGGCCGGCGCAGGCATCGGCCGCGGTATCGAGGACCAGGAAACGCAGACCGAGCGGCGCGGCGGACAGCGCCATCATCCGCGCCAATTGCCCACCGCCGAGGATGCCGACCGTCTTCATGGATGCGTGCGCCCTACTTGCGCGGATCGTCGTTGCGGGCGACGTCGTCGGTCTGCTGCGCGCGGAACGCGTCGAGTGCGTCGCCGATCGCCGAATAGTCGGCCGCGAGCATCGCCGCCGCGAACAGCGCCGCGTTGGCCGCGCCGGCATTGCCGATGGCGAAGGTCGCCACCGGGATCCCGGCCGGCATCTGCACGATCGACAGCAGCGAGTCCATGCCGTTGAGCGCCTTGCTCTGCACCGGTACGCCCAGCACCGGCACCGCGGTCTTGGCGGCGAGCATGCCCGGCAAATGCGCCGCGCCGCCGGCTCCGGCGATGATCGCCCGCAGCCCGCGCGACTTCGCGCTGGCCGCGTAGTCGAACAGCACATCCGGCGTGCGATGCGCCGAAACCACGCGCACCTCGTGCGCAACGCCGAGCGCCTCCAGCCGCAAGGCTGCGTGCTGCATCGTCTCCCAGTCCGAGCGCGAGCCCATCACGATGCCGACGAGTGGCTTGCCTTGATCGATTGCGTCCGCAGTGACTGTCATCTCGATGCCCGGCGCAATCGCGCGTGATTCAAGACGCTATTCTAGCGATCCCACCCGTCATCGGCGCGCGTCGCCCGGAACCGCATGGACCGCAAGCTGCTCGACATCCTCGCCTGCCCCGCCACCCGCATGCCGTTGGCGATGCTGGAAGCCTCCGGATTGGACGCGCTGAACCGCGCGATCGCTTCCGGCAACGTGCATCTCAACGACGAAAGCGTGCAGGCCACGCCGCTCCGCCAAGCACTGGTGACCCGCGACCGCAAGACCGTGTACCGCATCGACGATGGCATCCCGGTGCTGCTGGCCGAGGAAGGCATCGCCACCTCGCAGGTCGCCGATTTCCCCAAGGCATGAGCGCCGGCAACCAGTTCGCAGCGCCCGCGGATGCCGTGATCGCCGCGAATGTCGCCGCCGCGCTGGCTGAGGACATCGGCCCCGGCGACGCCACCGCATCGCTGCTCGATGACGCACCGGATCGCGCCTACCTGCTGTGCAAGGAAGATTGCGTGGTGGCCGGCCGGCCATGGTTCGATGCGGTCCACCACGCACTGGATCGCGCTGCGCGCATCGACTGGCGCTGCAGCGAGGGCGACCGCATCGCCAAGGGCACGGTGATCGCGACGCTGCAGGGCCACAATCGCGCGCTGGTCAGCGCCGAGCGCGCCTCGCTCAATTTCCTGCAGACCTTGAGCGGCACCGCCACCGTCACCGCCCGCTACGTCGACGCCGTGCGCGGCACCGGCACGAAGATCCTCGACACCCGCAAGACCATTCCGGGCCTGCGTTCGGCGCAGAAATACGCGGTCCGGGTCGGTGGCGGCAGCAACCATCGCATCGCCCTGTACGACGCCGTGATGCTCAAGGAAAACCACATTCGCGCATTCGGCTCGGTGGCCGCGGCCATCACCCGCGCCCGCGCGCTGCACCCGGAATTGCCACTGATCGTGGAAGTGGAAACCGTGGCGCAATTGCGCGAGGCCCTGGACACCGGCTGCAGTCGTATCCTCATCGACGATTTCGATGCCGACACCCGCCGTGAAGCAGTGCGCATCGCCAAGGGTGCGCGCTACTCGGGGCGCATCCCTCTGGAAGTCTCCGGCGGCGTGGACATGACCACCCTGCGCGGCATCGCCGAGGACGGCGTGGACTGCATCTCGATCGGCGGACTGACCAAGCACGTGCACGCGATCGACTTCTCGCTGAAGCTGGGCCCGCCGCCGGGCGGTTGATCCCTTAGAGGATCAACCAGGTCGCCAGTGCCGCGCCGGCGAGGAGCGCCGCCAGCAGCCACGGCCAACGCGTACTGCCCACGCGCCTGGAACGCTTGGGCATCACCACCGGCTGTCCGGGCACCAGCAACTGGAAGCGCTCCTTGTCGAAGCTGATCTCGTCGCCGTGCGCGGCGCTGGCGCGGGTGATGCGCTTGCCGTTGATCCACGTGCCATTGGCGGACCCCAGATCCTCCACCAGCACTTCATTGCCCGCAGGCGTCAGGCGCGCGTGTTGCCGGGAGATGCAGTCCAGCGGGATCCGCAGGCCGGCCTCCTCGGCGCGTCCGACCGTGAGGCTTGCCTGCAACGGAAGGCTGCGGCCGAACATGCTGCCGGATACGGCACGCAGGGCGAACTTCGGGATCACCGGGCGCACCATCGTGGCGTTGAGTTCGCCGCGCTCGATGCTGGCCTGACCCAGCAAGGCACGTGGCGATTGGTCACCAACATCGACCAGCCTGATCCGCACGCCGGCCAATCCGAGCACGTCGTTCTCGCGCAGCGCGATCAGCCCGTCCACCGGACGATCGTTGACCAGCACCCGCACACCCGCAGGCACATGCAGCCTCACCCCATGCGACCCGACCAGCAGTTCGCAATGGAGCGGCTCGATTCCCTCCTGCCCCAACGGGATGTCGTTGTCGAGCGCCGAGCCGATCGAGCAACTCCCGTCGTGCAACGTGTACTGCGGCCCTTCGCCGCCCTGGAACACCAGCTTCATTGCCATTTGTGCGCATTCCCCCTGTCCATGCTTGCGCTACGGTCCCGGCACCACCACATTGTGTGGATGCCGACCTTGCTGATTTTAATGATTGTGGGCGTCATCGCCTTCTTCACGTTCTCCGCGGCACGCGCGGCGGCGGAGCGTGCCGCGGAGATCGGGCGCGATGCCTGTCTGGCGGCTGGAGTGCAATGGCTGGATCAGTCGATGCACGCCACCGGCATGCGCCTGCGCCGCAAGGAGGATGGCTGGCTCGGGTTCGAGCGCAGCTATCGCTTCGACTACTCCGAAGATGGCCAGGATCGGCACATCGGCCGGATCGTGCTGCTGGGCGACAAGCTGATCGGGTTCAGCGGTCCCAGTCGCGCCGCGCAGGCGGTGGTGCGGAGCTTTCCGGGAAATTGATCCATCCGGGCCACGTTGGTGCAACCCCTCGTTGCGCAGGTGCCCCCCCTCTGGTTGCCCGCTTCTTCCGGCAAGAGCCAAGGCAGGCACGGGAGCCTGCCCCTACGTCATTTCACGATGCGCAGGTGGCCGCCGCGCTTGGGCGGTTCCGGTGGCGTCTCGGGGGTCTCGGTTGCATCGCCGGACGGGGTCTCCGCGGCCTGTTCGATCTCGACCGCATCCGCCTGTGCCGCGGGTGGCGTGCGCGGCTCGTCCGGCATCGCCATGCCCTGTCCGGTTTCGCGTGAATAGATGGCAATCACCGCTTCAAGCGGCACCATCACGGACTGGCTGACGCCGGCAAAACGGGCGGTGAAGCGAATCGAATCGTTGCCCAGTTCCAGCTTGGCCACGGCACGTTCGGCGATGTTGAGCACGATCCGGCCATCCTTGACCGCATGCGCGGGCACGCGCACGCCGGGCATGCGCGCATCCACCAGCACGTGCGGGGTCATGCCGTTGTCGGCAATCCATTCGTACAGCGCGCGCAACAGGTACGGGCGCTGGCTGGACATCGCGGGCGGGGCCGTTTCGCCCATCTCAATCTTCCGTCACAACGGGAGGTCGCGCAGGGCCTTTTCCTGCTCGGTCAGGCTGCGCAGGAAGCCGGGGTTGCGGAAGATGCGGTTGCCGTAGTCCTCGATCGCCTTGCCGTCCTTCGGCAGCGGGATGCCGAGCGACTGCAGGCGCCAGATGATCGGGGCCATCGCGCAGTCGGCCAGGCTCATTTCCTGGTTGAGAAAGAACTTGCTGGCCTTGAACAGCGGGACCGAGGCGGTGAGCAGTTCCTTCAGCCGCTTGCGCGCGGCCTCCACCTGCTGCTTGTTGCCCATCCGGATCGCCTGCACCTGCGGCACCCAGTCGTGCTCGATGCGCAACATCGCGAGGCGCAGCCGCGCGCGCGACAGCGGATCGACCGGCATCAGCGGCGGATGCGGATAGCGCTCGTCGAGGTATTCGCTGACCACGCTGGCTGCGTACAGGACCAGATCGCGCTCGACCAGGGTCGGCACCGAGTGATAGGGGTTCAGGTCGATCAGGTCTTCCGGCGGGTTCTGCGGATCGACCGAGACGAAGTCGTAGGTGACGCCCTTGGCCGCCAGGACCAGGCGGACGCGGTGGCAAAGGACATCGTCGACCGAGGAAAACAGGGTCAGTGCGTTACGCATCCGCGGACTCACAGCCATCATCAGGACCACTCCTGCGCCCGGGTATCCCGGTCGCACCTGCGCCGCCCGCACGATGCGGACAGCCGCAAAGCGTACTTCACCCTGTTCGTCGCACCTGCCGCCGCCGTGTCAGTGGACGTCCTGCCAGTACTCGTTCTTCAGCAGCCAGGCGAGGAACGCCAGGAAGACCAGGAACAGGATCACCCACACGCCCAGGCTTTCGCGCTTGAGCGCGGCGGGCTCACCGGCGTATTCGAGGAACGCGGTGATGTCGCGCGCGGTCTGGTCGAATGCCTGCGCATCCTGCGTGCCCGCCTGGCTGATGGTGAAGCCCTCGACCGGCAGTTCGCCCGTCGCGGTCTTCTTGCCATGCACCGGCTGCTGCAGGCCCTGCAACTCCCACAACGGGTTCGGCATCGAGGCATTGGCGAAGAGGGTGTTGTTCCAGCCGACCGGACGCGATTCGTCGAGGTAGAACGACTTCAGGTAGGTGTAGATCCAGTCGCTACCGCGCACGCGCGAGATCACGCTCAGATCCGGCGGTGCCTTGCCGAACGCCGCCACGCCCATCGCCGCGGTCATCGGCGAGATCACGTGGTCGCCGATCTTGCCGCCATTGAAGTTGAGGTTGGCCTGCACGTCTTCCTCGGACAGGCCCAGGTCCTCGCCGATGCGGGCGTAGCGCACGTACTTCAGCGAATGGCAGCTGCTGCAGTAGTTCATGTACAACGCCGCGCCGCGCTGCAGCGAGGCCTTGTCGCTCAGGTCGGTACCGGCCTGCTGCACCTTGCCGCCGCCAGCGGCCAGCGCTGTGACGGAAAGCAGGACGCCGGCAGCGAACACCGCCAGGCGGGAAACGAACGCCCGCTTCTTGGAAGGCAAGTTAGTCATGCATCGTCACCCGTTCCGGCACCGGCTTGGTCTTGTCGAGCTTCGTCCACACCGGCATGGTGATGAAGAAGGCGAAGTAGAGGAAGGTCAGCACGCGGCCGATGATGGTTTCAGTTGGATCCGTACCCGGACCGGCACCGATCTTGCCCAGCCACAGGAAGCTGACCGCGAACATCAACAGCATGGACCAGCTCAGCCAGCCGCGGTAGCGATACGACTTCACCGGCGACTTGTCGAGCCAAGGCACCAGGAACAGCACCGCGATGGCACCGAACATCACCAGCACGCCCCACAGCTTGATGCCGAAGAACGACGGCACCACGCGCAACATCGCGTAGTACGGGGTGTAGTACCAGACCGGCTTGATGTGCTCCGGGGTGACCAGCGGGTTGGCCTCGGTGAAGTTGTCGTGCTCCAGGAACCAGCCACCGAATGCCGGTGCATAAAAGATGATGAAGGCCGCGATGACCAGGAAGCAGCAGACGTAGAACGTGTCCTTGACCGTGAAATACGGGTGGAACGGCACGCCGTCGGCGGGTGCGGTCGGCGACCAGCGGTTGCCCTTCGGGCCCTTCTTGATCTCGACGCCGTCCGGGTTGTTGGACCCCACTTCGTGCAGCGCGAAGATGTGCAGCACCACCAGCAGCAACAGCACCAGCGGCAGCGCGATCACGTGCAGCGCGAAGAAGCGGTTGAGGGTGGCATCGCCCGGGTTGTAGTCGCCCATGATCCATTCGGTCAGGCCGGTGCCGATCACCGGGAACGCGCCGAACAGCGAGATGATCACCTTGGCGCCCCAGTAGGACATCTGACCCCACGGCAGCACGTAGCCAAGGAAGGCCTCGGCCATCAGCACCAGGTAGATCAGCATGCCAAGGATCCACACGAGCTCGCGCGGCTTCTTGTACGAGCCGTACATCAGGCCGCGGAACATGTGCAGGTAGACCACGATGAAGAACAGCGACGCACCGGTGCTGTGCATGTAGCGGATCAGCCAGCCCCACTCCACGTCGCGCATGATGTATTCGACCGATGCGAAGGCTTCCGCCGCGCTCGGCTTGAAGTGCATCGTGAGGAAGATGCCGGTGACGATCTGGTTGACCAGCACCACGCTGGCCAGGATCCCGAAGATGTACCAGATGTTGAAGTTCCTCGGCGCGTAGTACTCCGACATGTGCTTGCGGTAGAACGGCATCATGCCGGGCGCGCGCTGGTTGACCCAGTCCATCGCGCCGTTGGCGGCGTCTGTTGCAGTGCGGATCAGAATGTTCGCCATGGCTTACGCGGCTCCCTGCGGATCAACGCCGATGACCACGGTGCTGTCGTTCTCGAAGTAGTACGGCGGTACGGGCAGGTTCGCCGGCGCCGGCTGCGCCTTGTACACGCGACCGGCGAGGTCGTAGCGCGACTTGTGGCAGGGGCAGAAATAGCCGCCCTTCCAGTCCGGGTCGAACGGCTGCGGCTTGACCTCCGGCAGGTGCTCCGGTGCGCAACCCAGGTGGGTGCACACGCCGACCAGCACGGAAATCTCCGGCTTGATCGAGCGCGAGGCGTTCTGCGCGTACTTCGGCTGCTGGTCGGCGTTGGCCGAACCCGGATCCGCAAGCAGGGAATCCAGTGACTTCATGGTGTCCAGCATCGCCTTGGAACGCTTGGCGATGAAGATCGGCTGGCCACGCCAGTTGATCACCATCTGCTGGCCTTCGACCAGAGCGCTGAGATCCTGGCTCACCGGCGCGCCGGCGAAACGGGCCCGCGCACTGGGGCTCCACGACTTGATGAAAGGCACCGCGGCGAACCCGGCTCCGACCGCACCGACCACTGCCGTGGTCGCGGTCAGGAACCTGCGCCGGCCGGTGTTGACCTCATGATTGGTCATCCCGCACTCCGAAAATAAGCAAATACACGGCTGCGGCGCCTGGCGACGCGCTGGCGCACGCTGGCCGGCCGCAAAAGACGGGGAAGTGTAACGGAACGCTTAACGAGCCGACAATCCGCCCTGCGCCGGCGCGGCCACGGGATTGGCCAGACCGCGGTAGCGATCGGCCAGCAGGCCGACTCGCTCCACGTAGCGCCGGGTCTCGCTGTAGGGCGGCACGCCGCCGTATTTGGCCACCGCGCCCGGCCCGGCGTTGTAGCCGGCCGCAGCCAAGGTCAGGTTGCCGTTGAAGCGCTTCAGCAGCATCGCCAGATAGCGCACCCCGCCGCCGATGTTCTGCACGGGATCGAATGCATCACTGACGCCGACCTCGCGGGCGGTGCCCGGCATCAGCTGCATCAGCCCCTGCGCGCCAACCCGCGACAGCGCGTTCGGGTTGAACGCGGATTCCGCATGAATGATCGCGCGGACGATGGACTCGTCGACCCCGTGCTCGCGCGCGGCGGCTGCGATCTCGGCCTGATACGCGGTGGTGTTCAGGCGCAGGGTGCGGAAATTGACCCCGGGCTTGGTCCCGCAGGCGTAGCAGGTTTCCATGTAGCTGTACTTGATCGTCCGCACCGAAGCCACCGCCATCCCGCGCGGGCGGGCGCTGCTGTAGGTGCGCACGCCGTCCTTGATGTACGAATACACTTGGCCGTGGACGCGGCGCGGTGCAGCCGGGGTGGAGGATGCCACCACGGGAGCAGCCGGTACGCGGGCTTCCGCCGCGGTTGGCACCGACATCCGGGCAGGCTGTGAAGCGGCCATCGTCGCCGGCGGCACGCCGCCGAGCGGCGGGGACTCGCTACTGCGGGACGACGTCCTGGATGGCGCAGCAACGGCCTTGGGCTTGGGCGCGCGCTGCGCCTTGTAGCTGCCGACCAGCTTGCAACTGGCACCGGCGACCTTCTTGTTCGCGTATGTGGTGACGCCATCGCTGCCCTCGCAGCGATAGACATTCCCCGCCAGTGCGGGCGCACCCAGCAACAACGTCGTGAACAGCAGCGCGGGCCAAGCCTTCATCGGCGCAGTCTCGCCCCTTCAATTTGCGATGACAAGTCCTTGATTTTCCTGAACGCGACAGCCCGCAGCGCGCGGCCAATGGCGACGTGCCGGGTGTTTGCTAAGCTCGCGCCCCCAACCCGGCCCGGATTAACCGCCGCGCCCCGGAGAACACCATGAGCCAGCCCGAACCGCAGGTCGCGGACGCGCCCGCCCGCAAGAAGCTGTTCATCGAGACCCACGGCTGCCAGATGAACGAGTACGACTCGGCGCGCATGGCCGATGTGCTGGCCGCGACTGACGGAATGGAATTGACCACGATCGCCGAAGAAGCCGACGTGATCCTGGTCAACACCTGCTCGATCCGCGAAAAAGCCCAGGAAAAGGTGTTCAGTCGGATCGGCCGCTGGAAGTCGCTCAACAAGAACGGCGAAAAGGTCCTGATCGGGGTGGGTGGCTGCGTGGCCAGTCAGGAGGGTGCCGCCATCGTCAAACGCGCGCCCTACGTCGACCTGGTGTTCGGGCCGCAGACCCTGCATCGGCTGCCGGACCTGATCCGCGAGCGCCGCAGCACCGGCCGGCCGCAGGTCGACATCAGCTTCCCGGAGATCGAGAAGTTCGACCGCATGCCGGAACCGCGCGCCGATGGGCCGTCGGCCTTCGTGTCGATCATGGAAGGCTGCAGCAAGTACTGCAGCTTCTGCGTGGTGCCCTACACCCGCGGCGAGGAAGTCAGCCGGCCGTTCGAGGACGTGCTGGTCGAAGTCGCGCAGCTCGCCGCGCAGGGTGTGCGCGAGGTCAACCTGCTCGGCCAGAACGTCAATGCCTATCGCGGGCCGTATGGGGATGGCGAGGTAGCCGACCTCGGCCTGCTGATCCGCACCATCGCCGAGATCGACGGCATCGGCCGGATCCGCTTCACCACCTCGCACCCGCTGGAGTTCAGCGATTCGCTGGTCGAGGCCTACCGCGACGTGCCCAAGCTGGCCAACTACCTGCATCTGCCGGTGCAGGCCGGCAGCGACCGCATCCTGGCGGCGATGAAGCGCGGCTACACCGCGATCGAGTTCAAGCAGAAGATCCGCAAGCTGCGCGCGGTGCGGCCGGACATTTCGATCAGTTCGGATTTCATCGTCGGCTTCCCCGGCGAGACCGACGCCGATTTCGACAAGACCATGAAACTGATCGAGGACGTCGGCTTCGACCAGAGTTACAGCTTCATCTATTCGCGTCGCCCGGGCACGCCGGCCGCGGATCTGCAGGACGACGTGAGCGATGCCGAGAAACACGCACGCCTGAATCGCCTGCAGCAACACATCAATGCGCACGCACTGGCGATCTCGCAGGCGATGATCGGCAGCGTGCAGACGGTGCTGGTGGAGGGCCCATCGAAGAAGGATCCGAACGAGCTCACCGGCAAGACCGAGAACATGCGCCCGGTGAATTTCGCCGGGCCGAAGCGACTGATCGGGCAGTTCGTCGATGTGGTGATCACCGAGGCGCTAAGCAATTCGTTGCGCGGCCGGGTGGCGACCGTCGACGCCACCTGATGGACTCGAAACGCCGCGCATGGCTGTCGCGGCATGCCCTGGGACTGTGGTTCCTGGGCATCGCCGCGATCGGCTTACTGCGCTGGTGGATGAAGACGGTACGCGATGGCGGATCCGCACACACGCCCGATGCCATGTTGTGGCTGGCCGGCTCGATCGCGATGGCCGCGATCGGACTGGTGGCCTTATGGCGCAGCCGCTGAGGCCTTGCCCGTCGCTTCGTACACCGGCTCGCCGTCGACATACGTGGCCAGCACGCGCAGCGCCCTGAGCGCCTCGCCCGGCACCGCCAGCGGATCCTCCGCCAGCACCAGGAAATCCGCGCGTTTGCCGGCTTGCAGGCTGCCCACTTCGGCCTCTGCGAAACCGGCATGGGCCGCATCCAGGGTGAAGCCGCGCAAGGCTTCATACGCGGTCAGTTTCTCGTTCGGATACCAGCCACCCACCGGCAAGCCGTCGGCATCTGCGCGGGTCACCGCTGACGCCAGGCCCAGCCGCGGATCGACGCGCTCCACCGGGAAATCGGAACCGAGTGCGAGGCGCGCGCCGCTGTCGCGCAGTTGCCGCCAGGCGTAGGCGCCGACGATGCGCTCCGGCCCGACGCGATCCTGCGCCCAGGGCATGTCGCTGGTCGCGTGGGTCGGCTGCATCGAGGCGATCACGTGCAGGCCGGCAAGCCGCGGCAGGTCCTGCGGCGCCAGCACCTGCGCGTGCTCGATGCGCCAGCGGTGGTCGCCGGCGGCGTCCGCGCCGAGCGCCTTGGCATAGACATCCAGCGTCTCGCGATTGCCGCGGTCGCCGATCGCATGCGTTGCCGCCTGCACGCCGCAACGTTTCGCCTTCGCTGTCGCGGCCGCCAGTTGCGCCGGCGACATCACCATCAATCCGCGGTTGCCGTGGTCGTCGCTGTAGTCCTCCAGCATCGCCGCGCCGCGACTGCCCAGCGCGCCATCGGCATACAGCTTCACCGCGCGCATCTGCAGGCGACCGGACGCATGTCGATAGAGTCCATTGCGGCACAGCGATTCCAATGCCTCACCGTCGCCATCCGCCATCGCGGTGATCCGCAGCGGCAGTTGTCCGCGGTCGGCCAGGCGCTGGAAGCGACGCAGTTCGGCCAGGCTGACGCCGGCATCGTGCACGCCGGTCAGGCCCTGCGAGGCGGCGGCGCGCATGGCGGTGCGCAAGGCGTGTTCGATGGTCGTTTCGGACATCGGTGGACGCGCCTGTTCGAGCAGCAGCATGGCGTTGTCGATGAACAGGCCGGTCGGCTCGCCGGCGGCATCGCGGTCGATGCGCCCGCCATCGGGTTGCCAGGCACCAGCCAGGCTGCGACGCACCGCACGCATCGCCGCGCTGTTGGCCCAGCCGGCATGACCATCGACCCGCGACAACCACACCGGGCGATCCGGGAACGCGGCATCGAGGTCGGCAGCGCTCGGGAACACTTTTTCCGGCCAGTCGTTCTGGTCCCAACCGCCGCCGATCAACCACTCGCCGGGCTTGAGCGTCTTCGCATGCGTGCGCAGGCGCTGCAGGATCTCCACCTTGTCGCGCGTCCCGACCAGGTCCGCGGTGATCATCGCCAGCCCCAGGCCACCAACGTGCGCGTGCGCATCGATCAGTCCCGGCACCAGCGTCGCCTTGCCCAGATCCTGGCGACGCGCCTGCGGGTAGCGCTTCGCCAACGCATCGACATCACCCACCGCCAGGATGCGTCCGTCCTTGTCGTAGGCCATCGCCGACGCCACCGGCTTCGCCACGTCCATCGTGTGGATGCGCGCGGCGGTGACCAGGGTCACCCGGTCGTCGGCAATGACCTGTCCCGCCGCCAGCAGCATCGCCGGCACCACCCATGCAAGCTTGCGCATCCCCATTCCCCTTGCGTTACGAAGCGTGGACATTGGCGCAAGCGCTGGCGGCAGGCAAGCCGCGTTGCGACACCATCACCCATGGCGCGCTACCCTTTGCGGCATGCAGACACAACACGATTTCACCCTGGAACCCGACGACATCGAACGCTTGGCCAACATGAGCGGCCCGTTCGATGCCCACCTGCGCTTGATCGAACTGCGACTGGGCGTGGAGATCGCCAATCGCGGCAACGTATTCCGCGTCGAGGGACGCAATGCGGATGTCGTGGCGCGCGCCGAACGCCTGCTGCGGCAGTTGTACGACGATGCCGCCGGCGAGGCGCTGGACGAACACGCCATCCACCTGCGCCTGGGCGCATTCGCCGATGCCGATGATGGCGCGTCCGCAGCGTCGAGCAACGCGCATGCGTCGCAGGAAATCGCCGTGCGGGTCAAGCGCGGCACCCTGCGCGGGCGCGGCGCCAACCAGCAGAAATACCTGCAGGCGATCGCCAGCCACGACATCAACTTCGGCGTGGGCCCGGCCGGTACCGGCAAGACCTTCCTCGCGGTGGCGATGGCGGTGGATGCGCTCAACCAGTCGCGCGTGCAGCGGGTGATCCTGGTGCGCCCCGCAGTGGAAGCCGGCGAGAAGCTCGGCTTCCTCCCCGGAGACTTGACCCAGAAAGTCGATCCCTACCTGCGTCCGCTGTACGACGCGCTCTACGAGATGCTCGGCGTGGAGAAAGTCGCGCGGCTGCTGGAGAAAAACGTCATCGAGATCGCCCCGCTCGCGTACATGCGCGGGCGCACGCTCAACGACGCCTTCGTGATCCTCGACGAAGCGCAGAACACCACCATCGAGCAGATGAAGATGTTCCTGACCCGGCTGGGCTTCGGCAGCACCGCGGTGATCACCGGGGACATGACCCAGACCGACCTGCCCAAGCACGTGAAGTCCGGCCTGCGCGATGCCACCGAGGTACTGCGTGGCGTGGACGGCGTCAGCTTCACCTTCTTCGAGTCCCGCGACGTGGTCCGGCATCCGCTGGTGGCGCGCATCGTCAATGCCTACGAGGCCCGCGATGCGCGCGATGCGGCGAGCGGGCCGGCGTAGACTGCGGCCTCACGCACCGCGCGGCGACCACATGCACACGATTTCCCCACGCACGTTCATCGCCATCGCGCTGGCACTCGGGTTCGCGTTGCCTGCGCATGCGGGAAAACCCGATGCGCCCGCGGCCGCCGATGCAGCAGAACGCCCGCTCATCGAAACCAGCTACCTGATCGCACCGGAGCGGATCGGCGACTTCGTGCTGGAAGGCAGCCGTTACGACGACAAGAACAAATACGCCGGTGCCGGATTCCGCTACGCGTTGAAAGACCATCAGGAAACCCGTTTCGACGTGTTCGTCTATCCGTCCGGGCGCGCGCCGCAGGCGGAAGCGACCGCTTCTGGCATGGTCGATTTCCGCGGCAGCCTCGAACATGCCCGGCAGGCAGGCCATGTGCGCGACCTGCAATTCCTGTCCGACGAGGATTTCCCGCTGGAAGCGCCAGAGCCCGCCAAGCCGGCTGCCGCTTCCGATGCCAAGCTCGATGCGGCGTTGCTGCAGGCGATCGCGTCGACGAACACCGTTGGCAAGCGCTTGCGCATGCACAACACGATGGTCAACGGCGGATTCCCGATGGCCTCGAACGGCTATCTGTTCCATCGACAGTTGTATTTCTTCAAGGTGCGGGCATCGGCCGCGCGCGACCGCATCGACCAGGCCGCGTTCGATGCGCTGACTGACCTTGCGGCGCGCACGCTGGTGCCGGCGATCGAAGTGGCGAATGTGGGCGGTTGCGCGAACGCGGACATCGTCATCGACACCGACGCCAATCCCGACGGGATGGCCGCGGCCCTGGTCCGTCGCGCGGCCGAGATCCAGGGCGAGAACTGCTTCAAGGACGCAGCCAGCGCCAAGCTCGACGAGAAATCGGAAGGCGCTCGCGTCGTGCGCATCGACTTCAACGCCAGCGAGTGGAAATCCCGATGACCAAGGGCCCCATCCGCCTGGATGTCGCCGTGGGTTACGCCGCGCCGCGCGCGGGGATTCCCGCGGCGGTGAGTTTCCGCAAGTGGGTGGCGGCGGCACTGGCCGGGCGCATCCGCGAGGCCGACCTGGCGATCCGCATCGTCGACGAGAAGGAAGGCCGCTCGCTCAACCACCATTACCGCGGCAAGGACTACGCCACCAACGTGCTCAGCTTCCCGGCGGAATTGCCGGAAGGGCTGCCGGAAGGCGTGAAGCTGCCGCTGCTCGGCGACCTGGTGTTGTGCGCGCCGGTGATCGCGCGCGAGGCGCAGGAACAGGGCAAGCCGCTGGCCGCGCATTACGCGCACCTGACCGTGCACGGTGCCCTGCACCTGCTGGGCTGGGACCACGAGGACGCGCGCGAGGCCGAGGCGATGGAACAGCTGGAACGCGAGATCCTGGCCGGCATGGGCCTGCCCGATCCCTATCTGGAATCCTGAGCCCGGCGTTGCCTGCGGTCAGGGCGTGTTGCCGCCCGCGGGCTTGGCCAGCGGCGCTTTCGCCGTCTCCTGCACCAGGTCGAGCTCGCGCAGCAGGGCGATGAAGCGCGGGTCTTCCGCATAGCGCGACACGAACGGCATGTAGCGGATCTCCACGATCCCGGGATCGCCGGCGTCGCGGGCCGCTTCCAGCCATTTGAACATCGCCGCTTCGTCGTCGCGCTGCGCGTAGATGCCAGCGATCTGGGTCGCCGCGCCCTCCGGGTTGTCGCGGATCAGCCGCTGCAATTCCGCATCGGACAGGTCGCGCTGGCCATTCGCCCAATGCGCCATCGCCAGCGCATACGCCTTCCACAACGGATCCGGTTCCTGTTGGGCGATGGCGATCGCTTCGGGGGCGCGGTTCTGCTGGAACATCGCGAGCGCCTGGAATGCACGCACCACCGAGAGGTCGGGCCGCAACGTCAACGCCTGCCCGAGCACGTGTTCCGCTTCGGCGTAATCGTTCATGCCCAGGTAGATGCCGCCCAGGTTGTACAGCGCCGTGGCCGACAACGGGTTCAGCCGCAGCGCGCGTCGCAGGGTGGCCGCCGCGTCCTCCAGCCGGCCGAATGCGGTCTGGCGGATCGCCAGACTGTGCAGCAACGAGGCATCCCGCGGACTCAGCGCCAGCGCGCGCTCGGTCTCGGCCAATGCACCGGCCTGGTCCAGCGCGATGCTGCCCAGCCACGCCGCATTGGCCGCATGCGCCTCGGCGCTATCGGGTGCGAGCCGAAGCGCGGTGGCGGCCTCGCGGCGGGCCTTCTCGCCGGCTTCGCGGACATCGCCGGCCTGCACCGGGAACCGCGTGGCCAGCTGGATGCGCGCCAGCGCCAGCCGTGCATGCGCATATCCGTAAGCGGCATCGAGACCGATCGCGCGCTCGTAGTCGGCAATCGCGGCCGTGACGCTGTCCGCATCGCCGCCCTTCAGGGCCGCATCGCCAGCGAGCAGCGCCTCGTAGGCTGCCAGGTCACCGCCCGGTGGCCGCTGGTCTTGCTCGCCCTGCGGTGCAGGCAGGCGCTTGACCTTCAACGCCGAGCCGATCGCCGCAGCCATCTCGTCCTGCACCTTGAACAACTCGGCGTACGGGCGCTGGTAGCGGTTGAACCAGACCGTGCTGCCATCGGCGACGCTGACCAGCGCGGCATCGATGCGTAGCGTCTCGCCCTCGCGGCTGGCAGTGCCTCGCAGCAGATGTGTGGCACCCAGTGCCTTGCCGAGCGTTGCCGGCAACGATTTCGGATCGCGTTGCTGGAAGGACGATTCCGGGCTGGTCACCGCGACCCCGTCGAATTGCGCCAGCGCGCCGACCAGCTGCGCGGACAGGCCATCGTTGAACGCCTGGCCGACATCGCTGCCGCCCTTGAGCGCATCGACCAGGTGTTGGGATGAATCCTCGGCAGCGGCCGGTGTGGCGGTATCGCTCGCTTCCAGCGCCAGCGGCAGCACCGCGATGACGATGGCAGGCAACTGGTCGGTGGTTGCGGCGACCGGCTCTGGCGATGCCGCCGGCACTGCCTCCCCCGGTTTCGGCTTCCCGGCCAGTCCGAAGGCGACGTATCCGCCGACCAGCACGGCCAGCACCCCCGCGGCGACGGCCAACTTCACCCACGGCTTGCGCGGTTCCGGCTTGATCAGAAGGCCGTCGTCTCTTGCCAAGCTGCACCCCGTGCATGGCCGGCGCGATGCCGGCTCCCCGTTGCCAGTGTCCGCAATGGCCCGTGGCCACGCAACCGGACGGGCAGCCTATGCCGCCGCCCGGCGCACGCGATTCACCGCCATGCCGCGCCGATTCGCTAGACTCGCCGGGTACACCCACAGGCAACCCCGCGCACCATGTCCGAGGACGACAGTCGGCAAGACGCCGATTCCGCTGAACGCAGCGGCGACAAACCACGCCGCTCCTGGCTGGACCGCATCAGCGCCGCCCTGTCGGGCGAGCCCACCACCCGCGAGGACCTCGTCGAGTTGCTGCGCGATGTGCAGGCCGACGGCCTGATCGCCGCCGACACCCTGCGGATGATGGAGGGTGCCATCGCGGTGGCCGACCTCACCGTCGGCGACGTGATGGTCTCCCGCGCGCAGATGGTCGCGCTGCCGGCCGACGGCAAGTTCCTAGACCTGATGAAACAGGTGGTCGAATCCGGCCACTCGCGCTTTCCGGTGCATGGCGAGGACAAGGACGAGATCCTGGGCATCCTGCTGGCCAAGGACCTTCTGCGCGGCGTGGTTGCCGACAACGGCCCCGGCACCATCCGCGAACTGCTGCGCCCGGCGGTGCTGATCCCCGAATCGAAGAAACTCAACGTCTTGCTGCGCGAGTTCCGCCAGTCGCGCAACCACATGGCCATCGTCATCGACGAATACGGCGGCGTGGCCGGACTGGTGACCATCGAGGACGTGCTGGAGCAGATCGTCGGCGACATCGACGACGAGCACGACGAGGCCGAGGACGATTCGCAGTTGATCGCGGCGCAGGACGACGGCCAGTTCGTGGTCGATGCGCTGACCCCGATCGACGACTTCAACGAGCGCTTCGGCGCCGATTTCGACGACGACGAATACGACACCATCGGCGGCCTGGTCACCGATGCCGTCGGCCACCTGCCCGAAGTCGGCGAGGAATTGGCCCTGGGCCGCTTCGGCTTCCGGGTGGCGCGTGCGGACGCGCGACGCTTGCTGACCCTGCACGTGACCGTGCATGCGGATCACTGAGCGCCTTGCCCCTTCCCCTGCTCGCAGGGGAGCGATGGGGTGGGGTCTGCTGTTCGCGCTGCTGCTAGCGCTTTTCATGGGCGGTGCCCAAGCGCAATCGCCCACACCCGATCAACAACCCGCGCCGCGCATCGGCGTGGTCACCATGGGGCCCGGCGAGGTCTTCTGGGAACGCTTCGGCCACAACGCCATCGTGGTCGATGACGGCGCGGCCGCCGGGCCGACCAGCTACAACTTCGGATTCTTCGACCTGGCCGAAGACGGCTTCATCGGCCGCTTCGTGCGCGGCGAGATGCAATACATGCTGGTGGCGCTGCCGCTGGAGGAAGACCTGCACTACTACCGCGAGGTCGGCCGCGGCGCGACCCTGCAGTGGCTGGATCTGGATCCCGCACAGGCCCGTGCGCTGGCTGACGCACTCGCGGAGAACGCGAAACCCGAGAACGCCCGCTACCGCTACGACTACTACACCGACAACTGCGCCACCCGCGTGCGCGACGCGATCGATCGCGCGCTGGGCGGGCAGTTGCGCCGACAACTTGAAGTGCGTTCGAGCGGCGATACCTACCGCGGCGAATCGGTGCGGCTGGCCTCGCCGGCTGCGTGGATGCGGGTCGGTTTCGACCTGGCTCTGGGCCCAGTCGCCGACCGGCCGCTGACCCGCTGGCAGCAAGCGTTCCTGCCGCGCCGACTGGCCGACGACCTCGGCGAAGCCAAGCGTGCCGATGGGCGTCCGCTGGTCGCATCGGCGATCGAACTGCTTCCACAACGGCAGGCCGCGGAGCCGATCGGCCGTGCGCCGCGGTTGTGGCCGTGGCTGCTGGCCGGTGCATTCGCAGGCATCGCAGTGCTGTGGCTGGCCGGCCGGCGTCCGCGCCTGCTGGCGGGATTCGCGGCGGGATTCTGGCTGACCTGCGGGTTGCTGGGGCTGGTGCTGTTGCTGAGCTGGATCTTCACCGAGCATCGCGCGCTGTGGGCCAACCGCAACCTGCTGCTGCTGAATCCGCTGTGCCTGCTGCTGTTGCCCGGTGCCTGGTCGCTGCTGCGCGGGCGCTCGCCATCGATGCGCTTCCGCAACGTGCTCATCGTGGTCGCGGTGCTGGCGGCATTGGCCTGCGTGCCGCTGTGGCTGCAGGTACTGCCGCAGCGCAACGGCCACTGGATCGCACTGCTGCTGCCGATCCATGCCGCATTCGCCTGGGCCTGGTCACGTCCGCGCGCACCTGATCGCAATCGCACGGGTTGATGGCGACGCCGGTGGCGTGCAGGATGCCGCGATGGATGCCGACACCCGAATCGCCCTGCCCGACTGCGTGGTCAACTGCGCGGCGTACGACCGCAGCGGCCGCCGCCGCGACATCGGCCTGGACGCGATCAGCGACGTGCTGGCGGTCGACGATGGCAGCTTCGTCTGGGTCGGCCTGTACGAACCCGAGGCCTCGCTGCTCGACAAGCTGCAGGAGGAATTCAACCTGCACGATCTCGCCATCGAGGATGCCCAGAACGCGCACCAGCGGCCCAAGCTGGAGAGCTACGGCAATTCGCTGTTCATCGCCGCCCACACCGCGCAGCGCGTGGATGGCCACGTGCGCTTCGGCGAGACCCACCTGTTCGTCGGCCCGCGCTTCCTGGTCACGGTGCGCCACGGTGCCTCGCTGAGCTTCGCCTCGGTGCGCCAGCGACTGGAGCGCGAGCCGGACATGCTGGCGCAGGGGCCGAGCGCCGCCTTGCACGCGGTGCTGGATTTCATCGTCGACAACTACCAGCCGATCGTCTCCGACTTCGAACAGGAACTGGATGCGCTGGAACACGAGGTGTTCGCCGAGAGCTACCGGCGCGGCACCATCCGCCGGCTGTACGAACTGCGCAAGGAACTCACCCAGATGCGCATGGCGGTGGCGCCGATGCAGGACATCCTGTCGCAGCTGATGCGCAACCCCGGCCTCGCCATTCCGGATGAAGTGAAGCCGTATTTCCGCGACGTGCTCGACCATGCCGCGCGGGTCGGCGACACCATCGACACCCTGCGCGAAATGGTGACGGCGGCGATGAACGTGAACCTGTCGCTGGTCACCGTGGCGCAGGGCGAAGTGGTCAAACGCCTGGCCGGCTGGGCCGGCCTGCTGGCCGCACCGACCCTGATCACCAGCTGGTACGGCATGAACTTCGAGCACATGCCGGAACTGCACGGGCGCTACAGCTACTGGATCCTGATCGGCGGCGTGGCGCTGTTCTGCATCGGCCTGTACAGCTACCTGCGCAAGGTGCGCTGGCTCTGACTCAGCCGCCCGCCATCGCCTGCAGCATCAGTCCGGTCAGGTAGGCGCAGTAGGTTCCCAGCACGTAGCCCAGCACCGCGAGCAACACGCCCACCGGTGCCAGCGCGGGATGGAAGGCGCTGGCCACCACCGGTGCACTGGCCGCCGCACCGATGTTGGCCTGCGACCCCACCGCCATGAAGAACAGCGGCGCGCGGATCAGTCGCGCGACCAGCAGCATCAGGCCGGCATGCACCGAGATCCAGATCAGGCCCAGCAGCAGCAGGAACGGCTTGTCGGCCAGCGCCTTCAGGTCCATCTGCATGCCGATTGTCGCGATCAGCACGTACAGGAACACCGTGCCGATCTTCGACGCGCCGGCACCCTCGAGTTCGCGCGCACGCGTCAGGCTGGCCACGATGCCGATGGTGGTGGCGATCACCACGATCCAGAAGAAGCGCGAATCCAGGCTGTAGTCCTGCAAGCGCCACTCGAGCGGCAACGACTTGATCCACGCCACCAGCGGCTCCGCCAGGAAATGCGCCAAGCCGGTGGCACCGATGGCGACCGCGAAGATCATCACCAGGTCGGTGGTCGAGGCGATCCGCGCGTGCTGGGCCTGGTAGCTCGCCATCCGTTGCTTGAGCGTTTCGATGGCGGAGGTATCCGCCTTGAGCCAGCGATCCCATGCCTCCGCGCGCGAGGCCATGAACAGCAGCGTGGCCATCCACAGGTACCCCACGATCACGTCGACCGCGGCGAACTGCCCGAACAACGTGGCATCGACTTCGAAGACTTCCTTCATCGCCGCCTGGTTGGCCCCGCCGCCGATCCAGCTGCCGGTCAGCGTGGTCATGCCGCGCCAGGTCTCCCCGGCGACGGTCTCCGGGTGGATGACGCCCATCGCGGTGAACGACACCAGCGCGCCCAGCATCACGCCGACAGTGCCGGTCAGGAACATGATCAAAGCCTTCGGCCCGAGCTTGGCGATGCCACCGATGTCCATCGACAAGCAGAACAGCACCAGCGATGCAGGCAGCAGGTAATCGCGCGCCATCGGATACAACCCCGAGCCTGCGCCATCGATCAGGCCGAAGCTGTTGGCGATCGCCGGCAGCAGGTAGCAGGGCAGGATCGCCGGCACCACCGCGTAGAACTTCTTCCAGAGGCCGCGCTCGCGCGAGGCGCCCCAGAACACGAAGCCGAGGATGATGGCCAGCAGCCCGAGGACGGCGGCATCGTTGCTGATGAATGCTTGCGGCGCGGCGGCGACGGTCATGGCTTCTCGCGATGTTGCGGTTGTGTTGGAACGACGGCGAGACCGTCGGGTGATTCGCGTAGCGGCATTTCGAGCCGCGTAGCGAACGCACGACGGTAGGCGCCGTCGAGCAGGATCATTGCCCGATGTGCTGCTTCAGCCAGCCGTTCACCGTGTCATGCCATTGCACGCTGTTCTGCGGCTTCAGCACCCAGTGGTTCTCGTCCGGGAAGTACAGGAATTTCGATTCGATCCCGCGACGCTGCAACGCAGTGAACACGGCGATGCCCTGCTCCGCCGGGATGCGGTAATCCAGCTGGCCGTGGATGACCAACATCGGCACCGTCCAGTCCTTGACGTGGTTGACCGGGTTGAACTGTTCGTAGTTCTCCGGCACGCCGTACGGCGTGCCGCCTTGTTCCCACTCGGTGAACCACAGCTCCTCGGTGGCATAGCCCATCGCGCGCTGGTCGAACACGCCATCGTGGGAGACCAGGCACTTCCACGGCTTTTGCCAGACGCCGGCGATCCAGTTGACCATGAAGCCGCCGTAGCTCGCGCCGAGCGCGCAGGCTTTGTCGCCATCGAGGAAAGCGTACCTCTGCTGCGCCGCGGCCCAACCTTTCTGCAGATCTTCCAGGGGGCGGTCGCCCCAGTGCCCGCTGATCGAATCGGTGAACTTCTGCCCGTAACCGGTGCTGCCGTGGAAGTCGATCATCACCACCGCGTAGCCTTGTCCCGCATAGGTCTGCGGGTTCCAGCGATAGCTCCAGCCATCGCCGAAGCTGCCCTGCGGGCCGCCGTGGATCAGGAACGCGACCGGGTATTTCTTGCCGGCCTCGTAATTCCAAGGCTTCACGACGTAACCGTGCACGGTCTCGTTGTTCCAGCCGATGAAATTGAACTGTTCGTACTCGCCCCAAGCCACGTCCGGCAGCATCTCGCCCGCGCTCGGAGTGATCGCGCGCAAGGGAGCCTTGCCGTCGTCGCTGCTGGTGTAGATCACGTCGCCGCTCTTCATCGAATTGCGCGAGATCGCCAGCGTCGGCCCGGCGAGGTCGAACGACGACACGCTGCCGTCCTTGACCACGCTCTCCACTTCGCCGTTGGCTAGCGAGACGCGGAACAGCGGATGCCGTCCGAGTTCCTGCGCAGTGGTGTAGATCCACTTGCCGTCGGCGGACAGGGTGATGCCGTCGGCGGAAGCGTCCCACTTCGATGCGATTTCCTTTGTGCTGCCGGAGACAAGATCCATCGCCATCAATGCGAACCGATCCGCCTCGAAGCCCGGGCGCTGCATCGCCCGGTAATAGAGCGTCTTGCCGTCGGCGCTGAACACCGGGCCGGCATCCCAGGCAGGATTCTTCGCGGTGAGATTGCGCGCGGCGCTGCCGTCCGCGTTGACCAGCCAGATGTCGAAGTTGGTGCTCCACGGCTCTTCGCGATTGGCCTGGCGCACGCTCATCGCGACCTGCCTGCCATCCGCCGACCAGGCGAAATCTGAGAGATCACCGAATGGCTTTGACGGGATGTCGCCGGCGATATCGCCGCTCAACAACGTCGCGTTCCTGACCATGTCGCCGCCGAGCTTCGCCGCGAACACGCGGTTGAGGCGGCCGTCGTTCCACGTGTCCCAGTGGCGGATGAACATGCGGTCGAAGACCTTGCCGGTGGTCTTCAGCGCTTCGACCTCGTCGAGCTTCTTCTTCGTGCAATCGAGGTCGGCCTTGCAGTCCGGGAACACCGCCAGCGCCAACGCGACATGGGTGCCATCCGGCGACAGCTTGTAGCCGTCGACGTCGACCGCGGTATCGGTGAGTCGCTTCGGTTCGCCACCCGCGAGCGGCATCGAATACAGCTGCATCGAGCCCGACTTCGCGCTCATGAAGTAGACCGTCTTGCCGTCCGCCGAGAACCCCGGCGAATTGACGTTCCAGCCGTCCGGCGTGAGCCGTGACGGCGGGCGGATGTCGCGCGTCACCAGGTTGCGCATCCACAACGACGTGCTGGCCTTGTTGGTCGACTCGTCGACCACGCGCTTGGCGAACACCAGCACGCGGCCATCCGGCGACAACGTGGGCGAGGAATGGCGATCGAGGTAGGCCATGTCGCGCACCTCGAAGCCGCGCGCAGCGTCGGCGACGGCGGGCAGCGACAGCGCAAGGGCGAGCGGCAGGATGGCGTGGCGAAGGTTCATGGCGGTTGTCCGTGTCTCGAAAAGACGTGCTGAAAAAAAGCGCCCGCGACAATGCGCGGGCGTGGGTGGATCAGGCGGCGTTCGGGTTGGCCTTCGCACCGGTGCGATACAGCAACCAGGCGACCACCGCGAGGATGGCCAGGCCGACATACTTGCCGAACTGCAGGTTCTCCGGCAGCGCGATCACGTCCGGACGGCCCGTCGCCACAATCGGAATCGCGATAAGGATGCCCATCAGCGCTTCGCCGGTGATCAGGCCTGCGGCGAACAGCGTGCCCGGGCGATGCAGGCGATCGCGCGCGGACTCGTCGGCGCTGCCGACCATGCCGTGGCGACGCTCCACCAGGTACGCGAGCAAACCACCGAGGAAGATCGGCACCATCAATTCCAGCGGCAGGTAGATGCCGATCGCGGCGGCCAGCACCGGCACCCGGAAGGTCTTGCCGGTCGCCTTCAGCCATTCGTCGAGGGCGATGATCACGGCACCCACGCCGGCACCGATGGCGATGATGCCCCAGGGCAATTCGCCGCCGAACATGCCCTTGGCCACCGATGCCATCAGCGTGGCCTGTGGTGCGGACAGCGAATTCGGATGCTCCGCGGTCGGTGCACCGATGCCGTACGCCTGCGCGAGGAGGTTCAGCACCGGCGCCATGATCAGCGCGCAGGAGAACGCGCCGATGCCGAGCATCAACTGCTGCTTCCACGGGGTAGCGCCGACGATGTAGCCGGCCTTGAGGTCCTGCAGGTTGTCGCCGCCGACCGCCGCCGCGCAGCACACCACCGCGCCGATCATGATCGCGGCGACGGCGCCGATCGGCGACTCGCGCCCGAGCAGCAGCATCAGCACGACGGAGGCGAACAGGATCGTCGCAATGGTGATGCCGGACACCGGGTTGTTGCTGGAGCCGACGAGACCCGCGAGGTACGCGGACACCGACACGAACAGGAAGCCGGCGATGATCATGATGATGGTCATCAGGATGCCGATCGCCCACGGGCTGGTCACCGAGGGATCCGCCGCGACGATGGCGTGGTACAGCAGCGCCAGCGGCAACACGAAGATCACCAGCGCGATCAGCATCCACTTCATCGGCAGGTCGCGATCGGTCTCGGCGATGTTGGTGTCGGCGCCCTTGCGCGCGGCGGCGATGCCGCTGCGCACGCCGGACAGCAGCGACTTGCGCAGCGAGAACAACGTCCAGATACCACCGATCAGCATCGCGCCGACGCCGAGGTAGCGGATCTTGGTCGACCAGATCGCAAAGGCCGCTTCTTCCGCGCCGGCGGTCGCGATGCTGGCGGCAAGCGCGGGATCGGTGCCCTGGAACATCGCGTGGTAGATCGGGATCGCTATGTGCCAGGACAGGATGCTGCCGGACAGGACCACGATGCCGATGTTCAGCCCGACGATGTAGCCGACGCCAAGCAGTGCCGGCGACAGGTTGGTGCCCATGTAGCCGAGGTACTTGCCGAAGAAGCCGGCGCCTGCGGCGGTATCCGGGATCAACTTCATGCCACTGGCGGCAGCGGCCTTGATCAGCGCGCCCAGCGCGGCGGAAAACGCGAGTATCTTCAGGCCCGGACCGGGGTTCTCGCCAGCTTTCAGGACTTCCGCAGCGGCCTTCCCTTCCGGGAACGGCAGAGGATCCTCGACGATCATCGAGCGCCGCAGCGGCACCGAGAACAGCACGCCGAGCAGGCCACCGAGGCCGGCGATGGCGAGCACCCATGAATACCGGAAGTCCTGCCAGTAGCCGAGGATGATCAGCGCGGGGATCGTGAAGATCACGCCGGCGGCGATCGATGAACCGGCGGATGCGCCGGTCTGGACGATGTTGTTCTCGAGGATGGTGCCGCCACCAAGCAGGCGCAGCACGCCCATCGACACCACCGCTGCGGGGATCGCGGTGGCGATGGTCAGGCCGGCGAACAGGCCCAGGTACGCATTCGCGGCGGACAGGATCATCGCCAGCACCACCGCAAGGATCACTGCGCGGACCGTCAACTGCGGTGTACCGGGACCTGCTGCTTTCACGCCGGAACTCGACATCGTCACCCCTCCCAGGGCCATGCAATCGACGAAACCTAGCGGCTGGGGCTTGGCAAGTCCAGTGCGCGAACTCCTTCATACTCCTCGCCGACCAAGGGAAGCTGCGCATGTCCGCCATCATCGACAACACGCGCGACGACTTCCTGGGCCATCCCAAGGGTGTCTACGTCTGCTTCTTCACCGAGATGTGGGAGCGCTTCTCGTTCTACGGGATGAAGGCGCTGCTGCTGCTGTACCTGACCAAGTACCACCTGTTCAGCGACACCGGCGGCCTGAACCTGCTGGGCGCGTACGGCGGGCTTGTGTATTGCCTGCCGGTGTTGGGCGGTCTGCTGGCCGATCGGTGGCTGGGCATGCGCAAGGCGGTGGTCTTCGGCGGCGTGCTGCTGGTGCTGGGCCATCTGGGCATGGCCGTGGAAGGCGAGCAGGCACGCAAGGTCGGCGACACCATCGTCCGCGACGATGCCGCGTTGCTGGTGTTCTATGGTTCGCTGGCGCTGATCATCATGGGTGTGGGCTTCCTCAAGCCCAACATCTCGGTGATCGTCGGCAAGCTGTATGCCGATGACGATCCGCGCCGCGATTCCGGTTTCTCGCTGTTCTATGCCGGCATCAACCTGGGCGCGATGCTGGCCTCGCTGGTCTGCGGCGTGCTTGGCGAAACCTATGGCTGGAAGTACGGCTTCGGTGCCGCCGGCGTCGGCATGCTGGCCGGGCTGGTCATGTTCCTGTGGGGCCAGAAATACCTGAACGGCATGGCCGAACCACCATCGCCCGAACGCCTGCGCGATCGCGTCGCCGGCATCCAGCGCGAATGGGCGATCTATCTCGCCACCCTGCTCGGCCTGCTGCCGATCGCCGGCCTGATGTGGGCCACCGGCAACGATGCCTTCACCCTGTCCATCGGCGTCGATCTCACCCTGGCGCAATTGCTGATGCTGGCCGTACTGGCGGTCGTGCTGGCGTGGTTCACCCGCTTCGTCCTGCGCGACTGCAGCCCGCGCGAACGTGGGCAGATGCTCACATTGATGGCGCTGATCTTCATCGCGCTGCTGTTCTACACGCTGTACGAGCAGACCTATGGTTCCTGGGTCATATTCACCGACCGCCTGCTGACCAAGGACTTCTTCCCGTCGCTGGTCATGGCCGATGGCTTGCCGTTCGCGTACTTCGTCGTCTGCACGCTGCTGCTGCCGGCAGCCTTCATGCTGGCCATTCGCTGGCAGTCACGCAGTCCCGGTTCGCGCCTGCCCACGCTGGTATTTCTTGGCGCGGCCGCGGTGACCCTGCTGATGGTGATCGGGATGGTGATCCTGCGGCCGCAGACGGCCGGCTCGCTCACCTTCATTTCCGGCATCTTCATCCTCTGCTTCGCACCGTTGTTCTCGTGGCTGTGGAGCTGGCTGGACCGGCGCGGCCGCAATCCGGGCAAACCGCTGAAGAGCGTGCTGGGCCTGCTGTTCGGCGCGCTGTCGTTCCTGCCGCTGTATCTGGCCGCGCAGGGCGCGGGCGATGCCGGCACGTTCGCCAGTGTGTGGTGGCTGGTGCTGGCGTATGCGCTGCTGCAGGTGGGCGAGATCTGCCTCTATCCGGTCGGCCTGTCCGCGGTCACGCAACTTTCGGTGCCGCGGGTCGCCAGCCTGATGATGGGCACCTGGTTCCTGGCCACTGCATTCTCGGAGTTGCTGGCCGCCAAGCTGGGCACCCTGGCGTCGATCGATGACCCCGGCGCAATCGCCGAACACTCTTCGGCATGGACCAGCGCGGCATCGACCTATGGCGAGTATTTCTGGAGCCTGGCATTGGGCGGGCTGGCCTGCACCGTGTTGGCTGCGATCGCCCTGCCCTGGCTCAATCGCGGGATGCACGGCGTCAAGTAACGCGCTGCGGATGCCGTCCGCCGATCAGCGGTCGCTTACCGGGCCGCTGCTACACTCGGCCACCCGTTCGATCCGAGACCCGCTGCATGCCGACCACGCGCCCGCTTGCCTTCGCCCTGATCGTCGCCCTCGCCGCCGGCAGTGCCGCGCCCGACAGCCTCGCCGCGAAGAAGCCGGCCGCAAAGAAGAAAGCGCCTGCGGTCGCGCTGGCCTGCTCGGATTTCCATGCCGAGGCCAACAAGGCCTGGCTGACCGCGAATCCGATGCCGCCGTCCGGCGCGATTTCCGCGCTCGGGCAGCTGACCGCACGCGCGCAACAGCAGCAGCGCGAATTGCTGGACGCCGCGATGCAGTCGCCACAGGGCAACGTGCAGAAACTGCTTGGCGATTTCTGGGCCAGTGGCCTGGACGAAGCCGCGGTCGAACGCGACGGCGCCAATCCGGTCGCACCGCTGTTGCAGCGCATCGACGGCATCCGCAAGCCGAAGGATGTGGCACCGGCGATCGCCGCGCTGCACCAGGTCGGCATCCCGGCGCTGTTCAATTTCAGCGCCGACCTCGACCTGCGCGCGCTGGATCGCCACGTGGGCTACTTCAGCCAGGGCGGCCTCGGCCTGCCCGACCCCGCGTACTACTCGCGCAGCGACGCCGACACACAGGCGTTGATCGCGCGCTATGCGGATTACATCCGCAAGATCCTGACCCTCACCGGCATCCCCGCGCAGGACCTGGAGCGGGAAACTGCGTTGGTACTCGATCTCGAGAAGCGCATCGCCGCCAGTGCGCGTCCATTGGTAGAACTGCGCGATCCGAGGACCAATTTCGCGCCGGTCGCCACGGCCGGGCTGGGCAAGCAATACCGCAACCTGCAACTCGACGCCTTCCTCAAGGCACAGGGCGTCAATGACGACACCGTGTCGATGGCCAACCCGGCGATGTTCGCCCAGCTCGATACGCTGGTCGGCAGCCTCAAGCCCGCGCAGTGGAAGACCTACCTGCGCTGGCGCGTGGGCGATGCGATGGCACCGCACCTGGCCAAGCCCTGGCGCGATGCGGCCTTCGATTTCCGCGGCAAGATCCTGCTCGGCCAGACCGAACCCGCGCCGCGCTGGCAGCAGGTGCTGGACGCGATCAACCTGGCCGCCGGCCCGATGCTGGGCCGCGAGTACGCCGCACGTTACCTGCCCGATGCGACCCGCCAGCAGGCGATGGCCGTCGCCAGCCAGGTCCGCGATGCGCTGCAACGCAACGTCGATAACAGCACCTGGCTGGGCGAAACCGCCAAGCAGGAAGCGCGCAAGAAGATCGGCAAGATGGGTATCGAGATCGGCACGCCCAAGCGCGACCTCGACTACACGGTGCAACCGATGGGCCGCGGCAGCTTCGGCAGCAACATGCTGATCGCCTCGACCTGGCGGCATCGCGAGGAAATGAAGCGGATCGGCCGCGGCAATGCGGAACGTCGCTGGGACGTGCTGCCGCAACAGCCCGCGCTGGCCTACGATCTGGCCCACAACCGGCTGATCGTGACCGCGGCGATGCTGCAGGCACCGGTGTTCGACCCGGCGATGCCGCTGGCCAACCAATACGGCGCGTTCGGCGCGCTCGTCGGCCACGAACTCAGCCATGCCGTGGACGGACGCGGCAGGATGATCGACGCCGGCGGCAACGTGCGCGATTGGTGGACCGGCGCGGAAGCGGCCGCCTGGGATGCCACCGCACAGCGCGTGATCGCGCTGTACGACGGCCTGACCTATCCGCAACTGCCGGCGATCAAGGTCAACGGCAGGCTCACCCGCGACGAGAACGTGGCCGACCTGGCCGGCCTGGAACTGGCGCGCGCCGCCTTCGTGACCGCCGAGCCGACCGGCGGCACTACCGCGGACAAGGCGTTCTACACCGGCTGGGCGCAGGTCTGGGCGCAGCAGGTCACCGCCGAGGAAGCGCAGCGTCGCTCGCTGCAGGACGTGCGCGCGCCGGGGCAGTGGCGCACCAACGCCCCGATCATGCAGCAGGCTGCGTTCGGCAGCGCTTACGGCTGCAAGGTCGGCACGCCGATGCAGCCGAAACCGGAAGCGCGGATCAGCGTGTTCCACTGATTCGCAGCATGTTCCGCTGATCGCTTGCCGCAACAAAAACGCCACGTGGAAACGTGGCGTTTTTCATGGCGAGTCGAAGCGCACTATTTCACGATGCGCATCCGAGGCGGGGCGGCTTCGGACGCCCCCCAAACGGCGGTTGCCCGCGCCAGTAGCGGATCAGCAACCAGCCGAACAGCATGCCGCCGAGATGGGCGAAATGGGCCACGCCGGGCTGCAAGCCGGTCAGGCCAAGCGACAGCTCGAACACGCCGTACAGGATCACCAGTGTGCGCGCCTTCATCGGGATCGGCGGGAACAGCAGCATTACCCGCTGGTTGGGGAACAGCATTCCGTATGCCAGCAAAAGGCCGAATACGCCGCCTGACGCACCAACGGTCGCATACGGTTCTTGCCCCTGCGACACCGCCATCGAACCGACCAGCAACTGGCACAGGCCGGCACCCACAACACAGACCAGGTAATAGGTCAGGAAGCGCCGTTCGCCCCAGGTGTATTCAAGCGGCGCACCGAACATCACCAGCGCCAGCATGTTGAACGCGAGGTGGAAGAGATTGGACGGATCGTGCATGAAACCGTAGGTCAGCAATTGCCACGGCATGAACGATGGCGCGGCACCTGACGGGTCGTACAGGCTGTCGCCCAGCGGCCACAGCTCGAACAGCTGCATCCGCGCGTCGCCGAGCAACCACTGCAGGACGAAGCCCGCGATGTTGGCGATCAGCAACAGCTTGGTGATTTTTGGCAGGTTGAACGGCATCCGTGCGCGCTTCGATTTCGTTGCAATGCATCATACGCGGCGACTCAACGCGGCCGCCATACCGCCGCATCCAGCGAATCATCCGATTCGGCGATGCGCACGCGCCCGTTGCGCACCTCCACCCCTTCCGCACGCAAGCGCCGGGACTGCTCCTCGAAACCCGGCGATCGCGCCGGAAACGCGATGCGTCCATCCGAGCGCAGGATCCGGTGCCAAGGCAGTGCGGAATCTTTGTTCTGGCCGAGGACGCGGGCCACCAGCCGCGCGCGCCCGGGCAGGCCGGCACGTTGCGCGATATGGCCATAACCGGCCACCGATCCATGCGGCACCGCGCGGATCGCGGCCAGGATGCGATCCGCCGCGGGCGCATCCGTAACAGTCGTGTCTCGAGCAGGCTTGTCCGGCATCCGGGTTAGCATAGCCACATCCCCCGACACCGACCCGCGATGGACAACTTCGAACAGATCCGCAGCCACCTGGTCTCCTCCGGCTACAAGCTCACCCTGCAGGATCCCTTCCTGGCCTGCGTCGAGCTGTCGCTGTCGAAAGGCCGCCGCCACCAGGCGATCTTCCTCTCCGAACTGCAGGACGATGACGGCCGCAACTACCTGCGCGTCAGTACCGCGCTGGCCCCGATCACCGGCATCGACGCGCGCCGTGCGCTGGTATTCAACTGGGAAAACCGCGTGGGCTACCTGGCCATCGGCGAACTCGACGGCGTGCCCTACCTGCAGCTTTGCGAGAACCGTCCCTACGACTGCGTGGACGCCGCCGAGATCGACCGGCTGGTGCTGGAGATCGGCGGCACCGGCGACGAGATGGAACGCAAGATGTCGGCGAACGGCGACTTGCTGTAACGCAGGCTCGCACGATCGCGCTGCAACGAAAACGCCGGCCATTAGCCGGCGTTTTTGATTGCCGATGTCACGCAGCCCGCATCAGGACCAGCCCACCGCATCCAGCAAACGCCACAGTCCATAGGCGATCCCGCCCGCAGCCGGGATGGTCAGGATCCACGCCCACACGATCCGCTCGATCACGCCAAGCTTGAGCTTGCGCGGGTTCTTGGCGAAGCCGACGCCCATGATCGCGGTGGAAATGCTGTGCGTGGTCGACACCGGCATGCCGAAGTGCGCCGCGGTCACCAGGATCGTGGCCGAGGCGGTTTCCGCGGCGAAGCCGTCGATGGTCTGCAGCTTCACCATCTTGTGTCCGAGCGTCTTGATGATCCGCCAGCCGCCGGCGGCGGTGCCGGCGGCCATCACCAGCGCGCAGGTCGCGATCACCCAGCTGTCGATGTCGTCCTTGCCGCCATCCGGATGCAGGAACGACAGCCATGCCGGCAGGTTGTCGAGCGTGCCTGCCGCCTGCGCGCCGAAGATCGACAGGGCGATGATGCCCATCGTCTTCTGCGCGTCCTGGCGGCCATGCGCGAAGCCCATGTAGGCCGCGGAGACCAGCTGCGCCTTGCCGAAGAAGGCGTTCACCCAGCGCGGTTTGGCCAGCCTCGACAGCGGCCGCCCGGCCTTCATCAGCGAGGCGATGATCAGGTACAGCAGGGTGATGATGCCCACGCCAAGCAGGAAGCCCGCCAGCGGCGAGGTCACCATCGGCACCACCACCTTCCACAGCAGGCCCTTGTTGCTGGCCCAGTCGCCATCGCCCGCCTTCGACCAGATCAGCGACGCCCAGTCGTTCTGCGAGGCCGCGAACGCCGCGCCGCACAGTCCGCCGATCAGCGCATGCGAGGACGACGAGGGCAAGCCGCGCCACCAGGTGATCAGGTTCCAGATGATCGCGCCCAGCAGGGTGCAGATCAGCACCTGCGAGGTGACGTTGACCACCTCGGTATCGACCAGGCCGGATGCGATGGTCTTGGCCACCGCGGTGCCCATGAAGGCACCGATCAGGTTGGTGGTGGCGGCGAGCATGATCGCCTGCCCCGGGGTCAGCACCTTGGTGGCGACCACGGTGGCGATGGAGTTGGCGGTGTCGTGGAAACCGTTGATGAATTCGAACACCAACGCGGCAACGATCACCACCAGCACGAGGGTCAACATCGCGGCGGCCCGTCAGCTGTTCTTGAGGACGATCTGGTAGGCCACCACGCCGGCCTCGCGGCAACGGTCGATGGCCTTCTCCAGGATCTCGAAGAACTCCTTGAGCAGGAACATCTGCAGGCTGTCCAGCTTGCCGGAATAGATTTCCCGGTACAGCTCCAGCATCAGGCGGTCGGCTTCGTTCTCGATCGAGCGCAGCTTGTCGTTGAGCGCGGTCATCCGGTCGATGTCGAGGCGTATCAGTTCATGGACCATTTCCACTACCACGCCCGCGGCCTGCTCCAGCATCGCCGCACGCGGGGCGAAATCGATCTGCTCCAGGTGCTGGGTGGCCAGCGCGTAGCGATCGGCGAACTTCTCGACCTGCTTGGGGATCTTGTACAGCGCCGAACCCAGTGCTTCGATGTCCTCGCGCTCGATCGGGGTGATGAAGCTGTCGACCAGGGCCTGGCCGATCTTGTCCGACGCGGCGCGCTCGCGCTGCCTCGCAAGCTTGAACTCGTCCAGCGCGGGTTGGCGGTCGGCCGCTTTCATCATCACGTGCAGCGCCTTGGCGCTGTCGTAGGCGGCCGAGGCCGCTTCGTCCAGCAAGAGGTAGAACTGCTTGCCGGAACCGAAAATCGTCTGCAGGGAGAACATGGTGGAGCCTGCGCTGGGGCGAATGGGCGGAATTATGACCGCTCGGTGACAGTCGTGCGTACCCGCGGCCCTGATATGATGCCGGCGCGCTCCGGCGCATCCCATGGACGACACTCCCCCACGCCCGCCGCCGATGACCCACCGTGCCCGTCCAGGGGCGACGTGGCAGGCATGCGTCGGTGCTGCCCGCAACCCCGGGATTGTCCATGGTTGAGTTGCTGGTCGTCCTTTTCCTGATCCTGCTGAACGCCTTCTTCGCGCTGTCGGAGATGTCGGTCGTGACCTCGCGCAAGGCGCGGTTGAAGCAGCGCGCGGAGGACAGCGCCGGCGCGCGCAAGGCGCTGGAGCTGGCCGAACACCCCGAGCGCTTCCTGTCGACCGTGCAGGTCGGCATCACCACCATCGGCATCCTCACCGGCATGTTCGGCGGCGATGCGATCGGCGCGGCGATCGGCATCTGGCTCAGCGAACACGTGCCCTCGGTCGGCAAGTACGCCGGCACCATCGGTACCGTGCTGGCGGTCGGCCTGATCACCTACCTGAGCATCGTGCTGGGCGAGTTGCTGCCGAAGCGGCTGGCCCTGCTGGCACCGGAGCGGCTGGCCGGGATCGTCGCCCTGCCGATGCATACGTTGTCGCGAATCGCCAGTCCGGCGGTGTGGCTGCTCAGCGCTACCGTGCGCGGCCTGCTCAGGCTGCTGCGGGTCGATCGCACCGACAGCTCGCAGGTGACCGAAGAAGAGATCCACATGCTGGTGAGCGAAGGCCACGAGCAAGGCGTGATCGACCTCGACGAACGCAACATGCTCAACCGGGTCATGCGTCTGGGCGACCGCACCGCCGAAAGCCTGATGACGCCGCGCACCCGCATCGCCTGGCTGGATGCCGCCGCGCCGCTGGGCGAGAACCTGGCGACGATGCAGGAACACGAATTCTCGCGCTACCCGGTCTATCGCGGCAACGACAGCGACGTGGCCGGCGTGCTCGAGGTCAAGACCTTGCTCGACGAGTTGGGCAAGGAAGTGCCGGCGTTGTTCGAGGACCTGCGCGAACCGGTTTTCGTGTCGGAATCCACGCATGCGATGAAGCTGCTGGAAATCATGCGCGAGGAACAGCAGTCGATGGCACTGGTGGTCGACGAATACGGCGACATCCAGGGCATCGTCACCATCACCGACATCATGGACGCGGTGCTGGGCCGCCTGCAGGCCGGCGAAGGCGACGGCGACGAGGCGCTGGTGGTCGAGCGCGAGGACGGCTCGCTGCTGGTCGATGGCGGACTGCACATCGACGAACTGCGCGAACTGACCGGTGAACGCCTGGCCGATGCCGACGAACACGGCTACAACACCACCGCCGGTCTGACCATTGCCCATTTCGGGCGGATCCCGCACGTTGGCGAATATTTCCAGTTGGGCCAATGGCGGGTCGAAGTAGTCGATCTGGACGGCCAGCGAATCGACAAGCTGCTGTTGCAGCGCATGCCCGACACCCTGGTCGATGCCCTCGACACCTGACCCCACCACCGGCACGGGTCCGCGCGAGGCCGGCACGCGGGCGATCCTGGACGCCCTGCTCGACGGCGACCCCGCGCAATCCCTCGACTTCGACACCCTGCTGGACGGACTGGGGCGGCGCGCGTTCGGCATGCTGCTGTTCGTGGCCGCCCTGCCCGCGTTCATCCCGATCCCGATCGGCGGCGCGCTCAGCGGCCCGCTGATCATGCTGGTCGCCGCGCAGTTGCTGGTCGCCATGCAACATCCGTGGCTGCCCGGCTTCATCGCCCGGCGCGGGCCGAAGCGGCAGTCGCTGGCGCGCTTCGAGCGCTTGGTCGATCCGTGGCTGGCGCGCCTGGAACGGATCGTCCGACCGCGCTTCACCGCGGTGCTGGATCATCCGCTGGCCACTGCCTTCACCGGCCTGCTGCTGCTGCTGTTGGGCCTGTTGCTGGCGCTGCCGATCCCGCTGACCAATTACGTGTTCGGCGGGCTGATCCTGCTGTACGCGCTCGCCCTGCTGGAACGCGACGGCGCGCTGATGCTGGCCGCATGGGGCCTCGGGATGGTGGCGCTGGTGACCACCGGCGCGCTGTCGGGTGGGCTGATCACGGCCTTGCAGGCCTGGATCGAAACGACGTTCTGAGACGGGCGAACGGTCTTGCCGCAGCCGCTCAGTCGAGCAGCCGGGCGAATTCCAGCGCACTCATCGGATGACCCAGCCAGTAGCCCTGGGCGAGGTCGCAGTCGCGCTCGCGCAGCAGGTCGAACTGGCCCTGGCGCTCGACCCCTTCGGCGACCACGGTGATCCCCATCGAATGCGCCATCGCGATGATCGCGCTGGTCAGGGCCAGGTCATCGGGGTCGCGCAGCAGGTCGGTGATGAAGCTGCGGTCGATCTTCAGACCATCGACCTGCACGCGGCGCAGGTGGCTGAGGCTGGAATAGCCGGTGCCGAAATCGTCCAGCCAGACGCGCACGCCGATGTCGCGCAGGCGCGCCAGCAAGGCGGTGGCATTCGCTTCGTCGCTGATCACCGCGGTTTCCGTGAGCTCCACGTGCAGGCGCTCCGGGGCCATCCCGCTCTCGACCAAGGCATCGGTGACCTGCTGGACCAGGTCGCCGCTGCGCAACTGCCGCGGCGAAACATTGACCGACACGAACGGCGGTTCGCCGGCGCCACGCGGGGTCGGCCAACCGGCCGCTTCGGCGCAGGCGCTGCGCAGCACCTCCGGCCCGATCGCCTCGATCAGGCCGCTCTGCTCGGCCACTTCGATGAAGACCGACGGCGCGATCGCGCCGTCTTCCGGATGGTTCCAGCGCAACAGGGCTTCGGCGCCGACCAGCACGCGGTCGCGGGTGCGGAAGATCGGCTGGTAGGCCAGGCTCAGCTCGCCACGGCCCCACGCCCCGCGCAGGTCGTGCTCCAGGCGCACCCGGCGCTCCACCGCCTGATCCATGGTCCGGCTGTAGAAGCGATAGCAGTTCTTGCCGGCCACCTTGGCCTGGTACATCGCGATGTCGCCGTTCTTCATCAGCAGGGAGGCGGTATTGGCATCGTCGGGGAACAGCGCCACGCCCACGGAGGAGCCCAGGAACACCTGCCGCCCATTGAGCATCATCGGCTCGCCGAGTTCGCGGACCAGGGTTTCCGCAAGCCGGGTGACCATCGTCCGCACGTCGCCCTCCGGCTCGTTGTCGGCAGCCTGCAGCAACACCACGAATTCATCGCCGCCGAAGCGCGCCACCATCGCGTCGGCGCCGCGGATCGCCTGCACGGCGCGATCGATCCTGGTCGCCACTTGCAGCAGGACCTCGTCGCCGGCCTCGTGGCCCAGGGTGTCGTTGACCCGCTTGAAGTCGTCGAGGTCGGCGAATACCAATGCGAGTTGCCGCCCCGCGCCCTGCAGCGCACGCAGGCGCTGGTCCAGCGATTCGCGGAAGGCCAGCCGATTGGACAGGCCGGTCAGCGCATCGCTGTAGGCGACCCGGCGAATGTCGCGATCATGGCGGGCCACGCTTTCGCGCATGCGGCCGAAGGTGCGGATCAAATCGCCGAGTTCGTCCTGGCGTTTGCTCACCGGCACCGGCGAGGAGAAGTTGCCGGCCTCGATCTGCCGCGCGGCATCGCCCAACACCTGGATCGGCTGCACCAGCAGGCGCTGTACCACCGCCGCCGCCGCGACCGCGATCACCGCCAGCGCCGCGCTCAACAGCAGCAGCCAGAGCAGGCTGCGCCGGCCGACCTCATCGATCCTGCCGCGCAGCGCCTCCATCGCCGATGCCTCGTCGCGGGCCATCCCGGCCAGCGAGTAACCGATGCGCACGCCCCCCAGACGCTCGTCGCCGATCATCACCGGCCGCGACACATCCAGCAGCTGCCCGCGGGTCAGCGCATGCGGACCGGTGGCGGCGATCACCTGCTTCGCCAGCGGGTCGTTCATCGGCTGGCCGAACGCGGCGATGTCGCCGGAGCCGTCGTGCAGGATCCGGCCCTGTGCGTCGTAGACCAGCACGTAGTCGACGTCGGCCTCGCGCAAGGCGGCACGCGCCAGCGCACCGACTGCGTCCAGGTCGAAGTAGTACAGCGGGTTGGCCAATCCATCGGCCAATTGGCGCACTTCCGCCTCGCCGTCGATGCGCACCAGTTCGGACAGCAGGCCGTGCATGGCCTGGCGAGTGACTTCACTGACTTCGTGCTGGCTGCTCTGCTGGCGCTGCCAGAGCAGCACCATGACCAGGACCACGATCGCCAGCAGGGCCAGGATCGCGGCGTAGAAGCGCGACTGCAGGCTGAGTCCCGGCCGCTTCACTCGACCTCCGTGCGCACGCGCTGCACGCCGACACCAAGCCGGTCGAGGGCGCGCCGGTCCTCATCGGTGATCGGCACGAAGCGCGAGGTGTCGATGAAACGACGCAGCACCTCGCCGGCATCGGGGTCGGTCGAGGCCTCCATCAGCACCTCGCGCAGCCGCGCCTGAACCTTCGGATCCATCCCGTGGCGACTGAGCATCAGCGCTCGCGGGACGTCGGCGCTACGGCCGATGATGCGGAAATCCTGCACGAACGACGGCGGCATCCGCCGCGGATTCGACCAGTCCAGGTTGCTGAACACGCCGGCATCGACCAGACGCTTGTGCACCCAGGTGGTGATATTGAGCTCGGTCCGCGCGAACAGGTAACTGACCGTGTCCGGTGCCGGCTTGTCCATCGGCGACAACAGCAGTTCCAGGGTCATGCCCTGGTCGAGCAACTGCGCTGCCGGGAGGTAATACGCGCTGGTCGAATACGGATTCTGGAAGGCCACGCTGCGCCCGGCCAGTTCCTTCAGCGAGCGCACCGGACTGTCGCGGCGGACGAAGAACACGCTGTGGTAGCGGGTCGCGCCTTCGCGCTCGGTGACAAGGAAGGATTCCGCCACCCCACGGCGTTCCAGCAGGGCGGCGTTTCCGGCGGTCTCGTTGACCCAGTCGACCCGGCCACGGCGCAGGTAACTGGCCATCTGCTGCAGGTCCTTGGCCATCAGGATGCGCCCGCTGCGGATGCCGACCGAGGCCATCCGCGGTACCACATAGTCGAGCAGCGGCTTGAGCTGGTCGTAATGCGCCTTCGGGTCGTCGCTGACCCGGCCGAGTACCAGCACGGTGGCATCGCTCTCGCCGCTCGCCGGGGTGGCTGCTGCGGCATGCGTCTGCGCCTGGGCAACCGGTGCGAGAACCAGCAACGTGCAGAGCAGGCCGGCCAAGCGTGGCAGCAAGCGGCACATCGTTAGCGGCACGTGGCGGATCCCCTGGTTGCCTTGGCGAGCCTACTCGATTTTGCCGTCACTGAAACCCTGACCGGCCAGCCTTGCCATCCGCTGGGTGTCGGCGAGCACGCCGCGCAACAGGCGCACCTCCGCGCTGTCGAGGTTGGCCCGCAGGTACAGCCGGCGCAGCTTGCGCATCGCCGACGCCGGCGCACGTCCCTTGTGGAAGTCGATCTGGTCCAGCGCCTCCGCCAGCTGGCCGAACAGGCCTTCCAGTTCGGCGTGGCTGGCCACGTTTTCGCCCGGCGGCAGCGTGCGTCCAGCGGGCGTTTCGCCGCTGCCGGCATCGCCAAGCAGCGCGCAACGCAGCTCATAGCTCAGCACCTGCACCGCGGCGGCCAGGTTGAGCGAACTGAACGCCGGGTCCGAGGGAATGTGCACCGCCGCGTGGCAGAGCTGCAGTTCCTCGTTGTCCAGGCCGGTACGTTCGCGGCCGAACACCAGCGCCACCGGCCCGCCCGCGGCGGCCAGCACAGCGCGGCCGGCCGCATCGCGCGGATGCAGTTGTTCCAGTTGGATCCGCCGGCTGCGCGCGGTGCAACCGAGCACCCAGCGGCAATCGGCCACCGCCTCGGCCAAGGTGGCGAAGACCGGGGCGGCTTCGATGAGGTCGTCTGCACCGGCCGCCATCGCGTGGGTGTCGCGATCCGGGGCTTTCTCCGGGGCCACCAGCACCAGCTTCGACAGGCCCATGGTCTTCATCGCCCGCGCCGCGGAACCGATGTTGCCCGGATGCTGGGTGCCGACCAGCACGATGCGCAACTGGGCAGCAGCAGGGTGTGCGGCCGTTACGTCATCGCCCGTGGCGGAATTGGATGGATCACTCATGCGGCAATGGTAAACTTCGTGCCCGGCCCGCGCGCCGGGTTCGCTCTTTTTCGCCGTTGCCCCGCTCCCCGCGAGCCTTCCTCATTCCCTTCGAGGCGCTTCACCATGCAGAAACCCGTGGTCAATGTCATGGTCAAGGCGGCCCGCTCGGCCGGCGGGGTACTCCTGCGCAGCATGCACAAGCTCGATGCCATCAACGTGGTCGAGAAAGACCGCATGGACTACGCCAGCGACGTCGACGAGCAGGCCGAGAAAGCCGTGATCAAGGAGCTGCGCAAGGCCTACCCGGATGCCGCGTTCCTGGGCGAGGAAGGCGGTGCGCAGGGCACGGGCAACGCGGTGTTCGTGATCGACCCGCTCGACGGCACCAGCAACTTCCTGCACGGTTTTCCGCACTGGTGCGTGTCGATCGCCCTGGTCGAGAACGGCGAGCCGCAGCACGGCGTGATCTTCGACCCGCTGCGCAACGAGCTGTTCACCGCCAGCCGCGGCAGCGGCGCGGTGCTCAACGACAAGCGCATCCGCGTCAGCGAGCGCAAGGACGTGGCCGGTGCACTGCTGATCACCGGCTTCCCGCCGCGCGAGCGCGAACGCGCGCCCGCCCACCTGGAATGCGTGCGCGAACTGCTGCGCAGCGCCGAGGACATCCGCCGCACCGGCTCCGCCGCCCTCGACCTGGCCTACGTGGCCTGCGGCCGCAGCGACGGCTACTTCGAGGCCGGGGTGAAGCCGTGGGACATCGCCGCCGGCGTACTGCTGGTGCGCGAGGCCGGCGGTCGCGTCTGCGATTTCCGCGGCGCCGCCACCGGGCCGATGGACGGCCGCGGCGTGCATGGCCGCCATCTGGTCGCCGGCAACCAGAAGCTCAGCGCGGAATTGCAGAAGGCGATCGTCCAGTCCGGGTACGCCGCCGTCTTCAACTGAGGCGCTACGTTCCCGCCAACGAAAAGGCCGCGCAGTGCGCGGCCTTTTCGTTTGGGATCCGGTTGGGGCAGGCACGGGGGCCTGCCCCTACGGGCCATTACGGCCTGCGGGCCAGGGCTTCTTCGTCGCGCGCCTTCGGCAGCAGGTCCTGCTTGCTCACCTTCAGCAGGCCCATGGTCAGCAGCGGGCAGGCCACGAAGATCGAGGACAGGGTGCCGATGATGATGCCGATGATCATCGCCTCGGCCATCCCGCGCAGCGAGTCGCCGCCGTAGATGTACAGCGAGAGCATGCTCAGGAACGCGACGAACGACGTGATCACCGTGCGCGACAGGGTCTGGTTGACCGACTTGTTGAGGATCGTCACCGGGTCGGCGCGCATGCCGCGGAAGTTCTCGCGGACGCGGTCGAACACCACGATGGTGTCGTTGATCGAGAAGCCCATCACCGACAGGATGCCGGCCAGCACATTGAGGTCGAATTCGTGGCCGCTCAGCGCGAACCAGCCCACGCAGATCAGCACGTCGTGCATCGTGGTGATGATCGCCGCGACCGCGAACTTCTTCTCGAAGCGCAACGAGATGTAGCCCAGGAAGCCGATGATCACGAACAGCACGGCATAGATGCCCTTGAGGGCGAGATCCTTGCCGACCTGCGCGCTGATCACCGAGCTGCTGCGCTTCTCCGCAGGATTGCCCGCCAGCGAGGCCGCCTTCGCCACCGCATCGCCGATGCTGCTGGCCTTGTCGGCACCACCTTCCTGCTTGCCGTCGGCCTGCAGGCGCACCAGCAGGTCGTTGCCAGCCCCGAAGTTCTGCACTTGCGCGCCGTTGAAGTTGGCGGCCTCCAGCTGCTCGCGGACCTTGTCGACATCCGGTGCCTTCGCGTAGCGCAGCTCAACGCCGACGCCACCGGTGAAGTCCAGCGAGAAATTGAAACCACGCGCGCCCATCGCCCCAAGCGCGACCACCATCAGCAACAGGGCGACGGTCAGCGACACCCAGCGCATGCGCATGAAGTCGATGTTGCTGTCGTACGGGAAAAGATTGAACGGTTTCATGTGGTCGTGCCCCTCAGATGGCCACGGACTTGAGCTTCTTGCGCCCGCCGTAGATCAGCGTGGCAATGCCGCGCGAGACGGAGACCGCGGTGTATGCGGAGGTCGCGATGCCAAGCATGGTGGTGATGCCGAAGCCCCTCAACGGGCCAGTGCCGAACGCAGCCATCGCCAACCCAGCCAGGAACGCGGTGACGTTGGCGTCCAGGATAGTGCCGGAGGCGCGGTCGTAGCCTTCCGCGATGGCCTTCTGCGGCGGCAGCCCCATCCGCAACTCCTCGCGGATGCGTTCGTTGATCAGCACGTTGGCGTCCACCGACATGCCAACCGTCAACGCGATGCCCGCCAGGCCCGGCAGGCTCATCGTCGCCCCCAGCAGCGACATCAGCGCGAACACCATCAGCAGGTTGATCAGCAGCGCCAGGCAGGTGATCAGGCCGAACATGCGGTAATACACCAGGAAGAACAGCAAGGCGAAGATGAAGGAGAACGCCACTGCGGTGAGGCCGCGCTCGATGTTTTCCTTGCCCAGGCTCGGACCGATGGTGCGTTCGTCGACGAAGTCCATGGGTGCCGCCAGCGCGCCGGCGCGCAGCAGCAGCGCCAAGTCGGCACCTTCCTTCATGCTCTCCAGGCCGGTGGTCTGGAAATCCTTGCCCAACGTGCTCTGGATGGTGGCAACCGAGATCACCTGCTCGCTGGTGCGGTTGCTCCGCACTTCCTTGCCGTCGACGATCCTCACTTCGGGCACGCGCTCGATGTAGACCACCGCCATCGACTTGCCGACGTGCGCGCTCGAGTACTCGAACATGCGCTGGCCGCCGATGCTGTTCAGGCGCACGCTTACCGCCGGGGTACCCGACTGCGAATCGAAGAACGACGAGGCACTCTGCAACTGCTCGCCGGAGGTGATGATCCGCTTGTTCAGCAGGATCGGCAGCGGCTTGCCGTCAGGACCGAGTTCCTTGCGGTAGTAGATGCGCGCTTCCGGCGGCACATTGCCGGTGTCGCGCGCCTCGATCGCATTGCCTTCGATCACGCCGCGGTATTCCAGGGTCGCGGTCGCGCCGAGGATGCGCTTGGCCTGGGCGGTGTCCTGCACGCCGGGCAGTTGCACCGCGATGCGGTCCGCGCCCTGGCGCTGGATGATCGGCTCGGCAACGCCAAGTTCGTTGATGCGGTTGCTCAACGTGCCGATGTTCTGCTGGACCGCGTCGGTCAGCATTTTTTCGAGCTCGGCATCCGGGATGCGAATGGTGATCGAGTCGTCGGTCGAGTTGATCTGGTAGGTCGGCATGTCGCGCGCCAGCAACGGGCGCACCTTGCTGATGTCCTGCCCGGGACTCAGGCTGGCGACCACGCTGTTGCCAGACGCCGGCTCGACCGAGGTGTAGCGGATCTGGTTGTCGCGCAGCAATACCCGGGTGTCTTCGGCAGTCGCCTCGAAACGCTTGGCCAGCGCGGCCTCACGATCGACCTGCATCAGGAAATACACGCCACCGCGCAAGTCGAGGCCCAGCGACATCGACTTGGCGCCAAGCGCTTGCATCCAACCCGGCAACGTGGAGGCCTGGTTGAGCGCGACCACGTAGCCGCCGCCGAGCTCGGCGCGCATGACCTCCGCCGCCCTGGACTGGGCGTCGTCATCGGCGGTCCGGAGCATCAGGTTGCCGTCTTTCTCGATCGCGCTGGACTTGAACGGCACCGACGCCTTCTTCAGCGCGGCCTCGACCCGCTGCTGCATCGCGGCGTCGACCTTCGCACCGCGATTCGCGGTCACCTGCACGGCGGGATCCTGCGGGAATGCATTGGGTATGGCGTAGAACACGCTCAGCACCAGCACCAGCAGGATGACAAGGTATTTCCAGCGGGAATATTCGAGCATCACGACACCCCGCGCACGGCCATCAAGGCCGGCGCTTGTTGCTTCAGAAAAAGGATCAAACCGACTTCAGGGTGCCCTTGGGCAGCACGTTGGCGATGGCGGCGCGCTGCACGCGCAGCTGCACGCCATTGGCGACCTCGACGGTCACGAAGCTCTCGCCGATCGCGGCCACGGTGCCGGCGATGCCGCCGCTGGTGATCACTTCGTCGCCCTTGGCCAGCTTGTCCAGCATGGCGCGATGGTCCTTCTGCCGCTTCATCTGCGGGCGGATCATCAGGAAATACATGATCACGATCAGCAGGATCGGGAACAGCAGGGTGGACATCATGCTGGGCGCGGCGGGAGCGGCGCCGGCGGCCTGGGCATGTGCGACGGGAATCAGGAAATCGAGCGGGTTCATGCGGGAATCCGTGTTTGCGAAGCGGATGGGTTGGCCAAGGCCAGCCGGGAATTATGCCACGTGGGCCGCCGGGAGGCCTTTCAGGGCCGCCGGGCCGCGTAAAAGGACTCCCGGAACGCTGAAAAGGTTCCTTGCCCGATGGCATCCCGCATCCGCGCCATCAGGCGCTGGTAGTGGCGCAGGTTGTGCAGGGTGCCCAGGATCGATCCCAGCATCTCGTTGCAGCGGTCCAGGTGGCGCAGGTAGGCGCGGGTGTAACCGCCGGCACAGGCCACGCAGTCGCAGCCCTCCTCGATCGGCCGCAGGTCGCGCTCGTACTGGGCGTTGCGCACGCGGACGATGCCGGCATCGGTGAAGAAGTGGCCGTTGCGCGCGTTCCGGGTGGGCATCACGCAGTCGAACATGTCCACCCCGCGCGCCACCGCCTCCACCAGGTCCTCGGGCCGGCCCACGCCCATCAGGTAGCGCGGGCGATCCACGGGCAGTTGCGGGGCGGTGTGTTCGAGCATCGCGTTGCGCTCGGCTTCGGTCTCGCCCACCGCGAGGCCGCCGATCGCATAGCCGTCGAAGCCGATCTGCTGCAGGCCTTCGGCCGAGCGCGACCGCAGGTCGTGGTGCACACCGCCCTGGACGATGCCAAACAATGCCGCATCGTTGCCCGCATGCGCGATCTTCGAGCGTTCGGCCCAGCGCAGCGACAATTCCATCGAACGCTCGATCACGCGCTTGTCGACCGGCGCGCCATCCACCGTCACCGGAGGGCACTCGTCGAAGATCATCACGATGTCGCTGCCCAGCACCTTCTGGATGTGCATGGATTCTTCGGGGCCGAGGAATACCTTGCTGCCGTCGGTGGGCGCGGCGAAGGTCACGCCGGCCTCGGTGATCTTGCGGCGATGGGCCAGCGAGAACACCTGGAAGCCGCCGGAATCGGTGAGGATCGGGCCATCCCAGCGGGCGAAGCCGTGCAGGCCGCCGTGTGCCTCGATGACCTCCAAGCCGGGCCGCAGGAACAGGTGGAAGGTGTTGCCGAGGATGATCTGCGCACCGAGGTCGCGAACCTGGTCGGGCAACACGCCCTTGACCGTGCCGTAGGTGCCGACCGGCATGAACGCCGGGGTCTCGATGTTTCCGCGCGGGAAGGTGATGCGGCCGCGGCGCGCGGCGCCGTCGGTGCCGAGCAGTTCGAAATCCATTCGGCTCATGCGTAGCACCACGCAAGTTCGGGGCACGCGTGGCGGGCGGCGGGGGCTTCGGAAAGCGCGCCATGGGTGAGCACGCTTGGCTTGCATCGCATGCGATGCAAGCGTGCGAACGCCCGGCACCCTGTGCCGGGCCGGGCCGCAAAGCGGGCGCGCGGCGGCGCATCGAACAAGGACGTTCGTATAAGCCGGGTAGAAGCCCCCGCCGCCCGCCGCGTGTGCTTCGGGAATCCGCACTTGCTCATGTCTGATCCTGCGCCGGGAACAACAACATCGCATCGCCATAGCTGAAGAAACGATAGCGCTCGCGCACCGCGTGCTCGTAGGCGGCGAACACGCGTGCCTTGCCGGCGAACGCGGACACCAGCATCAGCAGCGTGCTTTCCGGCAGGTGGAAGTTGGTCAGCAGCGCATCGATGCTGCGGATGCGATAGCCGGGAAAAATGAAGATGTTGGTCTCGCCGGCAAACGGCTGCAGTTCGCCATCGACCAGCGCACTCTCCAGTGCGCGCAGCACCGTAGTGCCGACCGCGATGACGCGGCCGCCCGCAGCGCGTGTGCGGCGCACCTGCTGCACCAGTTCCGCGCCGACATTCAACCACTCGCTGTGCATGCGGTGGTCGCGGAGGTCGTCGACCCGCATCGGCTGGAAGGTGCCGGCGCCGACATGCAGGGTGACGTGGCCGAACTGCACACCGCGTTCGCGCAAGGCATCCAGCAGCGCGTCGTCGAAATGCAGGCCGGCGGTGGGCGCGGCGACCGCGCCGACCTCGCGGGCGAACACGGTCTGGTAGCGCTCGGCATCGTCCACGCCCGGTTCGCGCTGGATGTAGGGCGGCAACGGCAGCCGGCCCGCGTGCTGCAGCCACTGCTCCAGTGACTCGCCCACATGGAAGCGCAGCCGCCAGAAACTGTCCTCGCGCTCCAGCACTTCCGCTTCGCCGCCCGCGTCCAGCGTTATGCGGCTGCCGGGTCGTGGCGGCTTGCTGAAACCGAGTTGCGCACGCGCCTCGTTGCCGGGCAGCAGGCGTTCGATGAGGAACTCGACGCGGCCGCCGGTCACCTTGGTGCCGAACAGTCGCGCCGGGATCACCCGGGTGTCGTTGAACACCAGCAGGTCGCCGGGCTGCAGCAGCGATGGCAGATCGCGCACGCCGACGTCGGAAAAAGCCGCATCGCCCGGCGGCACCAGCAGCAGGCGACTGGCGGAGCGCTCCGGCAGCGGTGCCTGCGCGATCAGCGCCTCCGGCAATTCGTAGTGGAAATCGGACTTCTTCAAGGATGTCGCAAGCCTCGTGGGGCGCGCATTGTAGGCGAGCCGCAACTACCGCTCGAACTTGGTCGACAGGATGATCGAGGTGGTGGTGCGTTCCACCCCGTCGATCGCGCCGATGCGGTCGGTGAGCACGTCCATCTCGCCGACGTTGGCGGCCACCGCGAAGGCCACCAGGTCATGGCCACCACTGACCGAATGCAACTCGCGGACCTGGTGCATCGCCTGCAGGGATTTGACCACTGCGGCCATCTGCTTGGGCTGCAGCATGATCAGGATGTGCGCGCGGATCCGGCTGCGCTCCAGTTCGTCATCCACGCGCACGGTGTAGCCGCGGATCACGCCCTCCTGTTCCAGGCGGGTGATCCGGTTCTGCACCGTGGTCCGCGACAGTCCCACTCGCCGCGCGATCTCCGCAGTCGACGCGCGGGCGTCCTCGCGCAGCAGGGAAAGCAGCAGCTCATCGGCCTTGGAAATGCGCATATCGCCGGATCATACCGTCGATCCGCCGGATATTGCCGGCGAACTGGACGAATCCGCCCTTTCGACTGGCAACGATCCCGCGATAATGATCGTTTGCACAGCGTCCGGCTGCGGACGTGCACTCGCTGGAGGACTCGCCATGACCCTGCTCGACACCCTCGCCCCGCTGCGCTCGCACGGCCACGTCCGTACCCACGGTCTCGACGACGCCACCATCCTCGACTTCGCCGGCCGCGACGCCAGCCTGGCCGAAGCGATCACCGCCGCGGCGGACGAGTACCAGCGCGTGAGCAACGAGTTCCCGGCGCTGCTGGAACTGGACGAGGACGCGCAGGTGCGCGAGGTGCAGTCCGGCTTCGTCAATTTCTACGCCGAAGACGCCGCCAATCCCTATGTGGCGCTGGCCGCGCGCGGCCCGTGGATCGTGACCCTGAAGGGCGCGGTGATCTACGACACCGGCGGCTACGGCATGCTCGGCCTGGGCCATGCGCCGGCCGCGGTGATCGAGGCCATGGCCAAGCCGCAGGCGATGGCCAACATCATGACCCCGCACGTCTCGCAGCTGCGCTTTGCCCAGGCGATGAAGGCGGAGATCGGCCAGACCCGCGGCTCTTGTCCTTACAGCGCCTTCCTGTGCCTGAACTCCGGTTCCGAATCGGTGTCGCTGGCCTCGCGCATCGTCGATGCCAATGCCAAGACCATGACCGACCCGGGTGCGCGCCACGCAGGCAAGACGATCAAGCGACTGGTGGTGAAGGGTGCGTTCCATGGCCGCACCGAGCGCCCGGCGCTGTATTCGGATTCCAGCCGCAAGGCCTACGTCCAGCACCTGGCGAGCTACCGCGACGAGACCTCGGTGCTGACCGTGCCGGCCTACGACATGGACGCCCTGCGCACGCTGTTCGCCGATGCCGACACCAACGGCTGGTTCATCGAGGCGATGTTCCTGGAGCCGGTGATGGGCGAAGGCGACCCCGGCCGCAGCGTTCCGGTGGCGTTCTACGAGCTCGCCCGCGAATTGACCCGTGCGCATGGCGCGATGCTGCTGGTGGACTCGATCCAGGCCGGCCTGCGCGCCACCGGCTACCTGTCGATCGTCGATTACCCCGGCTTCGAAAATGTCGATGCGCCGGACCTGGAAACCTATTCCAAGGCACTCAACGCGGCGCAGTACCCGCTGTCGGTGCTGGCCGTCACCGCGGAATCCGCGGCGATCTACAAGCGCGGCCTTTACGGCAACACCATGACCGCCAACCCGCGTGCGCTCGACGTTGCCTGCGCGGTACTGGCACAGCTGACTCCGGAACTGCGCGCCAACATCCAGCAGCGCGGCAAGCAGGCGCTGGCCATGCTCGAAGCACTGAAGGCCGAGCTCGACGGCCGCATCACCAAGGTGCAGGGCACCGGCCTGTTGTTCTCCTGCGAACTCGCGCCCGGCTACAAGGGCTACGGCGCCGGCTCCACCGAGGAGTGGATGCGCGAACACGGCATCGGCGTGATCCACGGCGGCGAAAACTCGCTGCGCTTCACCCCGCATTTTGCGGTGAGCGAAGACGAGCTGGCGCTGGTGGTGGCGATGGTCAAGCGCGCCCTGCTCGAAGGGCCGTGCCAGCAGATCGACGCCGCAGCCCAGGCCGCCTGATTCCTGGCAGGCGCGCGTGAAAAAGGCGGGTCAGAGTGGGGTTTCCTGCAGGAAACCCCACTCTGACCCGCCTTTTTCGTTTCCGCCTAGCGACCGGACTGTTTTTCGAAGCGCTGCATCGCTTCGCGGATCAGCGCCTTAGCTTCGGCGGCATCGCCGTAACCTGACAGGCGCACCGGGTTGCGACCCTTCGGCAGGTCCTTGTACACGCGGAAGAATGCTTCGATGCGATCCAACTCGACCTGCGGCAAGTCGGCGACGTCGCGGATCCCGGCATAGGTTGGATCGACCTTGTCGGTCGGCACGCCGATGATCTTCTGGTCGGCCTCGCCAGCGTCTTCCATGCGCAGCACGCCGACCGGGCGGAAGCGGATCAGCACGCCCGGATGCAGTGCTTCGCGGGTAAGCACCAGCGCGTCCAGAGGGTCACCATCGCCAGCCAGGGTGCGCGGCAACGAGCCATAGTTGGCGGGGTACGCGACCGGCATCGACTGGAAGCGATCGACGAAAACCAGGCCTTCCTCGTTGATCTCGTACTTGGTGATGCTGCCGGCCGGGATCTCGACGGCCAGCACCGCGCTTTCGGGCGCGTCCTTCGCCTGCTCGGCGTGGAACGGATGGCGAACGTTCGGGTCGCCCGCCATCGCCGCGCCGACGCACAGCGAAAGCACCGCACCCACCGCACATCGGCTCATTCCCAGCATCGGTCGCTCCGTCCCTTCAATGTCTGCGCTCGGGGGCAGTCTCGCTCCGCGATACGGCCTTCCTGCACTTCCAGCAGGCGCTTGCCGGCAGCGCCGTCGTCGAGCAACTCGAACGCGTCGTACAGGCACCCGGTGGCGGTGCGCGCTTCGTAGCGCAGGCGCGTGCCATCGATGCGCACGACCTGGAACAACTGGGTGTCCTCCGCGACCGGGCGCATCGTCTCGCGTGCTTCCCGGGACAACCGGTATTGCTTGGCACCGGCCACCGAGACCACGAACACCGGCGTCGGCGCGTCGCCCGCGCGTCGTCCGTACAAATGGTCGTGGCCCTGCAACACCAGGTCGACGCGATGCTTGCGAATCACCGGCAGCAGGTGTCCGCGCAGCAACACGTTGTCGCGCCCATCGCGCGGCGAGAAGAACGGCTGGTGCGTCATCACGATGCTCCAGCGATGCGGGTTCGCCCCCAGCACACCGTCCAGCCAGTGCGCCTGCGCACTCGCAGTGCCGAGGTCGAGTGCTGACGTGCCATCGATCACCGCGACCCGCACGCCCTGGTAGTCGAACCAGTACGTCGTGCCCTTCGCACCGGCTGCGCCATTGCCGGGCAACGAAAACGTGAGCGGCCAGTGCGCACCGAGCACGCGGCGCTCCCGCGGCGTGTCCTCGAACTCCTCGAAGTATTCGTGATTGCCGATCGCCGGTGCCACCATCATCGAGGTCGGCAGCGACTCGTTCGCCTCGAACCACTCGCCCCACTCGTTGTCGTCCTCGCCGTCGCCGCCGCTGACCAGGTCGCCGGCGAACAGCGCCAGCCTGGCGTCCGGCGCATGTCGCATCGCCTCCCGGATTACCCGCGTGGTCAGGCTGGTGTTCTTGTTCTGGGTGTCGCCGAAATACAGCAAGGTCATTGGCGCTTCGGCGCGGGCTGCGGTGCGGGTGTGGTGCCAGGCGCTCCAGGTGCCGCCGCCCTGCACGCGCCAGGCGTACAGCGTGTCGGGCTGCAGGCCGTCGACATCCGCGCGGTGGTGGCGAGCCAGGCCGTTCTCGGTGCGCAGTTCGCGGCTCGACGATGCAATCTCGCGCGGCACGCCCATGTCGGGCGAATCGCCGGCCACCACGATCTGCAGCAACGGCGCATCGAGCTGCGCGCTGGTGCGCCATGCCACCGAGAAACCCGTCGATGCATCCTGCTCGGGCGACGCAACGATGCGATCGGGGAACACGCTCGGTGAAAAGCGGATCACACCCGCCGGCACCCGCGTGTTCGGTTCGTGCTTGCGCGCCGCGTCCTGCGCCGCCAGCGGCAGGCACAAGAGCGCTGCCAGCACGACGGCAGCTTGCACGCTCAACTTCAACGCGCGCACGCCGGCAGCTGCAAGGCCTTGGCGATATCGCGCCAATCGAACGCAGCCACGCCCAGGTCGAGATGCGAGGCGTAGAACGCGCCCTGCGGGAAGCGCGCGTCGCCGCGTTCGTCCAGCCACACCCCGTCGGTCAGGCCGGTCACCTTGCCGGCGAACGAACCGGCGTGCTGCAGGCTCCTGCGCTCGAACAGGTGGAACACGGTGCGGTCGGCGAACTGGTCGCTGGCCACCCACCAGCCGCTGCCGTCGGCGCAGCGCATCAGCGCGATGCCCTCGGCCTGGGCGACATACTGGCCATTGCCGACATCGCGACCGAGATAGCGGCCATGCAGGTCGTACTCGCGCAGGCGGGTGCCGGTGGGTACATCTTCCTCGGCGATCAGCAGGCGGTCGTTGGCTTCGTCGGCGAACAGCGACTCCGGCACGCGGATCGCGCCGGCCGCGCTGACATCGCCGAATGCGCCAGCGGCCTGCGCGCTCCATTTGCCATCGGCCTGCAGCACCTCATAGCGACGGAAACGGCGATCGAGTTGCGCCAGCGGCGGGACGATATCGTCGCCCTTGGCATCTTCGCCGGCCATGTAGGCATCGCTGACCAGCACTTCGTAGCCCGCGCCCTTGCGCCGCACCCACAGGCCGTACGGCTGCTGCAACGCGTCGTCGCCGAACGCGAGCAGCGGGGTGAAGTCCGGCAACTGGAACATCTGCACGCGGCGGTTGTCGCGCTCGACCACGAACAGGAAACGGTCGTCGATGGTGGCGATGCCGTTCGGGCGCGACAGCTTGCCCAGTGCCTTGCCGCTGCCGCCGAGGGTGCGCAGGCGCTTGCCGGTGTCGCCGTCGTACACGACCAACTGGTCGGTGGCCTTGGCGCTCGCCACCAGCATCAGCCTGCCGTCCTGCAACCAGCTCGCCGGCGAATCGATGTTGTCGTCCGGCGTGGATGCGGTGACGAACGCCTCCGCGACCACCACATGCGGGACGTCATGGTTCCGCAACAACACGTCGTCGGCTTCGTATTCGTCGGGCTCGCGATCCGCATCGACGATGGTCGCGCCGCCTGGCGCGCTTGCGCAGGCGGCGAGCAGCAACGGCAAGGCAAGCAGGGCGAGGCATTGGCGCATCAGGCGGTTCTCCGGACGGATGTTGCAAACCGCGATGTTGTACGCGGCGTGGATGACGCTTTCGTGTCACCGCCACCGCGCCGACTGACTGTCATGCAGATGGCATCCCGCTGTCATCGTTCGGCCATCCCGCTTACTTACAAAGGCGCGTTCATTTACGCAACGGGACTCCATTCGATGAAACGCACTGCCTTGGCCACCAGCCTGTCACGAGCACTGTTCTGCGTGGCCCTGCTGCCGGCCGGCTTCGCCTCCGCCCAGCAGGTCGCACCGGATGGCGGCAACGCCACCGACCTGACCGCGACCGACCCCAAGAACCTGGACAAGGTCGTCGTGCAGGGCGAGATCACCTACCGCAACCGCACCGAAGACACCGCGCCGGTGCTGCGCTACGACCTCGAATACTTCCAGCGCTTCGAGCCGAACACCGTTGGCGACATGCTCAAGCGCGTGCCGGGCGTGGCCTTCGTCGGCTCCGACATCATGGAGTTCGACGGCGCGATGATGCGCGGCATGGCCGCCGGCTACACCCAGGTGCTGGTCAACGGCAAGAAGGTGCCGGGCGCGGGCGACGACCGTTCGTTCTGGGTCGACCGCATCCCCGCCGAGATGGTCGACCACGTCGAGATCCTGCGCAGCAACAGCGCCAACCGCAGTGGCGACGCGATGGCCGGCACCATCAACATCGTCCTGCGCGACGCCTACGTGTTCGACGGCAGCTACATCCGCGTCGGCGCCAACCGCTGGTACGACGGCGAAATCAACCCGACCTTCGGCGCGGTCACCAGCGGCGATTTCCTCGGCGGCCGCATCCTCGCCGGCATCAACGTGCAGGATCGCTACCGCGCCAAGATCAAACGCTCCGACCGCTACGCCGATCCGTCGATGGACGAACTGGTCAGCTGGGAAGACCAGAACGAGGTCAAGGACGGCCGAGACTACTCGGGCAACCTGTCGTGGACCACCGACGTCGGCGAGACCGGCCGCTTCGGCATCGACGGCTTCTTCGTCAAGACCGATCGCGATGTCACCGAGGTCTCGCATGAAGTCGAGTACGACGACGACGTGATCGAGTCCAATGTCCCCGGCTTCAACCCGGTCGACCAGGTGAACTGGGGCATCGGTGCCGAGTACCGCTTCGACATGGCCGGCGGCACCACCTCGTTCGACCTCGACCATGCGCGCTTCGAAGACAACAGCGCCGTGCGCGAAGAGAAGCACGAGTACGTCAACGGCGAGTGGGACGCCTCCGAGGCCGAAGCGCAGTCGGTGGATGCCGTCGACAAGGAAACCGGCTTCACCCTCGCCCACAAGCGCGCGCTCGGTGCTGCCGAACTGGAGTTCGGCGTGGACTGGCGCAGCAAGAAGCGCGACATCACCTACACCAACTTCGAGTGGGAAGCCGACAACGAAGGCGACCCGGTGGTCTACGAACTCGACGGCAGCATCGGCTCGCTGATCGAGGAGACTCGCGTCGACCCGTACGTGATGGTGTCCGGCAAGCGCGGCGCGTTCGCATGGGAAGCCGGCCTGCGCTACGAGACCACCAAGTCCGACATCCGCTACCGCGAGGACGGCGAAGCCGAAGGTTCCGCGAATCGCGACTACAACAGCCTGCTGCCCTCGCTGCACCTGAAGTGGGACCTGGACGAGGCGACGCGCATCAATTTCTCGCTGGCGAAAAGCATCAAGCGGCCGAACTTCAACGAGTTGGTGCCGGCAGTTCTGGACGGCGAGTACGGCGACAACGACTACATCGGCAACCCGCTGCTGGAACCGGAAAGCGCGAACGGCCTCGACCTCGGTTTCGAGCGCCGGCTGGGCAAGAGCGGCGTGGTCGGGGTGAACTTCTTCTACCGCGACGTGAAGAACCTGATCGAACTGGTCAACACCGGCGAGTGGAGCGAGGACGCGCAGGACAACTACGAGGACGACCTCGAGGAATTCCTCGACGATAATCCCGGCGCGAGCGAGGACGACTTCGAGTTCGAGCCGGAAAGCTGGCTGTTCACTTCGGCCAATGTCGGCGACGGCAAGGTCTACGGCGTGGAATTCGACCTCTCGACGCCGCTGACCGCACTGGGCCTGCCGGATACCGGCGTGTTCCTCAACTATTCCTGGCTCGACAGCAAGGTCGAGGACTTCATCGGCAACCGCCGCTTCAACGACCAGGCGCGCAGCGTGTACAACGTCGGCTTCATCCATGACATGCCGGCGTTGCAGGCCTCGTTCGGCGCGACCTACCGCAAGCAGGGCGACGCCTTCAGCCGGATCGTCGCCGAGGAAGTGACGGTCAAGTACGGCGCCGACCTGGAGGTCTTCGTCGAGAAGCGCTTCGGCGAGACGGTGTCGCTGCGGCTGAGCGCGGCCAACCTGCTGGATGCGTCCAAGGACGAGTTCTTCAACAAGTTCGACAACCTGGACGACCAGATCGATCGCGATTTCGACGAGTACGAAGTTGAAAGCGAGCAGGCCGGGCCGAGCTACCAGGTGGTGCTGCGCTGGGCATTCTGAGCGCGCTGTCGCGTCACGAATCGTTGCGGAGGCCGGCCATGCGCCGGCCTTCGCATTTGCGCGCGGGCCGACTTGCGGCACACTCGTGCAGCAAACGGAGCGCATGCATGAAGATCGTCGAAGTCCGCCACCCGCTGGTCCAGCACAAACTCGGCAAGCTGCGCGATGTCGGCACCGACCCGGTGCTGTTCCGCCAGCTGGCCAGCGAAATCGCCGCGATGCTCGCCTACGAGGCCACCCGCGAAATGCCGGTGGAAACGCGCAGCGTGCCGACCTGGGCCGGGCCGTTGGATGTTGCACATGTGCGCGCCGAGAAGGTGACGCTGGTGCCGATCCTGCGCGCAGGCCTTGGATTCCTGCCCGGCGTGCAGGCGATGCTGCCGGCCGCCGCGGTCAGCGTGATCGGCCTGCGCCGCAACGAGGCCACCCACCAGCCGGAAACCTATTACGAGCGACTGGCCGACAACATGGGCGAGCGCACCGCGATCCTGATCGATCCGATGCTGGCCACCGGCGGAAGCGCGCTGGCCGCCATCGACATGCTCAAGGCAGCGGGCTGCAGGCAGGTCAAATGCCTGTTCCTGGTCGCCGCACCGGAAGGACTGCGTGCGCTTGAGGCCGCGCATCCCGACATCGAGGTCTATGTCGCCGCCGTCGACGAACGACTGAACGAGGACGCCTACATCCTGCCCGGGCTGGGCGATGCCGGCGACCGGTTGTTCGGCACGCCGGTGGATTGATCGCGCGGTTTCAACGCAGGGCAAGCCACAGGCCTGCCAGCGCCATGGCCAGGAACACCAACCAGGTCAGCACGGTGCCGGTGAAACGACCGAAGGAATAACCGCCGCTGCGCGACAAGCCGAACGCATGCAGCATCCGTCCGAGCAACAGCGCGCTGCCGAAACCCCACAGCCACATCGGCGCCAGCCCGCAGAGTTCCAGCAAGGCCAGCACCAGCAACGCGAACGGCGCATGTTCGATGAAGTTCCCGTGGGTGCGGATCATCCGCGTCAGCACCTTGTCCCCGCCGTCGCCAAGTCCGATCTTGCGCGAACTCCGGTAACGCGGGATCGGCGCGAGCAGGACCAACATCAGCAACACATGCAGCGACGCGAACAGCAGGGTGATCTTGGGCATCGGTCGGATTCGCGTTGGCGGGAGCGCGCACGATGCACGCCCGCGTGACGGAATGCCAGTGGATCAGGCAGCCATCGCCCTTGCGCGCAGTTCCGCGTGTTCGTGGGCCGTGCCGAACTTTCCCTTGTCGTCGCGCACCACCCGCGCCAGCGCGCAGCCGGGATCGTGGGTAAAGAACAGATGCACATTGCGCGCCAGCATGTCTTCCAGGAACGCGCGCTTCTCGTCGATCAGCAGTTCCGCATTACGGTCGTAGCCCATGGTGATCGGCACGTGCACCCATGGCCGCCCGGGGATCAGGTCGGCGCAGAACACCACGCCGCCATGGTCTTCGCCACCGCCGTGTTCCGGCCCGACGATCTCGGCCAGCATCAGCCCCGGCGTGTGCCCGTCGCTGTAGTGGAAGCGCACGCTGCGACCCAGCGCCTTCGAAAACTCGTTATCCACCAACTCCAGGCGACCGCTGGCTTCCAGCAAGGCCGGCAACTCCGGAATGAAGCTGGCGCGATCACGCTGGTGCGGCGCGCGCGCGCGATCCCAGCACGCGGCGCTGACCAGGAAGGTCGCATTCGGGAACAGCAGGCGCGGCGGCTCGCCCTCCTGCCACGCCGCAAGCAGGCCGCCGGCATGATCGAAATGCAGGTGCGACAGCACGACCACATCGACGTCCTCGTGCGAGAACCCCGCCTCGGCCAGCGAATCCAGCAGCACGTGGTTGGCCTCGACCACGCCATAGCGCTCGCGTAGCGCCGGCGCGAAAAAGGCGCCGATGCCGGCCTCGAACAGCACGGTCTTGCCGGCCAGCGGACTGGCCAGCAACGCACGGCAGGCCAGGTCGATGCGGTTGGCTTCGTCCACCGTCGTCCAGCGTTCCCACAGCGCACGCGGCGCATTGCCGAACATCGCGCCGCCATCGAGTTTTTGCGAATTGCCGAGGATCGACCACAGCTTCATGTCATTCGTCCCTGTTTCGCGCGGGCCGGCTTGCACGACCAATGGCGCAGGAGTAGTACGGGATACCGTGGGCACGGGCTTGCGGAGGAGCAATGGGCACACGGACTGCCGGCCGTCTATTGTCCTGCATCTGCGCAATCGCAGTTGTACCGTCCGTCCAGGCGCAATCGCGAGCCGGCCATTTCGACGACATCGGGCGAATCGCCTGCGCAGAGGGTGCCGAACGCTACCTGCCCGGCGATTACTACTTCTGCGCGGCGAACAAGGCGTTGCAGTCCGGAAATGCCGGCAAGGCGCGCGAAATGTACGAGGAGTCCGCCGGTTGGGGCGACAAGCGGGCGATGTTCAACCTCGGCCTGCTGCTGGTGCGCGGCGACGACTTCCCCAGGGACGAGCCGCTCGGGCTGGCGTGGCTGGCACTGGCGGCGGAACGCCCGAAGAATGTCCTTCACCGCGAGGTGCTGGCCGGCGCGTGGAAAGCCGCCACGCCGGAGACGCGTGCCGCGGCAGATGCGTTGTGGAACCGCATGAAGCTGCAATACGCGGATCGATTCGTGCTTGCACGCGCGCAGCAGCGTTACGAACGCGAAACCCGCCAACTTCGGTTTGCCCTCCAGCGCGATCCATCCATGCGCATACAGATCGGCGGTGTGCAGGGCGCGCAAGGCGGCAACCGCGCCATCCAGCTGCTGGACGAAGCCGCCGCCGAAACCATCCTGCGGCCGTTGCCGGGCGCGCAAGGCGAAGTCAACGTCGGCGCCCCGGAAACCGTGCGCGACCCGGAAAAACCGCAGACGCCGTGAACGTCCGGCTCGCCGCTCACGCGATCAGGGCGTCGCGACGACCCGTGCCTTGCCGACATTGCCACGCGGATCGCTGCCACCACTGAGCGTGTTGGCGCGCTTGTCCCACAGCACCGTGTTCATGTTGCCCCAGGCATCGCTGGAGCGGCGGCCCCGGTTGTCCTCGCCGGGAACCACGACCACGTGCCCCATCGCCCGTAGCGCGGCGACCACGTCCGCCGGCAAGGCATTGCGTTCGATGCCGAGTGCGTCCGGCATCCACTGGTGGTGGTAGCGAGGCAACGCCGCGACCTGCGGCGCATCCAGCCCGTCCGCATAGCCGAGGATGCCGAGCAGCACCATCGTGATGATGCGACTGCCGCCGGGCGTGCCGATCACGGCGATCCTGTCGGCATTCGACAGGAAGGTCGGCGTCATCGAGCTGAGCATGCGCTTGCCCGCTGCCGGTGCATTCGCGTCGTAGCCCATCACCCCGAATGCATTGGGGGTGCCCGGCTTCAGCGCGAAGTCGTCCATTTCGTTGTTGAGCAGCACTCCGGTGCCGGCGGGCACCAGGCCGGAGCCGTACAGCAGGTTCACCGTCTGGGTCACCGCCGCACGGTTGCCCTCGGCATCGATGATCGAGAAGTGGGTGGTTTCCTCGTCTTCCAGCGGCGTCGCCGCGCCGGAGAGCAGGTCGCTGGGCGTGGCCTTGCCTGGATGGATGGTGGCGCGCAGACCGGCGGCGTAGTCCGGATCCATCAGGGTCTTGACCGGAATCTTCACGAAGTCCGGATCGCCCAGGTAGAAGGTGCGGTCGCGGTAAGCGCGGCGCATGGCTTCGGTAATCAGGTGCACGCGTTCGGCCTGCGGCAATGCCGCCAGATCCCACGGCTCGAGGATCTGCAGCATCTCGGCCAGGGCGATTCCGCCGGAGGACGGCGGCGGCGCGGTCACGATGTCCCAGCCGTCGTACTCGAAGCGCAGCGGCTCGCGCTCCTTCACCCGGTAACCCGCGAGTTCCTCGGCAGTCCATTTGCCGCCGGCCGCCTTGACGCCTGCAAGCAGTCGCTTGGCCGTGGTGCCGCGATAAAACCCGTCGAAACCACCCGCTGCCAGGCGCTCCAGCGTGGCCGCCAGTTCGGGCTGGCGGAACAGGTCGCCTTCCTTCGGCGGCTGGCCGTTGCGCAGGAAGACTTCGCGAGTGCCCGGATAGCGCTCCATCACCTCGCGGCGTTCCGCGTAACCACGGGCCAGACGACCGTAGACCGGGAAGCCTTCCTTCGCGATGCGGATCGCCGGGGCCAGCGACTGCACCAGCGGCAAGCGGCCATGACGCTCGGCCACGTGCACCAGTGCCGCCGGCAGGCCGGGGATACCAGCCGACCACGGCCCGTTCTGCGCACGATCGCGATCCAGCTGGCCCTCCTTGTCCAGGTAGGCCTGCGGCGTGGCTGCGGCCGGCGCGGTCTCGCGCGCATCCACGAACACGTCCTTGCCGGTTTTCGCATCGTGCAGCAGGAAGAAGCCGCCGCCGCCCAGGCCGGAGCTGATCGGCTCGACCACCGACAGCACCGCGGACACGGTGACCGCAGCATCGAAGGCGTTGCCGCCGCGCGCCAAGGTCTCGAAACCGGCATCGGTCGCCAGCGCATGCGCCGAGGCGATCACCGCACCGGGTGGCTTTTCAGGACTGCCCGGCTGCTGGGCGAACGCCAGCAGCGGCGACAGCAACAGGATCGGGCACAACAAGTTCAGGAACCGACGCTTCATGCCACCTTGCCTCCATGCATTTGCAGGCGGGCCAGCTTGGCCAGCAGCTGCTCATTGGTTTCCGGATGCGCCGGGTCGGAGTCGATGCATTCGACCGGACACACCGCCACGCATTGGGCTTCGTCGTAATGGCCCACGCATTCGGTGCACAGCGCCGGATCGATCACGTAGATCTCCGGCCCCATCGCGATCGCCTTGTTCGGACAGACCGGCTCGCAGACGTCGCAGTTGACGCAGAGTTCGTTGATCTTGAGCGACATCTTCTATGGTCGTTTCGAGCTTGGCGAACAACCCGACTGCAGCTCCTGCCGAAGCAGGACAGATCCCTCGCCTGCGCTCGGGATGACGGTTCCGCAAAGGCGTGGCTGCAATGCAGCCACGCACGGAAGCGTCACTTGGCTTCGACGAAGATGTATTTCACGCCAGCCGGTTCGACCGCGGTCCTGACCCGCTCGCCCAGGATCGGGGTGCCGATGAAGATGACCTTGACGCCCTTCATGCTGCCCGGCGGCACCGTCTTGAATGCGGTCTCGACCATCTCGGTGGTCTTCTCCTGTGCCGGCGATGCAAACACCAGCATGTTGCCTTCCAGGATGCCGCGGCCGAGGTCCTGCTCCAGCTTCTCCAGCAGGCGCTCGTACAACCCGCCGAAGCCTTCGCTGTTCTCGCCCGGCAGGAAGTACACGAACGGACTGTTGTTGATGCCGTCCATGTTGCGGGTGGCCACGTCGTTCACGTAGGCGCGCCATGCGGTTGCGTCTTCGGTCGTCGGTGCGGACAGCGGCGCGGCGACTTCGGCCTTGGGTGCCTCTTCCTTCTTGCACGCGGCGAACGACAGGGCCAGACAGGCGACGGCGAGCAGGCGGGTGATGGTCTTCATGGTGTTTCCCCTGGTACGGCGAAGTGGTGTTGAGGATGAGACGGAGGTGGTGGCGCGCGGGCTCATCCGGACCGTTTGCGCCATTGCGCCTCGAGCGCGACGGCGACCGCCGCCGGCACGAAGCCGGACACGTCGCCGCCCAGCCGCGAGATCTCGCGCACCAGCGACGACGAGATGAAGCCGTACTGCTCTGCCGGCGTGAGGAACAGGGTCTCCACCTCCGGGATCAGATGGCGGTTCATGCTGGCCATCTGGAACTCGTATTCGAAGTCGGATACCGCACGCAGGCCGCGCAGCAACACCCCGGCACCGATCTCGCTGACGAAGTGCGCCAGCAACGAATCGAAGCCACGCACCTGCACGTTCGGGCAGCCGGCAAGCGCTTCCTGTGCCAGCTCCACGCGCAGTTCCAGCGGCAGCGCAGGCCCTTGGACGGGCTGGCGGCAACGCCGACGATCAGGGTTTCGAACAACGGCGCCGCGCGCTGGACCAGGTCCACGTGCCCGTTGGTGATCGGATCGAAGGTGCCCGGATAGACCGCGGTGCGCGTGGCCACGCTCATGTCGTCTGGGGATCGCTGCTGCTGTCGATGCCGGCGAGTGTAACCCGCCGATACAGGGCAGAGCGCACCTCGCGGGTGCGGTTTTCCCGATGCAGTGCCCATTCCAGCGACAGCACGGGCACATGGTCGGACGGCGATTCCAGGTAGAGCCACGCATCCGCGGCCAGCGCGGCTGGCAACGCCGCCAGCACCGGCTCCCATAACCCGGCGGCGAAGGGAGGATCGACGAAGGCGATGTCGAACCCCCGCCCCGCGTGCCCGCGCAGCCATGCCAGCGCGTCGCCCGGGTGCACCGCGACCTCGTCGCCGGCACCCAGGCGAACGCTCGCATCCTGCAGCGCCCGCGCGAGCCGGGGCTCGGCTTCGACCAGTTGCGCCGAGGCCGCCCCGCGCGACACCGCTTCCAGCCCCAGCACGCCGGTGCCGGCGAACAGGTCCAGCACGCGCGCACCCGGCAAGGCCGGCTGCAGCCAGTTGAACAGGGTCTCGCGCACGCGGTCGGAACTGGGGCGCAGACCGGGGCTGTCCGCCACCGGCAGGCGGGTGCCGCGCCAGCGGCCACCGATGATGCGCACGCTGCCGGAACCCGCTCCGCGCGCTTGCGGACGTGGGCCGTTCATCGGGGCGTTGCCGGGGCGGGTGATACCATGCCGGCCATTCTCGCTCATCGCCTGCGGCACCGTGCCAGGCGCCCCGCAGGCACGCATCCCCCGCATGGTCAGCTGGTTCCGTCGCAACAAACCCGAAGCCGACGCGCCGCGCCGCCTCTCCACCGAGGAACTGGCGGCAGCCTTCCCGGAAAGTCACCAGCCCGGACCGTCCGCAGAGGCTCCGCCCGCGACTGTCGAGGCAATCGCCACAACGGTCCCGGCACCCGCTGCGCAACCCGAGCCGGCATCGCCCTCGCCTGTTGTCGAACCGACGGTCGTTGCATTGGAAGACGCCGCACCGTCAGCGCCAGCCGCCGCACCCGGCAAACCGGGCTGGCGACAACGCATCACCAGCATCCTGACCCGCGATATCACCGAGTTGTTCGGGCGCAACCCGAAGCTGGACGACGACCTCCTCGACGCGATCGAAACCGCCCTGCTCACCGCCGATGTCGGCGTTACCGCCAGCACCCAACTGGTCGAGTCGATGCGCAAGCGGATGAAGGCGCGCGAATTCGCCGATGCCCGGGCGCTGCTCAGGGCGCTGCGCGGCGAACTGGTGGCGATGCTGGCGCCGGTGGTCAAGCCGCTGCACATCGATGCATCGAAGAAGCCCTTCGTGATCCTCACCGTGGGCATCAACGGTGCCGGCAAGACCACCACCATCGGCAAGCTGGCGCGTCGCTACAAGGACGAGGGCCTGAGCCTGATGCTGGCCGCCGGCGACACTTTTCGCGCCGCCGCGGTGGCGCAGTTGCAGGCCTGGGGCGATCGCAATGGCGTGGCAGTGGTCGCGCAGGGACAGAATGCAGATGCGGCCTCGGTCGCGTTCGATGCGCTGCAGGCGGCGAAGTCGCGTGGCATGGACGTGCTGATCGCCGACACCGCCGGCCGCCTGCATACCCAGGGCGGGCTGATGGAAGAACTGGCCAAGGTCGGCCGCGTGCTGGGCAAGCTGGATCCGCAAGCGCCGCATGAAGTGCTGATGGTGATCGACGGCACCACCGGCCAGAACGCGATCAACCAGGTGCGGGAGTTCAGCAAGAAGGTGCAGGTCACCGGCCTGGTGGTGACCAAGCTCGACGGCACCGCCAAGGGTGGCGTGGTGTTCGCGCTGGCCCGCGAATTCGGCATCCCGATCCGCTATGCCGGCATCGGCGAGCGCCCCGAAGACCTGCGCGTGTTCGATGCCGAGGCCTTCGTTGACGCGCTGCTGCCCGAGTCGCTCACCGGGTGAGCGAACCCGCGCCGCCGCGCCGCATCGGCAAGCGCCTGCTGCGGCTGGCCGCGATCCTCGCCGCCGTCCTGCTGGTCCTGCTGCTGGTTGCCGGTTGGCTGCTGCAGCCGCAGCGCGCGGGCGGGTTCCTGCTGAAACAGGTCGGCAGCAGCCTGGGCCTGCAGATCACCGCCAGCGCCATCGACTATCGCCTGCGCGGCACCCCGCAATTGGTGTTGCACGACGTGGTGGCGCTACGACCGGGCGATGCCAAGGCCTTGCTGCGCACGGAGCGCGTGTTCGTCTCGCTGCCGTGGCGCACGCTGCGCACGCGCGGCAACGACCTGACCGTGCAACGAGTGGAACTCGACGCGCCGGTGCTCGACCTGCCCGCGCTGCAACGTTGGTTGCCCACGCGTCCACCCAGCGCGGAAACCCGCATCCCGACGGTAGTTGACGGCCTGCTCATCGTCCGCGGCCGCATCGACAACGACGACTGGTGGATCGAAGGGCTGTCCATCGATGTGCCTTCGCTGAATCCGGAACGGCTGTTGCGCGCTCGAGTGCGCGGCCGCTACTCCGCTCCGCCGATGTCGATCCCGGCCGATCTCGCGATCGCCATCGCGCATCCCAGGCGGTTGCTGGCCGGTGCGCCGACCGGCGTCGCCGGCATCGGCACACTGACCGTGGCCAATGCCGACTGGCAGGTACCAGCGCAGGTGTTCCTGTCTGGCCCGCTGCGGCTGGGCAGGGATTCCGCGCTGATGAAACCGGCGCGGCTCGGTATTGACGCGCGCTATCGCTCACCGTCCACCGACCTGCCGTTCCGGCTCGGCCTGCACGGACCGATGGCGTTCAACAGCGCGACTTGGCGATTCGTGCCGGTGCAGGTGTTCCTGGATGGCGATGGCGCGATCCCGGACGCCAGCGCGCGCGGCAGCGTTTCGGTCGGCAAGCGGCTGGTGTTGCACCTGGACGGCCGCATCGCCGCCTGGCCGGAGACATGGCCCACATTGCCGGCACCGCTGTCGGCTTCCACCTCGCCGATGCCGTTCGCAGTGGACTACAAGGGCAGCATCGACTTCGCCGATATCGCCGCGCTCGAATTGCAACGCGAGGCCACCCGCTTCGACGCGCGCTTCCGTTTGCCCAAGGTGCTTGCATGGCTGGACGACATCGCCACCGGCACGCCATTGCCGCCGCTGCAAGGCTCGCTGTCGACACCGCGCATCGACATCGCGGGTGCGGTGCTGGAAGGCGTCGAGATCGAGCTGGACGATTCCGGCACCCCGCCGCAGGCCGACTGATGGTGCCCATCGAAACGGAATTCGCGCCACGCCTGCTGGCATGGTTCGATCGCCACGGCCGCCATGACCTGCCCTGGCAGCATCCGCGCACGGCCTACCGGGTGTGGCTGAGCGAGATCATGCTGCAGCAGACCCAGGTCTCGGTGGTGATCCCGTATTTCCAGCGATTCATCGATGCCATGCCCGACCTGCCCTCGCTGGCCCATGCCCCGCAGGACGATGTGCTTGCGCTGTGGTCGGGCCTTGGCTACTACGCCCGCGCACGCAACCTGCATGCGGCAGCGAAGCGCTGCGTCGAACTGCACGCCAGCGACCTGCCACGCGACCTAGACGCATTGATCGCGCTGCCCGGGATCGGGCGCAGCACCGCAGGCGCGATCCTGTCGCAGGCCTGGGGCGATGCCGCGCCGATCCTGGATGGCAACGTCAAGCGCGTGCTGTGCAGGCTCTTCGGCATCGAAGGCTGGCCGGGCCTGCCGAAGGTGGAAAAGCAGCTTTGGGCAATCGCGGAAACCATTCTGCCCAACACACGCCTCGCCGACTACACGCAGGCGCAGATGGACTTCGGCGCGACCCTGTGCACACGGACCGCTCCGGCCTGTGCGATCTGCCCGCTGCAGGATGGCTGCATCGCATTGCGCGAGGGCCGCGTCGCCGAACTGCCCTCGCCCAAGCCCGGCAAGCCGCTGCCGGAACGTGTCACGCACATGCTGATCATCGAGGACGCACAGCAGCGCGTACTGCTGCAGCGCCGACCGATGACCGGCGTCTGGGCCGCGCTCTGGTCGCTGCCGGAATACGCCGATCTAGCGGATGCGCGCATATGGTTTGATCGGCATGCGCATGGCGATTTCGATGCCGCACAGGCCGGCGATCCCATCGCCCACGGTTTCAGTCACTACCGGCTGCACATCCACCCGCATCGCATCACAGGCGTGCGGCCGCCCGATGCGGTCGGCGATAATGACGACCTGCGCTGGGTGACGCGCCAGCAACTGGCCGGGATCGGCCTGCCTGCGCCGGTGCGCCGATTGCTGCAAGGCTCGAACGAGAAGGAATGACGATGGCGCGCAAGGTTTTCTGCGAAATGGACCAGGTCGAAGCCGATGGCCTCGATTTCGCCCCATGGCCCGGCGACGCCGGCAAGCGCGTGTTCGCCGGCATCGGCAAACCGGCCTGGCAGCGTTGGTTGGCCCACCAGACCATGCTGATCAACGAGAACCGGCTCTCGCCGCTCAACCCGCAGCACCGCGCCTTCCTGGAAGGCGAGATGCTGAAGTTCCTGTTCGGGGGCGGCGCCGAAAAACCGGCGGGTTACGTCCCCGCTGATGCCTGAGCCGTCGCCGCGTCCTGCGCGGCGCGCATCGCCTTGACATCGACCGGACGGATCTCCTCGATCCGGCAACTGACCGGCGACCCATCGGTGAGGATGCGGTCGAACTTGGCCATCACGTATGCGCCGGAGGAACTCAGGCGCAACACCGGCGAACCGCTACCCCAATCCAGGCACGGCCCGGAGACGCGCAGCAACCAGCTCTCGGTGGGCCGCATGCTCAGCACGACGTGCTGGTCGTCGATCCGGTCCCAGCCCATCGCGTTGTGATTGCGGATCTGCTTGACCGGCTCGCCGGCATGCGCTTCGTAGAGTGCGAGGCGGTCGGTATCGCTGATTCGGTTGGTGGCGCAGGCGCTCAGGGATGCAACGGCGAGCAAGGACAGCAGCAGGGTCTTCATGGCGATGCTCCGGTGGACTGACGCGATCATCCACCCACTGCGCACAACCTGTGCTTTACCTGCCCGCAACCGTTCAGCGCTTGCTCGGGTTGCCGGGAACCGCCGCTGCACGTATCATGCGCGGCTCGTTCGACCGGCTGCACTGGCCGGGTAGCTCAGTTGGTAGAGCAGGGGATTGAAAATCCCCGTGTCGGGGGTTCGATTCCCTCCCCGGCCACCATTCCGGAAGACGATGCCGCAAACCCCGCCTCGCGCGGGGTTTTCGCTTTCCGGGCCTTGGATGATCCTCGATCTCGCGCCACTCGCAGGCCGGGTGTATGGTCGCCGCCATCTTCCGAGGAAACCCCCATGGACATCCACGACATCGCCCTGAGGTTGTACGCCGAACTGGTGTCAGCCAACCGCAACGCGCTGGCCGACGATGCCGCTCGGATCAAGCTCGGCCGCGAGGCCTATCTCTATGCGGATGCCTTCATCGTGGCGAAGGACATCTACATCCGCGAACTGCCGGTGGTCAACGTCGACGCGGGCTACTGACGGGTAAGCCGCCCCGGATTGCAGCTATCCTCGGACAAACCGCCGAAGGAACCGCCATGAAATCGCGCCACGCTTTGATCGCCCTCGTCGTCCTTGCGCTTGCGGCCTGCGGCGGCGGGCCGGTGAAGCGCGTCTCGGAACCGGCCGCCGGCATCCAGCAATTGACGGTGCGCGCCGATGGTCACTGGGACGTGGTCGTGCGGCTGGACAACTTCAGCAGCGTGCCGATGCGCTTCGCCGACGCCAACCTCGACATCGCCTTCGACAACGGCGCGGCGGCGAAACTGCAGGCGCAACCGGGCATCAGCATCGGCCCGGAATCGGCCGACGTGTTCACCGCGACCTTGATCCCGCTGCCCGCGGGCCGCGCGCGTCTGGCCAGTGCATTGGCAGATGGTCAGGGGCTTAACTACACGTTGGGCGGCACCGTCCAGGCCGGCCCCGAAGATGGAAAAGCGCGCAGCTACAAGATCGAGCGCAAGAGCGCGCTGGCACCGGTGCCCGGCCTGCCCGGCGTATTGCGTTGAGCCGTCACTGCGTTCCAGAAGGGACTTCACGGCGGAACCATACGCCGTAGTATGCTAGCGTTTCCACGGGCCGACCGGCGGCCCGTCACGACTGGTAACGCCGCATGAGCACCTACAAGGCCCCACTCGACGATTTGCGCTTCGCTCTCTACGACGTCCTTGGCGCGGAGGCGCTGTTTGCCCGCCTGGGGCAAGCCGACGTGAATCGCGAACTGGTCGATGCCGTGCTGGATGAAGCGGCGCGCTTCTCCGAAACCGTGCTGGCACCGCTCAACAAGGTCGGCGACGACATCGGTTGCACGTACGACAAGGCCAGCGGCGACGTGACCGCCCCGCCGGGCTTCAAGCAGGCCTTCGACCAGTTCGTGGAAGGCGGCTGGACCGGCCTGACCAATGCGCCCGAGCACGGCGGCCAGGGCATGCCGGCCGTCGTCGGCGCGGTCCTGACCGAGATGGTCGATGCCGCCAACCTGGCGTGGGGCAACTTCCCGATGCTGTCGCACGGCGCGGTCAAGGCGCTGGAGACCTACGGCGAGGACTGGCAGAAGAAGGTGTTCCTGGAGCCGCTGGTGGCCGGCACCTGGACCGGCACGATGTGCCTGACCGAGCCGCATTGCGGCACCGACCTGGGCCTGTTGAAGACCCGCGCGGAACCGGTCGCGGACGACACGTATTCGGTCACCGGCACCAAGATCTTCATCACCGCCGGCGAGCACGACCTGGTCCCGAATATCGTGCATCTGGTACTGGCCAAACTCCCCGACGCGCCACCCGGTGCCAAGGGCATCTCGCTGTTCGTGGTGCCGAAGTTCAAGGTCGCCCGCGATGGCAGCATGGGCGAACGCAACTCGGTCCGCTGCGGCGCGATCGAACACAAGATGGGCATCCACGGCTCGGCGACCTGCGTGATGAATTTCGACGGTGCCGAGGGTTACCTGGTCGGTGCGCCGCACAAGGGCCTGCAGGCGATGTTCGTGATGATGAACTCGGCACGGCTCGGCGTTGGCGTGCAGGGACTGGGCCTGTCCGAGCGCGCGTATCAGAACGCCTTGCGCTATGCCCGCGAGCGTCTGCAATCGCGTTCGCTGTCGGGTCCGAAGAATCCCGAAAAGCCGGCTGATCCGATCATCGTCCACCCCGACGTGCGCCGCATGCTGCTGTCGCAGAAGGCGCTGATCGAAGGCGGCCGCCTGCTCAGCCTGCACGCCTATTCGCAACTCGACATCGCCGAAAAGTCGCAGGACCCCGCCGAGCGCGAACACGCCGATATCCTGGCCGGCTTCCTGACCCCGATCTCCAAGGCCTGCCTGACCGAATGGAGCATCGAGAACACCTACAACGCGGTGCAATGCTTCGGCGGCCACGGCTACATCGCCGAGCACGGCATCGAACAACTGGCGCGCGATGCGCGCATCACCACGTTGTACGAAGGCACCACCGGCATCCAGTCGCTTGACCTGATTGGCCGCAAGACCGCCGCCAGCCAGGGTGCGGGACTGAAGTTGTTCCTGGCCGAAGTGGAAGCGTTCGCGAAGCAGCACGAGGGCGATGAGGCGCTCGCGGAGTTCATCGCTCCGCTGCGCGGCAAGTGCAGCGAATGGGGCAAGCTGACCATCGACGTGCTGCAGCGCGCGGCCGGCAATCCGGAGGAACTGGGTGCCGCCAGCACCGACTACCTGTTCTATTCCGGCTACGTGGTGCTGGCCTACTGGTGGGCGCGCAGCGTGGCCGCCGCCAATGCCTCCAGCCGCCCGCAGGCGTTCAAGGATGCCAAGCGCGACACCGCCCGCTTCTACTTCGCGCGCCTGTTGCCACGCACGTTGGCCCACAAGGCGGCGATCGAAAGCGGCGCGGCATCGCTGATGGCAATGCCGGCAGAGGCCTTCGGCGCGGAGTGACGATCATGGTCGCGCCCGGCAGGCGTCGGGCGCGATGAGATGCGGCACCGGCATGCCGTACCCAAACGGTCATCGGAGGCGTATAAGCTGATGACCCATGGGAACCGCTAGCGCAACGCTACGCCCGGTCCATGCCGGAACCCGATCCGCGCCAGGTCATGCGGATGGGTGTCTTTCCCCCGAATTCCTCCACGGCACGGCCGCCTCGCCGCCCCCCGGCCTGCGCCTGCTTGGCCTGGATGCGCATGGCCGCGCGCTGGACTGGATGAGCTGGCAGGACGCAACCTGCCTGTATGCACGCGGTGCGGTGGCGTGGACCCTGGGCGAGCCCTGCCTGGAAGTGCATGGCGGGATCAATCGCGCCAGCGGCCAGCGCAGCGTGCTGCACCTGCACCCGATCATCGCCGCGCGCGGGCATGCGCGCCCGCATGCGCTGGCCCCGACGCCGGCATTGACCAACCCGGCACTGTTCGCCCGCGACCAGTCGCTGTGCCTGTATTGCGGCAATGCGTATCCGCGCTCGACACTCACCCGCGACCACGTGCAACCGGTGTCCAAGGGCGGGCGCGATATCTGGGAAAACGTGGTCACCGCCTGCTATCACTGCAATTCCCGCAAGGGCAACCGGACGCCGCAGCAGGCGGGGATGCCGCTGCTCGCAGTCCCCTATCGGCCGAGCTGGATCGAGCACCTGATCCTGTCCAACCGCAACATCCTGGCCGACCAGATGGCGTTCCTGAAATCCCAGCTGCCGAAGAAGTCGCCGCGTTTCGCCTGAGTCGTCGCCCACCTGAATGGGGAAGTCCTTGCTGCGATGCCGACGCATTGCAGGAACTGGGTCGCACATCCGTTGACGCAGCCTGCATGCATGGCAAACACTCCATGTTTTCCGCAGCGGATCACCGCCATGGCACTGACCCTGGGCACCACCGGCATGGACAGCAAGACCAAAGCCGAGGTGCAGGCTGCCTTCAAGGCCGCCAATGCGGAAACCGGAAACCTGTGGACCCTGGTCGAAGGTGACGAAGCCGATTACGTCGTCATCGACATGGATAGCCTGTACGGACCGATGAGCTGGCTGCGCCTGCACGCGGCAGGACGCAAGGTCGTGGGCCTGACTTCGGTCGACCGCAACCAGACCGATTACCGCCTGCCGCGCCCGATCAGCGCCAATGATTTCACCGTCCTGCTCAGCGAGATCGCGGTGGATGCACCGGTCGAAGCTGCCGCCGCGAAGGCCGCTGCAGCATCCGTTCTCGCGGCTGCCGCAGCACCCGAACCTGCCCCACCGAAGGTCGAAGCTGCGCCAGCCCTCGCGCAACCGATCCCGGCAGCAGAACCGGAACCGGAACCAGAGCCCATTCCGGAACCCGTCCCGGCCCTCGAACCCGAGCCGGAACCCATCCCGGAGCCCGTCATCGAAGTGCCCGCGGATCGCGGCCTGGCACGCTGGCTGCTGGCAGGCGGCCTGGATCGCCGTGTCCGCCTGCAACGCGGCGACGGCCCGGTCCTTCTGGTCGATCCGCGCACCCGGGTCTGGCACGGCCCCGCTACGCTCAAGCCCTTGCTGGGCTACTTCGACGGCACCTTGCAGCTGGAGGATTTCGCGACCCTGGATGCCGCGGCATGGGAATCGGAAGCCGCCGCGATCGGTACCGCACAACCACTGTCCCGCCTGCAATGGTTGGGTGGCCTGCTGTCCGGGCATGGCGCGCTGTTGCCGGGGCTGGACCCCGATGGCAAGTTCCGGCTGCTGAAGTGGCCGCAGACCGAGCGCGAATATCCCAAGCACTTCCGCATCGCCACCGCGATGATGAAAGGCCCCGCGACCGTGACCGAGGTTGCCGAGGCCAGCGGCGTGGCAAAGGAAGACGTGGCTGATTTCGTCAACGCCAACCTGGCGACCGGCTATGCCGAGTCGGCCAGCAATACCCCACCGGAACCGGAGACGGCGGCGGGCAAGCCGGCAGGCGGTCTGTTCGGGCGCATGCGCGGCCGCTGACCCGGGCGGGTTTAACGCAATTCCCGCGCCAGTAGCGCGCGCTTCCGCTAACGTGAAGACGCGCGCGACTGGCGCGTGTCTCGATGGGGAGATCGCGATGATCAAACGACTCGGTGCCGAATGTATCGGCACGTTCTGGCTTGTGTTGGGCGGTTGCGGCAGCGCCGTGCTTGCGGCGAACTTCGGTGGCGATGGCAATCCGCTGGGGATCGGATTGCTCGGCGTGTCGCTGGCGTTCGGCCTGACCGTGCTGACCGGTGCCTATGCGCTGGGCCACATCTCCGGCGGGCACTTCAACCCGGCGGTGAGCTTCGGGCTGTGGGCCGGCGGACGCTTTTCGGCGAAGGACCTGCTGCCCTACATCGTCGCGCAGACCCTCGGCGCGATCTTCGCGGCGTGGATCCTGTTCCAGATCGCCAGCGGCACTGCCGGCTTCGCGATCGACAACACGTCGGCCGGCGCATTCGCGACCAACGGCTTCGGCGCATTCTCGCCCGGCGGCTACAGCATGCATGCTGCCTTCCTGTGCGAGGTGGTGCTGACCGCGATGTTCCTCATCGTGATCCTCGGCGCGACCCACAAGAACGCAGCGGCCGGCTTCGCGCCGATCGCGATCGGCCTGGGCCTGACCCTGATCCACCTGATCAGCATCCCGGTCACCAATACCTCGGTGAACCCGGCGCGCTCCACTGGCGTGGCGCTGATCACCGGCGGCGAGCCGCTGTCGCAGCTGTGGCTGTTCTGGGCCGCGCCGATCATCGGCGGCGTGCTGGGCGGCGTGATCTACAAGTGGCTGGGCAAGGACTGATCCACGCCTGCAATTGATGGGCGAAGGGCCGCAGCGATGCGGCCCTTCTTCGTTGTGGTCACCCCGCGGTGATCCGCCATGCGCGATGGATGCGCGGATTGCGGGCGAAGTCCGGCGGGATGGTCGAGGCGCTGATGTCCTCGACGCGCGCGAACTGGCTGATCGCGGTTTCGTCCAGCTTGAAACGGCGGAAGTTGTTGGAGAAATACAGCACGCCGCCCGGTGCCAGCCGGGCCACGCCCGCGCGCAGCAGGCGCACGTGGTCGCGCTGCACGTCGAAGTCGTCGGCGCGCTTGGAATTGGAGAAGGTCGGCGGGTCGCAGAACACCACGTCGTAACTGCCGCGGTCCGCTTCCAGCCACCTCAACGCATCGGCCTGGGCGATGCGGTGGCGGGTGCCGCCTGCGCCGTTGCCGCGCAGGTTGTCGGCCAGCCATTCCAGGTAGGTCGCCGAGAGGTCGACGCTGGTGGTCTCGTTCGCGCCCTGCACCGCGGCCTGCACCGTGGCCGCGCCGGTGTAGCAGAACAGGTTGAGGAAGTGCTTGCCGCGCGCCTCCAGCGCCATTCGCGCACGCAACGGCCGATGGTCGAGGAACAGGCCGGTATCGAGGTAATCGAACAGGTTCACCCGCAGGGTCGCCGCGCCCTCCTCGACCTGCAGGAATTCGCCGCGATGATCGAAGCGGCCGTACTTGGACCCGCCCTTGCCGGTGCTGCGGGTCTTCACCGCGACCCGCTCCTTCGGCACGCCGAACACCTCGCGCACGCCGGACAGCAGGTCGTTCAGGCGCTTGCGCGTGGTCGCTTCGGGGATGTCGTCGGGTGCCGCGTATTCCTGCACGTGCAGCCAGATATCGCCCGCGGTCGAGGTGTACACGTCGACTGCGCAAGCGTACTCGGGGATGTCGGCGTCGTAGGCGCGGAAGCAACTGACTTGTTCCTGCTGCCGCCAGCGCTTGAGCTTGTCCAGGTTCTTGCGCAACCGGTTCGCGACCATCTGCGCGCCTTCGGCGAGCTCGCGCTTCTCCGCGCCTTCGCGCTGCGGCGGCGCGATCGGCTCGCAGGTGATCAGGCTGCACTCGATCGGGCCGTTGAAGACCTGGTAGCGCTTCTGCGCGCGCAGGCCGGTGGCGCGCGCCAACTCGAAATCGCCGCAGAGCAGGCTGGCCCGCCACGCCGGCGTGCTGCGCTTCAGTGCCTCGCCCAGCGTTCGATACAGCGCAGGATCGGCGGCGAGGCGCGCGTCGTACGGCGGATTGCAGACCACCACGCCACGCTGGTTTTCCATCGCCGGCAGGGCAGCGATATCGCAGACGCTGAAATCGATGGCGGTCTCGACGCCGGCGGTGCGCGCGTTCTCGCGAGCCGCGCGGATCGCATGCGGGTCGAAGTCGCTGCCGTGGATGCACGGGCGCAGCGAGGCACGCCCGCGCGCTTCGCGCTCCAGCGCGTCCACGCACAGGCCGCGCCATGCATCCACGTCGAATCCCAGCCAGCGCGTCGGGAGCGCGTCGCCATGCCGCAGCAGGCCCGGCGCCACGTCGGCAACCATCAGCGCGCCTTCGATCAGTAACGTGCCACTGCCGCACATCGGATCCAGCAGGTCGCCGCCGTCGGCATGCGCCTGCGGCCAGCCGCCGCGCATCAGCACCGCCGCCGCCACGTTCTCTTTCAACGGTGCCTCGCCCTGCAACCTGCGCCAGCCGCGCCGGTGCATCGGCCCGCCGCCGAGGTCGATCGACAGGATCGCGCGGCCCTTGCGAATGACCAGGCTGATGCGGACATCGGGGGTTTCGACATCGACATCGGGGCGCGCGCCGGTCTTCGCGCGCAGGGTGTCGACGATGGCGTCCTTGACCCGCTGCGCGGCATAGCGCGCATGGGTGATCGCATCGCCGGACACATGCGCGTCGATGGCGATGCTGTGCCCCGGCCCGAGGTGCTCGATCCAGTCCACCGCCGCGGCACCCGCGTACAGCGCGTGTTCGTCGAGGCATTCGAACTCGGCGATCGGCCATGCCACGCGGCTGGCCAGGCGCGACCACAGCACTGCGCGCTGCGCGTCCAGCAGGGTGCCCTCGACGTTGGTGCCAGCCATCGTGGCGGTGGCGCGTGCGCAACCCAGCGCGACCAGTTCATCGGCCAGCAGGTACTCCAGGCCCTTGCCGCAGGAAGCGAAGAATTTCAAGGCGACCTCATTGGTTGTTGCGGTCATTCCGGCACGCGCCGGATGACATCAAAGACTTGCGAGCAATTGGGCGAACGCATCGGCACTCGCCTGCACGTGGGCGGACAGGCGATGCGAGTCGTCGACCAGCAGCAATCGCGCATTGCGGCTGGCGGCCCAGTCGACCACCTGCACCGCGGGAATCAGTTCGTCGTGCCAGCCGTGGATGATCGAGATCGGCACCGCGGCGGCCTGCAACGCCGGTGCACGGCCCATCGCGATCGGCGGTGCCATCAGGAACAGACCTTTGATGGGCACCTGCAGCGAGACCTGCCCGGAAATCCACGCGCCCAAACTGGAACCGGCCAGCACTAGCGGGCCACGCGCGGCGGCGTCTCGAACCAATGCCAGCAGGCGTTGCAGTCGCGCCGCGACATCACCCAGTTCGCTGACCTCGCGCCGTGCATCCAGGTCCGTGAAATCCGGGCGTTCATGGGTCCAGCCCAGTCGCTCGGCGGCATCCGCCAGCGCGGTCACCTTGGTTGCGTCGGGTCCGCTTTCGAAGCCGTGCGAGAGGATGCAGTGCCCGGTCATTCCGCAATCACCGCATCGCCCAGGCGCAGGCTGCCGCCTTCGAGGATGCGCGCGCACAGGCCGCCCATGCCACGCATCGCGTTGTAGCCGCCGGGGCCGAGCGCTGCTTCCATGCGCGAACACGGATCGCAGGGATCGGTGCCTTCAAGCAGGACGTCGCCGATGCGAAACCGCCGGCCCTTCAACGCGATCAGCGGAATCCCCGAGACCACCACGTTGCGTCGCAGGGTTGCCGGCAGGATTTCCGGATGTCCCGAGAGCGCCGCGATGACCGGGAAGTGCTCTGCCTGGATCAGGGTGATGCCGCGCTTGCCGCTACCGGTGCCATAGCGATCGCCCGAGAGTCCCTTGCCTGCGGTCGCCTCGGCCATGTCGACCGCGTGCATCGGCACGTCGCGGGCCGGGCGCAGGCCGATCCAGTCGACCTGGCCCGCACGCGGGAACTGCGCGAACAGGCGGCCGAGCTCGGAATCGGGAGGCGGTTGCTTCATGCGCGAATGCTAGCATCGGCCGATGCCTGCGCCCCCGATCCTGCGCGATCCACTGCCCTATGCCGATGCGCTTGCGGCGCGCGAAATGGCCAGCATCGACACCGTGGTAATCCATTGCACCGAGCTGCCGGATCTGGCCACAGCGCGCGACTACGGCGAACGGATCCTGTATCCCGCCAGCGGCACCGGCAACAGCGGCCACTACTACATCGATCGAGACGGCAGCATCGTCGAATACGTGCCGCCCGGCCGCATCGCCCACCACACCCGTGGCTGGAACCCGCGCAGCATCGGCATCGAACTGGTCAACACCGGCCGCTATCCGCACTGGCTGGATTCGCGCAGGCAGGCGATGGATCAGGCCTACACCGAGGCACAGATCGAATCGTTGATTGGCCTGTTGGCCGAGCTGCAGGAGAGGATTCCGTCGCTGGTGCAGATTGCCGGCCACGAAGACCTGGACCTGGACGAAGTCGAAGCCAGCGACGATCCCAGCGTCAAGGTCCGCCGCAAGCGCGATCCCGGGCCGTTGTTCCCATGGGCGCGCGTGCTTGCCGCACTGCCGCTGAAACGCCTGTAAGACCATCCGATGGCGAACGTGGTGGGTGTTCGCGCAGCGGCATTTCGAGCCGCGAAGCGAATACCCGCCACCCTCGCCATCGAGCGATTCACTGCCCGCCTATAATCGACGGATGACCCCTCCCGTCTCCGAACTGATCGAACTGCTTTCGCTGGAGCGGCTGGAAGACAACCTGTTCCGCGGGCAGAGCCGCGACATCGGCACCCGCTTCGTGTTCGGCGGGCAAGTGCTGGGGCAGGCATTGTCTGCTGCCCAGGCGACCATCGACCCCGCCACCGGCAGCCGCGCCGCGCACTCGTTGCATGCGTATTTCCTGCGCGCTGGCGACATCGAACACCCGATCGTCTACGACGTGGACCGCACCCGCGACGGCGGCACGTTCTCCGTGCGCCGGGTCACCGCGATCCAGCACGGCAAGGTGATCTTCTTCTGCGCGGCCTCGTTCCAGCAGCAGGAAGACGGTGCCGAACACCAGCTGACGATGCCGGAAGTGCCCAAGCCCGAGGACATCCAGCCTGCGCCTGCACTTGCACCCGATGTACTGGCAGCCCTGCCGACCAAGGTCCAGCGCTGGCTGTCCCGGCAGGGGCCGTTCGAGTTCCGCCACGTCTATCCGCGCGACGAACTGAACCCGCCGAAGCGCCCGCCTTACCAGCAAGTGTGGTTCCGCCTGTCCGAGCCGGTCGGCGATGCGCCGGAGCTGCATCGCGCGCTGCTGGCCTATGCCAGCGACTTCCACCTGCTGGGCACCGCGACCTTCCCGCATGGAATCAGCTACTACCAGCCGGATGTGCAGATGGCCTCGCTCGACCATGCGTTGTGGTTCCACCGCGATTTCCGCGCCGACGACTGGCTGCTCTACAGCATCGACAGCCCGAGTGCGCAGGGCTCGCGCGGACTGGCACGCGGACAGATCTTCGACCGCGCCGGCAGGCTCGTGGCCAGCACCGCGCAGGAAGGCCTGATCCGCGTCGTGCCGCCGCAGGCGGCGGGCTGAGATGCGCCAGGTCTTCACCAGCCCGCGCCTGGAAAACGTGGAAGCGGTGGCCGGCTTGTTGCGCGCCGAGGGCATCGAAGTCCGCATCACCAACGACCGCTCCTACCGTGGCCAGCGCCGCAGCCACTTCAGCTATCGCGAAGACGAGGAAGCGCCATCACCAAAGCCGGCGGTGTGGATCGTCAACGCCGACGAACAACCGCGCGCGCGCCAGTTGCTGCGCGATGCCGGTTTGCTGGACAGTTCCCGCGACGGCACATCGAGCTACCTGCCGCTGTCCGCGCTGAACGACCCCGCAGCGAGTGCCCAGGAGAAAAAAGCCAAGCGGAAGGTGCGGATCAGGCTGGGCCTGCTGGTGGTGATCCTGGTGGCGATCGGATTCACGATCTTCGGTACACGTACACCATCGCCCGCGGTGCCGGCCGTGGCCGCCGCCAAACCCGCGCCCCCTCCCGCGGACATCATTCCGCAATCGGCCGAGGAGCTATCGGTCTATCGCGTCGACATGCCCACCGCACTGGCGAAGCGGCTGGTCGAGGAAACGCTGGCAACGCGCAAGCCGGCGCAGGCCTGCATCGCCATCGACGGCCGCAACCCATCGCCCGCCTTCCTGCAATCGCTGGCTGCCGGCAACGCCACGCTGTCGGCCAGCACCGCCTGCGTCGATGGCGCGACGCGGATCTCCGTGAGCGACTACATGACCGACGGCAGCGGCAGCGGCAAGGCGACCGTGCAAGTGGACGATGACGCTGCGCGCAGCCTCGCCGTGGAACGCGACGGCACCGCCTGGCGGATTCTCGACGCGCGCTGAGCGCAGACACGACGACGCCCGGACATGCCGGGCGTCGTTGCACTGCATCGAACGGAAAATCAGCGCTTGCGCGGATGCGTTCCCTTGCCGCCGTGCATCGGCTTGGCTGCGTCGAACTCGGCCCTGGTCACCGTGCCGTCCTTGTTCGCGTCCATGCGGTCGAACGCCTTGCCGGCGCGCTGCAACTGCTCGGCCTCGGTCGGGACCCGACGCGCCTTGGGCGTCTTGCCCGCGGCCTCGACCCGCTGCGCGAACTGCTCGCGACGCTCGGCACCACGCGCGCCCTGCTCCACTGCGTACTCGTCGCGGCTCAGCTTGCCGTCCCTGTTCGCGTCCGCGCCCGTGAAGAACGCCGCGCGTTCACGGCTCATGCGCAGCTCGCGGTCGGTGCGGTCCAGGTAACCGTCCTTGTTCGCGTCCATCTCGCTGAAGCGCGCGGCGAAACCGGCGTTGCCGGCATTCGCCTCGGTGCGGCTGATGCGCCCGTCCTTGTCGCTGTCCAGCGCCTGCATGCGGTCGCCGCCACGGCCGCCACCTCGCTTGCCGTGCGCGCGCTGCGGGCGTTCGCTGGCAGTCAGCTTGCCGTCCTTGTTGACGTCCAACTGATCGAACTTCGCTGCCAGTCGCGGGGCCTTGGCGGCCTCGGCGCGGTCGATCACGCCATCGCCATTGGCGTCGATGCGCGGCGCGGCCCTCACGCCCGTGGCGGGGGTGGCGGTCTGCGCGACCGCGAAGGTGGATGCCAGCGCGGCGGCGATCGCCAGGGCCAGGATGTGCAACTTCTTCATCGTTCATCTCCTACCGGCACGCGCCGGGCTTGCAGGGAAAACGCGGCCGGCGCACGGCGGTTGACAGCGAAGGCCGCGCGCAGCTGAACGAGGGCGTTATCCTGCGGGCATGGGCACCGACGCCGACAACCTGCGCATGTTCCACACCGGCGCGCATCCCTGCGGCTACTGGGACGACCGCGAAGCCCGCGACCTGGTGCTGGATCCGCGTGATCCGCGCCTGCCGCTGGCCTACCCGATGGCGCTGGACTGGGGCTTCCGCCGCTCCGGCGACATCGTCTACCGGCCAAGTTGCAGCGGCTGCAATGCCTGCGTGGCGGTGCGCATCCCGATCGACACGTTCACGCCGGATCGCAGCCAGCGCCGTTGCCTGGCGCGCAATGCCGATGTCGACGCGCGCATCGTGGCGCCGGTGCGAACCGACGAGCACCTGGCGCTGTACCGAAAATACCTGGCCAGCCGGCATGCCGGCGGCGGCATGGACGACCACGGCGCGCACGAATTCGACCAGTTCCTGGTCGGTTCGTGGAACGAAGGGCGCTTCCTGGAGCTGCGCGAACACGGCACGCACACGCTGCTCGCAGTAGCCGTCACCGACCTCGCGGCCAATGCGCTGTCCGCGGTCTACACCTTCTACGATCCCGAACACGCCGCGCGCGGACTGGGAACGCTGGGTGTCTTGCGCCAGATCGAATGGGCACTCCGCGATCATCGCAGCCACCTGTACCTGGGCTACTGGATCGCCGGGCACCCGAAGATGGACTACAAGCGCCGCTTCCAGCCGCTGGAAGGCTTCAACGGCCGCGGCTGGCGACGCCTGCAGGCATGAAGACCCGCACGACGCGGTGGCTGGCCACCTGCACCGCATTGCTGCTGGCGGCCTGCGCGGCGACCACCCCTCACTCCAGGGAACACGACGCCATGGCATCGACGCCGACCGGCACGCTGCGCGTGGCGACCTACAACACCTCGTTGTTCGACGAGGACACCGGTGGCCTGGTCGCGCGGCTGGAACTGGGCAACGCGCAGGCGCGCAAGATCGCCGCAGTCCTGCAGAACGTCCGCCCCGACATCGTCCTGCTCAACGAGTTCGATTACGACGACACCCATCGCGCCGCCGACCTGTTCCAGCGCGATTACCTGGAAGTGGCGCAGCCCGGCGGTGGCGTTCCGCTGCACTACCCGCATCGCTATCTCGCGCCGGTCAACACCGGCGTGCCAAGCGGCCTCGACCTGGATGGCAATGGCGAGACCGGCGGGATCGGCCGCGACCGCGGCAACGATGCCTGGGGCTACGGCCTGCATCCCGGCCAGTACGGGATGCTGGTGCTGTCGCGCTTCCCGATCGACGCGGCGGCGGTGCGCACGTTCCAGTTGCTGCGCTGGGATGCGATGCCCGGCGCGCTGAGGCCGATGGTGCCGGCCACCGGCAAGCCCTTCCATGCCGATGCCGTGTGGCAGCAGCTGCGGCTGTCGTCGAAATCGCACTGGGACGTACCGATCCGGACGCCTTCGGGCACCTTGCACCTGCTCGCCTCGCATCCAACGCCTCCGACCTTCGACGGCCCCGAAGATCGCAATGGCATGCGCAACGCCGACGAGATCCGGCTCTGGCGCGAGTACATCTCGCCCGGCGACAACGCTTGGCTCTGCGATGACGGCGGCCATTGCGGCGGACTCGCCGCGGATGCGCGCTTCATCATCGCCGGCGACCTCAACAACGATCCGGTCGATGGCGCGGGCCACCACGACGCCATCCTCGAAGTACTCGAACATCCGCGGGTATTGCGCATGGCCACGCCGCGCAGTGCCGGCGGCGAGGCGAAGGCCCGCGAATATGCGGCGGCCGGCATCGAACGCCTTGGCGCACCCGCGCACGTCACCGGCGATTTCGGCCCGAACGTCGGTGCGCTGCGGCTGGACTACGTGTTGCCCTCGACCGGCTTCGTGCTTGCCGGCAGCGGCGTGTTCTGGCCCGCGCCGGGCGATGCGGATGCGGCGATCGCCGACGGCAGCGACCATCATCTGGTCTGGGTCGACCTGCGCTGAGCGAACGAGCCGCGTCTACACCACGGCCCAGCGAATGCGAACGGTCACACTGCTGTTGCGGGGATCGGCGCCTGCACAGCCGGAGGTTCGGCGGCCGGCGTTGCATCGGCGGGCGCAATGACCGGCATGCCCGGCTCCAGCATCGCCTGCGCGCGATTGCGGTCGTAGAAACCGAACTCGTTGTCGCTGTGCGCGGACACGATCATCCGCACCATGTTGCCGGGCACCATCAGTTCAAGCTCGACCACGCGGCCGTCCGGAGATTGGCCTTGCAGGGTCATCTCGATGAAAGCACCACCGGTGTCGATATCGCGGCAGGGCACGTGCGGGCCGGCGGGGCCGTCCTGCAGGTAGGGCTTGATCGCATCGCCCAATGCCTCGAGCGCGGGCGGGAAGAAAAACACGGCGTATCCGGCGGACTCGTTCATGCGCTGGATTCTGTCACGCCGGTTGCAAGACCACCGTCAACGCCGCCGCGGCATCGCGGGCCAGCGCGCGGGCGGTGTCGATGTCGTCGCCACGCGCCAGTGTCACCGCGACCCGACGATGGCCTTCCACTCGCGGTTTCCCGAACAGGCGCAATTGCACATCGGGATGCGCCAGCGCGCTATCCACACCTTCGAACACCGGCACCCCATGCCCGTGCGCCAGTACCGCGCAGGACGCAGACGGTCCCGACTGGCGAATCGCGCCGCCGGCATCGGCATGGATCGGCAGGCCCAGGATCGCGCGCGCATGCAGGGCGAATTCGCTGAGTTCCTGCGAGACCAGGGTGACCAGGCCGGTGTCGTGCGGGCGCGGGCTGACTTCGCTGAACCAGACTTCGTCGCCCTTCACGAACAGCTCGACGCCGAACAGTCCCCAGCCGCCGAGGTCGTCGGTGATCGCGCGGGCGATCTCCCGAGAGCGCTGCAGGGCGAGCGCCGACATCGGCTGCGGCTGCCAGCTCTCGCGGTAGTCGCCGTCGCGCTGCAGGTGGCCGATCGGTTCGCAGAAATCGGTGCCGCCGGCGTGGCGCACGGTGAGCAGGGTGATCTCGTAGTCGAAGTCGATGAAGCCCTCGACGATCACGCGCCCGGCGCCGGCGCGACCGCCGGTTTGCGCGTACTCCCAGGCGGCGTCGATGTCGGCATCACTGCGCACCAGCGACTGCCCCTTGCCGGAGGACGACATCACCGGCTTGACCACGCAGGGAATTCCCAGCGCCGCGACGGCGGCGCGATAGTCCTCGACGGTATCGACGAAGCGATACGGCGAGGTCGCCAGGCCCAGTGTTTCCGCGGCCAGCCGGCGGATGCCCTCGCGATCCATGGTCAGCCGCGCGGCGCGTGCGGTCGGGATGACGCGCGCGGTGCCTTCGGCTTCGAGTTCCACCAAGGTCTGCGTGCTGATCGCCTCGATCTCCGGCACGACCAGATGCGGCTTCTCCAGCGCGATCAGCGCGCGGATCGCCGCGCCATCGAGCATGTCCAGTACGTGGCTGCGATGGGCGACCTGCATCGCCGGCGCATTCGCGTAGCGGTCGGCGGCGATCACCTCCACACCGAAGCGCTGCAACTCGATCGCCACTTCCTTGCCCAGTTCGCCGGAGCCGAGCAGGAGCACGCGGGTGGCGTGCGGGGACAGCGGCGTGCCGATGCGAGTCATGCGTGGTTTCCGGTATTTCGGGAGCTGCAATTCTAGCGAAGCCGACCATCGGACACTGTCGCCCGCGCGCGCCGCCATGCGATCCTCGGCGCATGCCGATCCGCCCACTCCCGCGGCTGTTGCTGCTCGCCGCGCTGCTGGCGTGCCTGGTCGCGTGCGCGCCACCGTCGCTACCGTTTTCGCGGCTGGCCGGGCTGATCACGGCCGGCCAGCTGGACGAGATCAGCGGCCTGGCAGCGTCGCATGTGCACGAGGACGTGCTGTGGGCGATCAACGACGGCGGCAATCCCGCAGAGATTTTCGCGATCAATCGCCGCGGCCGGGTGCTCGCCCGCTACGACGTGCGCGGCGCGCGCAACATCGACTGGGAAGACCTGGCCAGCTTCAGCCTGGACGGCAAGCACTATCTGCTGGTCGCCGATACCGGCGACAACGGCGGTCGGCGCAAGGACATCGTGCTGCACGTCTTCGAGGAACCCGCGACCCTCGATGGCGGCGAATTGAAACCGTCATGGACGATTCGCGCGCGCTGGCCGGACGGCCCGCGCGATTGCGAAGCGGTGGCGGTCGATGCCGCCGCCGGCCAGGTGCTGCTGGTCTCGAAGAAGCGCAACCCGCCGGACCTGTTCGCGCTGCCGCTGGCGAAATCGCGCGGCGTGCGCGAGGCGCGCCGCATCGGCCGCCTCGCCGGGGTGCCGCAGGCAAGCGAGGAATTGCGCCGCAACGATCCGAAACTGGCCAAGCTGTTCCCGCAGGTCACCGCTACGGACCTGTCGCCGGACGGCCTGACCCTGGCGGTACTGACCTACGGCAGCGTGCTGTTCTACCGGCGCACGGCGGGCGAAAACTGGGGCGCTGCCGTCGCGCGCGCGCCGCAAGCGCATGACGTGCCGCTGATCCCGCAAGCCGAAGCACTGGCCTGGAGCGCCGGCGGTGCCGGGCTGTATGCCACCGGCGAGTTCAAGCCGGCACCGTTGTTCTATCTGAGTCCACAGCGCTGATCCGCTGAAATCGGGACGGAGGGAGTCAAGCGCGCCTGACTCCATCCGTCCCGATTTCGCCCCGTTGCGCCATTCGTCGCCTCGTGTTTGCAAGATTGATATCAATTTGATATCAATACTGCCAAGCGCCCATTCCGGGCTGCCATGACGAGACGCCGCCATGAAAGAAAACCCCATCCACTCCCTCCCCGGCATCCCGATGCTGCTTGCGCTGTTCGGCGGCATGCTTGCGGGTGGCTACCTGACTGTCTCCGGCGCGCAGGCCGAATCTGCGCTCCAGGTGATCCTGGGGGTGTTGCTGGCGCTGGTGGCGATGTTCTGCCTGTTCGGCCTGTACATGGTCGAGCCCAACCAGGCCGCGGTGGTCAGCCTGTTCGGCAAATACATCGGCACGGTCAAGGACAACGGCCTGCGCTGGAACAACCCGTTCTTCAGCAAGAAGAAGGTCAGCCAGCGCGTGCGCAACTTCGAGAGCAGCAAGCTCAAGGTCAACGAACTGGACGGCAGCCCGATCGAGATCGCCGCGGTCATCGTCTGGCAGGTGGTCGATGCCTCGGAGGCTGTCTACAACGTTGACGACTACGAGAGCTTCGTCCACATCCAGTCCGAATCCGCGCTGCGCACGATGGCCACCAGCTATCCGTACGACCAGCATGAGGACGGCCAGATCGCCTTGCGCAGCCATGCCGTCGAGGTCAGCCAGCACCTCAAGGACGAACTGGCCGAGCGCCTGGCGGATGCCGGGGTGGCGGTGATCGATGCGCGCATCACCCACCTTGCCTACGCCCAGGAAATCGCCCAGGCGATGCTGCAACGCCAGCAGGCCAACGCGATCATCGCCGCGCGCACGCGGATCGTCGCCGGTGCGGTGGGCATGGTGCAGATGGCCCTGGCCGAGCTCGAGAAGAATGGCGTGGTCAACCTGGATGAAGAACGCAAGGCGCAAATGGTCAGCAACCTGCTGGTGGTCCTGTGCGGCGAGCGCGGCACCCAGCCGATCGTCAACGCCGGCAGCCTGTCCTGACCTGACATGAGCGAGAAGAAGGCTTACCCGCTGCGCATCAACGCCGAGATCCTCGGCGCGGCGCAACGCTGGGCCGACGACGAGCTGCGCAGCGTCAATGCCCAGATCGAATACCTGCTGCGCGAGGCCCTGCGCAAGGCCGGCCGCCTGCCCAAGCCACGCCAGCCAACACCGGAGGACGACAACACATGAGTACGCGCTGGAACTACAAGGTGGTCGAGATCACCCAATGGATGGGCCTGAAGCCGAAAAAGATCGAGGAACTGATCGCACCACTCGGGCAACTGGGCTGGGAGCTGGTCTCGGTAACCCAGGTCGCGGCCTCGACCGTGCTGTATCTCAAGAAGCCGGCCTGAGCGCCGCAATCCACGCCACATCCGGGGAGAACCACATGCTGCACATCGTCCACATGCTCGAACGCCGCTACGGCCCGGCCCGCGGCCGCCAGTTGGTGATCCGCATCGCCATCGCCTCGCTGCTGTTGCTCGCCCTGGGCGCGGGCCTGGCGATGTCGCTTCCCGCGCATGCGCAGGCCGTCGATGGCAAGGCGATCGCCACCCGCGCGCTGGATCACATGGACGCCGGCGAATACGCGCAGGTCGAGGCGATGTTCAGCGCCGACATGGCCAAGGCGGTGCCCGCGGACAAGCTGAAGGCGGTGTGGGAATCGCTGCCGGCGCAGGTCGGCAAGGCGAACGGTCGCGGCGATGCCGAATCGATGCCGCAGGATGGCGGCACGATGGTGCAGGTGCCGCTGCAGTTCGAGAAAGCCGCGCTGGTGGCGAAGTTCGTCATCGACGCCGACGGCAAGATCGCGGGCTTCATGATCCAGCCTGCGCAGGCCGCCGCACCCGTGCCGGCGGCGCCCACGGTGGCCGAGGACGCGAACTTCAGCGAGCGCGAAGTCATGGTCGGCGACGACGACCGCGCCCTGCCCGCCACCCTGGCGCTACCGAAAGGCGACGGCCCGTTCCCCGCGGTCGTACTGGTCCACGGTTCCGGCCCGCACGACCGCGACGAAACCATCGGCCCGAACAAGCCCTTCCTCGACATCGCCCGCGGGCTCGCCGCGCAGGGCATCGCGGTGCTGCGCTACGAGAAGCGCACCAAGGCGCGTCCGCAGGACTTTGCCAGCGGCGTGTTCGGCGTGGACGAGGAAACCACCAACGACGCGGCGCAGGCCGTGGCCACGCTGCGCGGCATCGATGGCATCGACCCGAAGCGGGTGTTCGTGCTCGGCCACAGCCAGGGCGGGATGATGGCGCCGCGGATCGCCGCGGTGTCCGGCCACGTCGCCGGGCTGGTGTTGCTGGCCGCACCCGCGCGCTCACTGCTCGACATCGTCATCGAGCAGAACCGCCGGCTGGCCGTGCTGGACGACCAGAAGACCAGCGACGCGGAACGCGACGCGATCACTGCACTGATCCAGCAGGTGCGGGTGACCCGCGACGCGGCGACCGATCCCGCGACCAGGACCGTGATGGGCCTGCCCGCCGGTTACTGGCGCAGCATCGACAGCGTGGATCCGGTCGCCGAGGCGAAGTCTCTCGCGCTGCCGATGCTGGTGCTGCAGGGCGCGCGCGACATCCAGGTGGTCGATGCCGACTGGCAGGCCTGGCGCGGCGCGTTCCATGCCGACCCCAAGGTCAGCTTCAAGCTCTACGAGAAGCTCAACCACCTCGGCATGCCCGGCGAAGGCGACGGCAACCTGGCCGAATACCAGCAGCCCAACCACGTCGACCCGGCGCTGATCGAGGACGTGGCCGGCTGGATCAAGGCGCGTTGACGTGCAACCGAAGCCAGCCCGCACGTTTGCAGTCTCTCCGCCTCCGGCGTACGCATGGGGCATGCTGGTCGCACTGGGCGGCGTACTGCCGCTTGCAATCATCGCGGGGCTCTGGCTCTGGGGACCGCGGGCGCAGTTGTCAGGCGTTGGCCCCGCCCTGGTCGGAGTGCCCGCAGTGCTCGCGGTTCTCCTGCTGGCGACAAAACGCCGATCGGTCGAATTGCACGACGGCACGCTGGATGTGCGGGCTGCCCTGTTCCGCCAGCGCGTCGCGGTTGCCCAACTCGATCTCGACCGTGCGCGCATCGTCGATCTCGCCGAGCGCACCGAACTGCGCCCCGTGGTCAAGACCGGCGGCATGTCGATGCCGGGCTTCCACGCCGGCCGCTTCCGCCTGCGCGAGAAATTCGCCAAGGCATTCTGCCTGCTCACCGATCGCCGCCGCGTGCTCTGGCTACCACTGCGCGACGGCAAGGATCAGTTGCTGCTCAGCCTGGAGCAGCCACAGGCCTTGCTGGACGCCCTCAAGGGCGCGCGCGGCTGACGCCGGCCCGGGCAAGTCCTATCCTTCGCGGATGATGCGTTCGCCCCCGGTTCCGCTGAAAGCCGTCCTGCTCAACACGCCGGACATCGAACTGTGGCCCGGCGGACTGCTGCGCGCGCGCAGCAGCCACGATGCACGCGCGCTGTCGCGGGCAAGACACGTGCTGCGGCGCAAGCGCGATGGTGTCTATCTGGCCGCCGATCTTGCAGAAGGTCTGCTGCCCCTGCTCCCGCGGTTGCAACGCGAGCCGGGACTGGATGCCGCTCTGGACGCGCTCGACGCATCGCCATTGCACGCACGCAACGGCATCGACCGCGTCGGCGAACTGCCGCTGCATCGCCTGCAGGAACGGCTGGACGTGCTGGGCATCGATGCGGATGGCTACGAAGCGCGCACCGGCCTTGCCCTGGTCGCCGAGCCCGACTGGCTCGCGTTCGCCGGGTTCGATCGTTACCGGCGCGTGCTGTGGCTGCGCATCGACGCCGCCCGCGCGTGGTTGCGCATGCGCGACGCGGCCGCGCGCGATGGCATCGTGCTGGAGGCGATCTCCGGTTATCGCAGCCACGATTACCAGCTCGGCATCTTCGAACGCAAACGCGCGCGCGGACTGGGGATAACCGACATCCTCGCGGTGAATGCCGCGCCCGGCTATTCCGAACACCACGACGGTTGCGCACTCGACATCGGCACGCCCGGCGAACCGCCTGCGGAAGAGTCATTCGAGGCCACGCCCGCCTTCGCATGGCTGCAAACGCATGCCGACGCGCACGGATTCACGATGAGTTATCCGCGCGGCAATCCGCACGGCATCGTGCATGAGCCGTGGCATTGGCGCTTCGCCGGCTGATGGCGGGCCGCGATGACGTCGCCTTCGACCGGCGTCGCGCCCTGCAAGCGCTGGGGGTCGGCGCGCTGACGCCGTGGCTTGCGACGAGCTGCGCACGCCAGCCGGATCGTCCGGCCGTGCGCGACATCGCGGCGATCGGCGAAACACCGGTGCGCGACATCGTCCGTCCGCGCTCCACCGCCGACATCGTGCGCCTGCTGCGTCAATCGCAGGTCCCCATCTCGATCGGCGGCGCCCGCTGCAGCATGGGCGGGCAGACGGCCAGCCCCGGCTCGATGCACGTGGACATGCGTGGCTTGCGGGGTCTGCGCATCGATCCTGTCGCGATGCGCGCACGAGTGCAGGCAGGTGCCAGTTGGCGGGACCTGCAGGATCGACTCGATCCGCATGGATTGTCGGTGCGGATCATGCAGAGCTACAGCAACTTCAGCATCGGCGGTTCGCTGTCCGTGAATTGCCATGGCCGATACGTCGGCCGCGGACCGCTGGTGAACAGCGTGCGGGCGTTGCAGCTCGTCGCGGCGGATGGACGCGTGCTGGAACTTTCGCGGGAGCGACAACCGGAATTTTTCGCTGCGGTCGTGGGCGGCTATGGCGGACTCGGCATCGTCACCGAGGTCGAACTCGACCTGGACCGTAACGAACGCATCGCGCGCAGCGCGGAACGCGTGGCACTGCATGACTATCCGGGCTATTTCGCCGAGCGCGTGCTGGCCGATCGCGATGCCGTCCTGCACAACGCGGATATGGCACCGCCCGACTTCGACGGCACGGTGACGGTGACATGGCGACGCAGCGATGATCCGCCGACAGCGGTCGAACGGTTGGTGCCACGCGGCGCCGACTATTCGCGCCAGCAGACATTGATCTGGGCCACGTCCGAACTGCCCGGTGGCGACGGCATACGCGACCGCGAACTCACCCAGCGGCTGCTGTCCGAGCGCATCGTGGCCTGGCGCAACCACGAAGCCAGCCTCGACATCGCCTCGCTCGAACCGCGAACGCGGCGGTTCTCGACTTACCTGTTGCAGGAATACTTCATCCCGGTTCCCGCGTTCCTCGATTTCGCCAGGGAGATGACCCGCATCCTGCGGCGGCACGACGTGAATGCCCTCAACGTGTCGATCCGGCACTCGCCGGCGGATCGCGATTCGCTGTTGCGCTGGGCACCCGTCGACGTGTTCTCGTTCGTGCTCTACCACAAGCAGCGCAATACCCGCGCCGCGGATCGCAGGGCAGGCGAATGGACTCGCTTGCTGGTGGACGCGGCGCTCGACTGCGGCGGTCGCCACTACCTGCCGTACCGGCTGCATGCGACACCGACCCAATTCCTGCGCGCGTATCCCGAGGCGCGCGCATTCGCGGCGCTCAAGCATCGCGTTGATCCCGCCAATCGCTTTCGGAACGCGTTGTGGGATCGCTACCTCGGCGCAGCGTCCGCATGACGTCCATCCGATCCGCCACGCTTGCCGACGCATGGGCCAGCGGTCGCAACAACTTCAACCTGATCCGCCTGTTCGCGGCCTGGCTGGTGATCTACGGGCATGCGTGGGCGATCACCGGCAGCGCCGGCGGCGACCTGATCACTCGGCTCACCCGATTCAAGTTCGCCGGCGGCGTGGCGGTGGACGTGTTCTTCTTCATCAGCGGCTTCCTGATCGCGGCGAGCCTGGCCCGCAACGATGTGCGCAGCTATCTGGCCTCGCGTGCGCTGCGCATCCTGCCCGCGCTGGTCGTGTGCGTGGCGCTCAGTGTGTTCGTGCTTGGGCCGCTGCTGACCACGGCGGCCGACTACTGGCGCCACCCGATGACCTGGGACTACCTGTGGGCGAACAGTTCGCTGTGGGCGAGCCGGTACACACTGCCCGGCGTGTTCGAGTCGCTGCCGCAGCAGGCCGTGAACGGCTCGCTGTGGACGCTGCCGATCGAAGCGCGGCTGTACCTGGCCTTGCTGGTGGTGAGCCTGCTCGGCGTCCTCACCACGCGTCGATACACGCCGCTGTGGGCCGTCGCGATGGCGGCGGCGTACGGATTCGCGGCATGGCGGCATCCACTGCCCGAATGGCTGGCGAACTACATCTGGTGCACCGCATTCTTCATCACCGGCACCCTGTGCTGGCTGCATCGCGAGCACATCCGATTGAGCCCCTGGCCCTTGCTCGCATTGCTCGGATTCGCCGTGCTAGCGCGAGGCACGCCCTGGTTTCACCTGCCCTACTTCGCCATCGCCTGCTACGGCACGCTGTGGCTGGCCTTCATGGCGAAGCTTCCGGTGATCCGTCGCAACGACCTGTCTTACGGCCTGTACCTGTACGGCTGGCCGGCGGCGCAACTCGTGCAGCAGTTCTCGCCGGGTGGACCCTTGCACAACATGCTGTGGGCGACGTTGCTGGCCGGCATGTTGGCAGCGGTGTCGTGGTTCGCGATCGAGCGTCCGGCGCTCCGATGGAAGCGAAAAATGGGGTCAGAGTAGAGTTTTGCGGGCGCGATGCATGGGCATCAGAACTCTGTCTCCGCAAAATCTAATCTGACTCCATTTTTGCTTTCGCATCGACCAGTTCCCGCAACGTCGCGCGCAATCCCTCGCGCCAGCCTGGAGGGATAATGCCGAAGTCGTTGCGCAGGCGCGTGGTATCGAGCACCGAATAGGCGGGTCGCCGTGCGGGCGTGGGGAACTCCGCCGTCGTGATCGGCACCACCGTCGGCATGCGCGCCAGCAACCCGAGCGCATGCGCATCTTCCATGATCGTGCTGGCGAAGCCGTGCCAGCTGACATGCCCCGAGGCGACCAGATGCCAGGTGCCGGCCTCGACGATGCCATGGCGGATGAGGGCCGCGGTCGCATCGGCAATCCACGCGGCGGACGTCGGTGCACCGACTTGATCGGCGACCACGCGCAGTTCGTCACGCTCGTTCGCCAGCCGCAGCATCGTGAGCAGGAAATTGCGGCCCTGTGCCGCGTATACCCAGGCCGTGCGCAGGATCGCGTGGCGCGCGCCGCTGGCGCGGATCGCGTCTTCGCCCGCAAGCTTGCTGGTGCCGTAGACACCGAGCGGCGCGGTGGCGTCATCTTCGCGGTACGGCTCGGATGCCGTGCCATCGAAAACATAGTCGGTCGAGTAGTGCACCAGCAGTGCATCGATCTTCGCGCACGCGGCAGCGATGACCGCAGGTGCTTCGGCATTGGCGCGAAACGCGGCTTCGATGTCGCCCTCGGCTTTGTCGACGGCGGTGTAGGCAGCGGCATTCACCACCACATCCGGTGCGACCTGCGCAATCACGGCAGCGAGTGATGCCGGCACATCGAAGTCCGTCGCGATATCGGCGTTCGCGCCATTACGGGTGGCTATGACCAGTTCACCCAGCGGTGCCAGGCTGCGCCGCAGTTCGCGACCGACCTGGCCATTGCCACCCAGCAGCAGCAGCCTCACGGCGCGACGTAGACGGGAAAACGCTCCGACGGAATGTCCGCGAGCAGGGGCGCAACCGCATCCTTGGGCGACAGCGATGCCTCCGCCAGCGGCCAGTCGATGGCCAGTTGCGGGTCGTCCCAGCGCAGCGAGTTGTCGCTGGCGCGATCGTAGGGCGCGGTGCACAGGTAGGTGAACACCGCACTCTCGCTGAGCGTGAGGAAGCCGTGCGCGAACCCTTCCGGGATCCAGAAATGGCGCTTGTTTTCTGCGCTCAGGATCGCGGCCGCATGCTGGCCGAAGGTGGGCGAGCCTTGGCGGATGTCGACGGCAACGTCGTACACCTCGCCTTCCAGCACGCTGACCAGTTTTCCCTGCACGCTATTCGGCCACTGGTAATGCAGGCCGCGCAGCACGCCGCGCTGCGAGCGCGAGACGTTGTGCTGGACGAACTGCGTGGGCAATCCATGCTCGGCGAAACGCGCGGCATTCCAGCCCTCGTAGAAGTAACCACGTTCGTCACCGAATACCGCCGGCTCGATCACCACGCAGCCAGGCAGCTTCGTCCTGATCAGCTTCATTCGACGCGGCCGTGTTCGAGCAGCCCCAGCAGGTACTGGCCGTAGCCGTTCTTGGCCAGCGGCCGCGCGAGCTCGCGCAACTGGTCGTCATCGATCCAGCCGTTGAAGTACGCGATCTCCTCCGGGCAGCTCACGCGCAGGCCCTGGCGCTTCTCGATGGTCTCGATGAAGGTCGAAGCCTCGACCAGCGATTCATGCGTGCCGGTGTCGAGCCAGGCGTAGCCGCGCCCCATCTTTTCGAGCTGCAGGGAACCGTCGTCGAGATAGCAGCGATTGAGGTCGGTGATTTCCAGTTCGCCGCGCAGTGAAGGCGTGAGTCCCGCGGCGAAATCACTGGCACGGCCATCGTAGAAATACAGGCCGGTCACCGCGTAGCTCGACTTCGGCTGCGCGGGTTTTTCTTCAAGGCCGATGACCTTGCCGGCCGCATCGAATTCGGCCACGCCGTAGCGCTCCGGATCGCGCACCCAGTAACCGAACACGGTCGCGCCCGTGTCCTGCGCGTTCGCCCGTTGCAGCAACTGGGTCAGGCCATGGCCATAGAAGATGTTGTCGCCAAGCACCAGGCAACTGGGGCCGCCGGCAAGGAACTCGCGACCGATCAGGAACGCCTGTGCCAAGCCGTCCGGGCTGGGTTGCGCGGCGTATTCGATCTTCATCCCCCACTGCGAGCCATCACCCAGCAAATGCTGGAACAGGGCCTGCTCGTGCGGGGTGTTGATGATGAGAACTTCGCGGATGCCCGCCAGCATCAGCACGCTGAGCGGGTAATAGATCATCGGCTTGTCGAACACCGGTAGCAGCTGTTTGCTGATCGCCTTGGTGATCGGATACAGCCGCGTACCGGAACCGCCGGCAAGGATGATGCCTTTGCGAGCAACAGCGGTCATGCGGCTGCTCCAATGCGCTCCAACCGATACGAACCATCCAGTACGCGCTTCACCCAGTCCTGATGTGCCAGATACCAGTCCACGGTCTCGGCGATGCCGCGCTCAAAGGTGTATTCCGGTGCCCAGCCCAGTTCGCTGCGCAGTTTCGAGGCGTCGATCGCGTAGCGGCGGTCATGGCCCGGGCGGTCGGCGACGTAGGTGATCTGCGATGCGCGCGGTACCCCGTCCTCGCGCGGACGGCGCTGATCCAGCAGCGCGCAGATCGCGTGCACGACCTCGATGTTCTGCATCTCGGCTTCGCCGCCGACGTTGTAGGTCTCACCCACCCGGCCCTTGGCCAGCACGGTGCGGATCGCCGCGCAGTGGTCGCTCACGAACAGCCAGTCGCGGACTTGCTTGCCATCGCCATAGACCGGCAACGGTTCGCCGGCCAGCGCCTTGGCGATCACCAGCGGGATGAGCTTCTCGGGGAAGTGGTACGGGCCGTAGTTGTTGCTGCAATTGGTGGTCAGCACCGGCAGGCCGTAGGTGTGGTGGAAGGCGCGCACCAGGTGATCGGAGGCGGCCTTGGATGCCGAATACGGCGAGTTCGGCGCGTATGGCGTGGTCTCGCTGAACTTGCCGGTCTCGCCGAGCGCGCCGTAGACCTCGTCGGTGGAGACGTGGAGGAAACGGAACGCATCCTTCGCCTCGCCGTCGAGCACCTTCCAGTAATCGCGCACGCTTTCCAGCAAGGCGAGCGTGCCGACCACATTGGTCTGGATGAACGCCGCCGGGCCATCGATGGAACGGTCGACATGGCTTTCCGCGGCGAAGTTCACCACTGCATCGGGACGATGTTCGGCCAGCAGCCGCGCGACCAGCGCACGATCGCAGATGTCCCCATGCACGAACACGTGGTTCGCATCGCCATCCAGCGATGCCAGGGTGTCGCGATTGCCGGCGTAGGTCAGCGCATCCAAGTTGACCACCCGGATGCCGTTTGCGACCGCAGCCAACACGAAATTGCCGCCGATGAAACCGGCGCCGCCGGTCACGAGCCAGGTCGTCATGCTTGTCAGCTTCCCTGCGTTGGGCGAGTCAGGAGGCCCGCTGAGCAGGCCCCGCAATACTCAGAACGGAATGTCGTCGTCGAACGGCACGTCGTCGAAGTTGGCCGGCTTGGCCGGCGCGGGATCGCGACGCTGCGCCGGCGCACGTTGCTGGCGATCGCCGCCGCTGCCGTAACTGCCACCGCCGCCACGCTGGAAACCGCCTTCGCGCGGCGCCCCACCACCACCGCCCGCAGCACCGCCTTCACGGCCACCGAGCATCTGCATCTCGTCCGCCACGATGTCGGTGAAGTAGCGTTTCTGGCCGTCGTCGCCGGTGGTCTCGCTGTAGGTGATGCGACCTTCCACGTACACCTGCGAGCCTTTCTTCAGGTACTCGCCGGCGATCTCGCCGAGCTTGCCGAAGAAGGTCACCCGGTGCCACTCGGTCTTTTCCTGCTGGTTGCCGTCCTTGTCCTTGCGGACCGAACTTGTCGCCAGGCTGACCTTGGTGATCGCCATGCCGCCCTGCGTGTATTTCACGTCCGGGTCGTTGCCCAGGTTGCCGACCAGGATCACTTTGTTCACGCCGCGTGCCATGTTCTTCCTCGACTCGGTTTCGTCCGGATGGGACGACTGACAGTGGATTATAGCGGCCGGCCCCGGCGCAGTCGGGCACCGCCCTGGACAGACGTAGGGAATTCACTCGATGCCGGCAGCCGCTCTCAACGATCGCCTTCGCGATCCTCCGAAAAAGATCGCTTGACGATATTTCATGTAAGAAATAGATTCTATTACATGAAAGCAGGCCAAACCGCCCTGAAGACGTCTACCGAGCACCAGCGCAGGTATCGGGAGCGACTGCGCGAACAAGGCCTGGTCAAGAAGGACGTCTGGATCCGGCCGGAGTATGCGGCGGAGCTGGCCGCCATCGAGAAATCGATGCGCGGGCAAGCTCGCGACCCGGCAGCGCCCGCGCAAGCCGAGGCCGGCTGGACCATCGCCACCATCCGCCATGCGCTGGGCGAGACCAGCGCGGTCCGCGACGGGCTGCTGACCATCGAAATCATCGAGGGCGCGGAACCCAGCCTGCATCTGGTCCTGCACGAATACGGCGACCTGTCGCTGTTCGTCGCCGCGGTCGGCGGGCAGATCATCGTCGAGGCCTACCTGTGGCCGGTGGCGATGGTCGCCGACCCCGCCCTGTTCAACCTGCATGTGCTGCGCACGCAGAAGCTGCTGCCGCTCTCCACCATCGCCGTGCAGGCGGTCGCCGGGGTGCCTGGCTACATCATGTTCGGTGCGCTGGACGCGCATTCTCGGCTGGCCAATCTGATGTTCGAGATCGAGACGCTGGCGGAAAACGTGCTGGGCGCGACCGAAGCCTTTGCCGGCTACCTGCTGCCCATGGAGTCGGCGACGTGATGTCGGGCCTGCTCGCACAATGGCTGGCAAGGCTGGGCGAGGATGTCGCGGGCGTCTCCGATGCGCTGTTCGGCGACAAGGCCGAGCGCCAGCTGGACCAGGACATCCGCGACCTCGACGACGCCCTGCACCGGGTCCGCGCCGACATCGCCACCGCGAAGGCGGCCCGCATCGCCGCCGACCAGCACACACAGGATCTGCGCACGCGCATCACCGCGCTCACCGCGCAAGCCGAGCAGGCGTTGCGCACCCGCAAGCGTTCGCAAGCCCGGGAAGCCGCCGAGCGGATCGTGGTGCTGCAGGCCCATCGGGACGAGGAACATGCGCGCGCGAACTCGCTGCAGGCCAGGGAAGCAGAACTGGCGCATGTGCTGGAGCAGGGCGAACACCAGCTGCGGCGGCTGAAACACCAGGTCGATACGCTGCGCGCGAGCGCCAGCCTGCAACAGGCGCAAGCCAGCGTGGCGCGACGCCAATCGACGGACACCCCGGAACCGGCACTGGCATCCGCACAGCGCGCGCGCCAGCGCAAGGCCACGAGCGGGCCGGATTCCCGCGCAACGGCCGTTTCCCCGAAAGAGGCGACCGCTAATGCGGCCGACCAGATCCTGGAACGCATCGCCAAACGCATCAAGCCGAAAGCCCCGTCGCCCTCGACCGCCAAGCGCTGACCCGGACCCCCGCATGACCGAATTCCTGCAAACCGCACTGACCTTCCCCACGTTGCTCTACAGCATCCTGCTGGCGTTCTGCACCATCTACTGGCTACTGGCGGCCACCGGCCTGGTCGACATGGAGGCCATCGACGGCCTGCTGAGTGGGGACGGTGGCGGCGACAGTCACCACCATGCAACCGACAGCGCCGGCCTGCTGGCGCGGCTCGGGCTGGGCGGTGTGCCGATCATGATCGTGCTCACCGTACTGGCGTTCTTCGGCTGGATGATCACGTACTTCATGCAGTTGCTGGCGCTGCAACACCTGCCGGCACCGCTGCGGTTGCTCGGCGGCATCGCCACCCTGGTCGGCGCGCTGATCCCGGGTGTGTTCGTCACCTCCCTGCTGTTGCGGCCGGTGCGCAAGCTGATGGTCAAACTGCGTCCGCCGGTGGCACCCAGCATCCTGGGCCGCGTCGGCACGGTGATCTCGCCCGAGGTCGATGGCAAGCAAGGCCGGGCGGAATTCGCCGATGGCGGTGCAGGCCTGATCCTGCAGGTGCGCATCACACCACCCGGCCGCTTCGTCCGCGGCGACCGCGTGGTCCTGCTCGAACACGACGCCACCGCCAACACCTATCTCGTCATTTCCGAATCGCAGTTCAACGCGCACTAAGCACCATCAAGCACGCCACTGGAGCTTTCCATGAATTTCGCCCAAATCGCACCGTTCCTCGTCGGCCTCGTCGTCGTGCTGGTGTTCGTCTTCGGCCTGATGGGCCTGTTCAAGGCCTTCTACAAGAAAGTCGACCAGGGCACCGCCCTGATCGTCAACGACATGAGTTCGCAGCCGAAGGTGCACTTCACCGGCGCGCTGATCGTCCCGGTGCTGTACCGCGCGGAGCTGATGAAGATCAGCCTGATCACCCTGCAGGTGGACCGTCGCGGCAAGGAAGGCCTGATCTGCAAGGACAATATGCGCGCCGACATCACCGTGGCGTTCTACCTGCGCGTCAACGAGACCCAGGCCGACGTGCTGCGGGTGGCCAAGGCGATCGGCGCCGACCGCGCCTCCGACAAGAATGCGGTGGATGAACTGTTCAACGCGAAGTTCTCCGAGGCGCTGAAGACGGTCGGCAAGAAGTTCGAATTCACCGACCTGTTCGAGAAGCGCCAGGAGTTCCGCGACGAGATCGTCAAGGTCATCGGCAACGACCTCAACGGCTACGTGCTGGAGGACGTCGCGATCGACTACCTGGAGCAGACGCCCAAGCACATGCTCGACCAGAACAACATCATGGATGCGCAGGGCATCCGCAAGATCACCGAGCTGACCGCGCTGCAGAACGTCAAGACCAACGAGCTGGAGCAGGACGAGAAGCTGCAGATCACCCAGAAGAACGTCAGCGCGCGCGAGGCATTGCTCTCGCTCGAACGCCAGCAGGCGGAGGCCGAGGCCCGCCAGAAGCGCGAGATCGAAACCGTGCAGGCCCGCGAACAGGCCGAGACCGCCCGCGTGCGCGAGGAACAGCGGCTGATCTCCGAGAACGCGCGCCTGCAGTCCGATGAACTCATCCAGATCCGCGAGCAGGAACAGCTGCGCCAGGTCGAAGTGGCCGAGCAGAATCGCTCGCGCGCGGTCAGCATCGAGCTGGAGCGCGTGGAGCGCGCCAAGCAATTGGAGAAGGTCACCACCGATCGCGAAGTGCAGCTGCAGGGCGTGGAGCGCGACAAGGCGGTCGAGAATGGCCGCATGGAAGTCGCGAACATCGTCCGCGAGCGCACCGTGATCGACCAGACCGTCGCGATCGCGCAGGAGAAGATCAAGGAAACCCGCGAGGTCGCCGAGGCCGATCGCGCCAAGCAGGTCACGATCCTGCAGGCGGAAGCCGATGCACAGGAAGTCCTGGTCAAGGAAGTGAAGGCCGCCGAGGCCGCGGAAACCGCGGCGAAGCATCGCGCGGTCGAGTTGACCACGATGGCCGACGCGGAATTGCTGGCCGCCAACAAGCAGGCCGAGGCGAAGAAGATGCTGGCCGACGGCACGCGCGCCGAACGCGCGGCACCCGGCCTGGCCGATGCGCAGGTGCGCGAGGCGAATGCCGTCGCTGTGGAGAAGGTCGGCGTGGCCGAGGCGCGGGTGATCGAGGCCAAGGCGCAGGCGAACTACAAGCAGGGCAGCGCGGACGCGAAGGTGCTGGCCGAGCGGCTGGCCGCGGAAGCCGAAGGCAAGGCGCAGATGGGCCGCGCGGAGGCGGACAACAAGGCGCAGATGGGTCGTGCGCAGGCGGATGCAACGCAGGCGATGGGCGATGCCGAAGCGACTTCGATCGGCAAGCGCATGGCCGCGGAAGCGGAAGGCCTGACCTCCAAGTTCGATGCGATGGACAAGATGAGCGTCGAGTCGCGCAGCCACGAGGAATTCCGGATGGCGCTGGAAACCGGCCTGAAGCAGGCGCTGGCCTCGATCGAGGCGGGTCGCCAGGTGTCGAAGGAGAATGCCGAGGTGCTCGGCGAGGCGCTGCGTGGCGCCAACATCGAACTGATCGGTGGCGACGGCGGCGTGTTCGACGCGCTGACCAAGGGCGTGTCGCTGGGCAAGGCCATGGAAGGACTGGCGCAGCACAGCCCGATCCTGCAGCAGTTGCTGTCCAAGGTCGCCGGCGTGGACCTGCGCCCCGCGCTCTCCAACGACGCGGACAACGCGTGATGCCGATGCGGGCATGCGCCCTGGTGCGTGCCCGCGTTGACCTGCAGGCGCGCAACAGCACGCAACAAAGGACGCACGGATGACGGACAGCACCGACAAGCAGGCGACAGGCAGCGATTCGCTTGTCGACCAGGCGGTCGCGCAAGGCGGCGCCTACGAGGTGCTGCGTCGCCGGCTGGGCGAACAGGGCCAGAAGCTGCAGGCGATCGCGCAGCGCATCAACGCGCAGCGCCTGCAGGAGTTCGGCGACAGCAAGATGGAGCTGGTCGGCCGCCTGCGCATCCGCAGCGAGCACAACTGCGTCGGCCGCGACATCGTCCAGGTCGGCGAGCTGCTGCTGTTCGGCTTCAACGTGTTCATGGGCCTCAAGTCCACCACCGCGGTATCCGACGTGTTCGGGCTGTATCGGCTGGTGCAGGTCGGCGATGGCTATGACGTCACCCCGGTCGACCACGCCGGCAGCTTCCTTGGCGATGCCGGCTTCGTCCGCGATTTCGCCGAGCTCTACACCTACTACAAGGACGCCCGCCTGCTGCAGCTGATCGTGCGCGACGGCAAGCTGCTGGCGGCGTTCCAGATCGGCCTCAACGCGAACGACGTGCGGGTGTTCCGCTGGTCGCTCGCCAGCAGCGGCGAGATCGACTACATCGATGCACGCGGCGAACGCGACATCGCACTGCCCCCGCCGTTCGACTTCGAATGGATCCGCGCCAGCAAGTCGCTGGAGGTCAGCGGGCGCTTCCCGCACCTCAACATCCTCGACACCCTGTTCGTCGAGACCACCGGCGGCGACCTCACCCTCAAGATCGAGAACAACACCGAGACCGGTGCCGGCATTTACAGCGAGCCGGTCGAGGACGCCACCCAGTCGCTGGACGACGCGCAGATCCACTTCGCCAAGGTCGGCGCGCTGATCCTGCTGAAGGTCCTGCCGTACCGCGAAACCACGTGGCGCGGGCTGGTCTACAACACGGTCACCGGCAAGGCCGTGCGCCAGGACGCGATCGTGCAGGCCTGCATCCAGTTGCCGGAAGACCACGGCATCATCTTCCCCGGCGGCTATTACCTGCAGAACGGCGAGCACAAGGCCTTCGATGCCGCCGTGCAGGGCATGCAGTACAAGCGGATGATCCGCTCGCCGAACGGCGAAGACGTGCTGTACGTGTTCTACGAGCGCGAGTCCGGGCTGTCCGCGTTGCTGGTCTACAACATGATCCAGCGCCGGCTGCAGCCGCCGGTGCTGGCGCACGGCTACGCACGCCTGCACGACGGCCGCATGGTGCTGTTCCACGCCGAAAGCGACGACCCCACCCGCGTCCACCAGATGCAGGTGTGGCAGACCCCGTTCGCGTCGGACGAATACGTCGCGGCACGCCCGCCGGGCACCAGCTTCATGGGCCGGATCGGCAATGCGGAACTGGTCCGCGCGGTGTCCAACCTGCTCGACCTTGGCCGCGACATCGAGCGCGACGAAGTGTCTGCGGCGCGCTACGAGTTGCTGGCCCACAACACCCGCCGCCTGTTCGACGTGCATCACTGGATCGACGACGCGCAGTGCGGCGGCCTGTCCACCCTGCTGCACGAAATCGCCGCCACCGGCGAATCGGTGCTCGACGAATTCGGCAAGGTGCAGGACGTGCGCCGCCAGTCCGAAGTCGCGATGACCAAGGCGCGCGCGAGCCAGCGCGCCCTGCTCGGGCGCATGCAGCCGGAGGGATGGACCGGCATCCAGCAGTTCGTCGAGGCGCTGGCCGAGATCACCGCGCAGCGCGGCCACCTGCTGACGATCCGCGACTACCGCTACATCGACACCGCCGCGATCGACGCGATGGGCGTCGAGCTGCAAGAGGTGAACGAGCGCGTGGGCGTGGCCACCGGCGTGTTCCTGGCCGGCGACAAGGCGCTGCTGCCCCTGCAGCAGGCGCTGCAAACGCTGGACGAGCAGGCGCAGAAATCGCAGACGGCGACCCGGATCGGCGAACAACTCGCCGGCATGCAGGCGATGTCGGCCGACCTCGACCGCCTCTCCGAACTGATGGCGAGCCTGAAGGTCGACGACGCCACCCGCCGCACCCGCGTGGTCGATGCGATCTCCGCGCTGTACGCGAAATTGAACCAGGCCCGCGCGCGCGCCGAGCAGAAGCGCAAGTCGCTGGCCTCCGGTGAGGCGGTGGCGCAGTTCGGCGCGCAGTTCTCGTTGTTCGCGCAGGCGGTCGCAAGCGCGCTGGACATGTCCACCACGCCGGAGCGCGCCGACGAACAGCTGTCGCGGCTGATGGTGCAACTGGAAGAACTCGAGGGCCAGTTCGGCGAGCACGAGCAGTTCCTGGGCGACATCCTGAGCAAGCGCGAGGAATTGCTGGAAGCCTTCGACACCCACCGGCAGGCGTTGCTGGACGAGCGCCAGCGCAAGGCGCAATCGGTGCTCGATGCCGCCAACCGCATCTTCGACGGCCTCGGCCGCCGCACCGAGCGCTTCACCAATCCCGACGAATTGAATGCCTTCTTCGCCGGCGATGCGCTGGTGATGAAGCTGCGCGAACTCGCCGAACGCCTGCGCGCGCTGAAGGATTCGGTCAAGGCCGACGATATCGAATCGCGGATCAAGGCCGCGCGCGACCAGGCGGTGCGCGGATTGCGCGACCGCAGCGACCTGTTCGAGGAAGGCGGCAACGTCATCAAGCTGGGGCCGCGCCACCGTTTCAGCGTCAACACCCAGCCGCTGGACCTGACCCTGCTGCCGCGCGGCGACGAGATGGCGGTGCACCTCACCGGCACCGACTACATGGCGCCGCTGCACGACCCGGAACTGGCCGAGCTGCGCGCGTTCTGGCAGGTCACCCTGGAGTCGGAATCGCCGGGGCTGTATCGCGGCGAGTACCTGGCAGGGCAAGTGCTGGAGGCCGCGCTGGACGCGCGCGACGGACTGGATATCGAGACGCTCGAGCGGCTGGTCGGCGTTCCCGATGCGCTGACCAACCGCGTGCGTGAATTCGCCTCCGCGCGCTATCGCGACGGCTACGAGAAAGGCATCCACGACCACGATGCCGCGCTGATCCTGCGCGCGGTGGTACCGCTGTATCGTCCCGCCGGCCCGCTGGTGCACGCCGCCGATGCGCGCGCGTTGGCCGCGGCCTTCTGGCGGCAGGCGCAGGCCACGCCCGAGGCCGGCTGGCTGGAACGCATCCGCAATGCCAACGCGGTGCGCAGCCAGTTGCAGGACACCACGGCAACGACCGCGCTTGCGGACGAGCTCGCACGTGCGATCGGTGAGTTCCGCACACGACAGGCCTTGCCCCTCGCAGAAGGACTCGAGCACGAAGCTGCTGCCTTCCTGCTCGCCTCGATCACCAACGACTCCGAGCAATTGCCGTTCACACGCTACGCATCGGGCCTGCTGGAAGCGCTGCAGGTGCAGCTTGCTGGCTCGGGCAGCGACGCCCTGTTCGCGCAGGCGCTGCAACGACTGCAGGATCGCCCCGGCGCGCAATGGTCGTTGCTGCTGCAGTGGCTGCAGGCGCTGGTCGCACGTCCCGAGCACGCAGCACTGGCCGCATACGCGCACGAAGCGGCGGCATTGCACCTGCACGGCCCGCACCTGCCGCACCGCATCGTCGACGTGCGCCTGATGGCGGATGCCAGCGGCCTGCTCGGGCAGCATCCGCGGATCGTGGAAGGCACGCTGCGCCTCGCCATCGACGATCTGCAGGCGCGGTTGCGCACGCACAACAGCGTGTTCCTCCCGGCGTTCCGCCGCTACCAGGAAGTCCGCTCGCGGATCGTCCAGCGCGAGCGCGAATCGATGCGCCTGTCCGAATTCAAGGCGCGGCCGCTGACCTCGTTCGTCCGCAACAAGCTGATCAACGATGTCTACCTGCGGGTCATCGGCGACAACCTCGCCAAGCAGATGGGCACGGTCGGCGAAGACAAGCGCAGCGACCTGATGGGCCTGCTGATGCTGATCTCGCCGCCCGGCTACGGCAAGACCACGTTGATGGAGTACGTCGCGCACCGGCTGGGCCTGGTCTTCATGAAGATCAACGGACCGTCGCTGGGCCACCAGGTGCGTTCGCTGGATCCGGCGCAGGCGCCGGATGCGACCTCTCGGCAGGAGCTGGAGAAGCTCAACCTCGCGCTGGAGATGGGCAACAACGTGATGCTGTATGTCGACGACATCCAGCATACCCACCCGGAATTCCTGCAGAAGTTCATCTCGCTGTGCGATGGCACCCGCCGCATCGAGGGCGTCTGGCGTGGCCGCACGCGCACCTACGACCTGCGCGGCCGCAAGTTCGCGGTGGTGATGGCGGGCAACCCATATACCGAGTCCGGAGAAGCCTTCAAGATCCCGGACATGCTGGCCAACCGCGCCGACATCTACAACCTCGGCGACGTGCTCGGCGGCATGGAGGACACCTTCCTGCTCAGCTACATCGAGAACAGCCTGACGTCCAATGCGGTGCTCGCGCCGCTGGCCACCCGCGACCTCGCCGACCTGTACCTGCTGGTCGACCGCGCGCGCGGGCGCGAAGTCTCCACCAACGCGCTCAGCCACGCCTACAGCGGGGCGGAGATCAACGAGATCGTCTCGGTACTGAAGCGGATGCTCGAGATCCGCGAGGTGGTATACAAGGTCAACCAGCAGTACATCGCGAGCGCCGCGCAGGCCGACAAGTACCGGGTGGAACCGCCGTTCAAGCTGCAGGGCAGCTATCGCAACATGAACAAGCTGGCGGAGAAAGTCTCGCCGGTGATGAACGATGCGGAGCTGCGCCAGGTCATCGCCGACCACTACCTCGGCGAATCGCAATTGCTCACGCAAGGTGCCGAGGAAAACCTGCTCAAGCTGGGCGAACTGCTCGACCGGATGACGCCGGAACAGCAGGCACGCTGGACCCAGATCAAGGCCGATTTCCTGCGCAACAAGGCGATGGGCGGTGAGGATGCCGATGTCGGTGGGCGCATGGTCGCGCAGCTGGCCGACATCGCCGGCGGCCTGCAGGGCCTGCGTGACGAACCGGCACCGGTCGCGCCGCAACCGCCGCCCTGGAACGAATTGCTGGAGGCGCTGGCGCGCATCGCCAAGCCACCGGCCACGCCGGCGATAGCGTCCCCGCCCGTGCCACCGGTCGGCGACCTGCTGCACAGCGCCAATCAACCGCTGCTCGACGGCCTGGAGCGCACGCTGGCGCGGCAGGACCACCTGCATTCGGCGCTACTGGAGTTGGTCGAGGTGATGAAGGCCGGCGGCATGCCGAACACCACGCCGCGCGAACCCGTCGATCGAACAGTGCCGCGCATCCGCACACCGGAAGAGCGCGCGTTCGAGAAGACCATCAGCGCACTGAAATTCAAGGCCGCCGAGGATGCCAGGAAAACGGATGCGGCCAAGCCGCCTGGCGAACCCGGCGCTTCATGAGCGAGCTCGACGTGCCACGCGATGAAGCGAGCCTGCTGGATGCGGCACGCCATGCGCAGGCAGAAGCCGCGTCGCTGCAGTCGCCCGCGTTCGACATCCAGGAGACGTTGCGCGACCTGCGCACCGTGCTGTTGTCGACCGACGCGGGCGCGTTGCGAAAGAGCGTCGGCTTCTTCGGTCGCCTGCTCGGTCGCGACATCGACCTGCAGGCGCAGTCCACTGCCATGCGCGAGCAACTCGCGCTGCTGGTGTTGCAGGCGCGTCAGCGTGGTGAGGCACTCGATCGCCACAACCACATGCTCGCGTCCCTGCGCGATCGCCTGACAGCGCTCGCCGGTGAATTCGATGGCGCCATCGCCCGACATGCCGAAACAGAGTCGCACCCGACATCGGACCACGCGCGTTCGCGCCTGCTCGAATCCACCCGCCTCGGCTGCGCACTGACCGCAGCCCAGCTCGGTGTGCTGGTGCAGAATGGGCAAGCGCTGTCGGTCCGCTACCAGCACATGCTGCCGCAGGTGGAGGGCCTGCTGGTCCAGCATCGCGCCTCACTGGCGGGCCGGGTCGATGCAACACGCATGCGCGATGCCGCCAGCCTGGTCGCATCGATCGAATCCGGCATCGCCGGCCTGTCGCCATCGCCATCCGCAACCCCCATGCACGCCGCCGCCCAGGAGTCGCCATGACCACGCTCAACACCGAATCCACCTCCCTGCTCCCGGCCGCGCTGGACGAGAAATCGCTGCTCGACCTGGGCCTGACCAGCGCCGACATCGGCAAGATCCAGGAGACCTCGCGCGCGTTGCAGGACATCACGCCGGGCAACCTGCACGGCTACGGCCGCGAAGCCGCGGGCAAGACCAGCAGCTTCTCGACGCAACTGCTCGACAAGGTGCGCAACGCCGACCTCGACAACTCCGGCGACAAGCTCGGCGAAGTGGTACGGATCGCGCGCAGCCTGAACCTGGATTCGTTCGGCGAGCGTTCCAAGCTGCCGATCCTGGGCCCGCTGATCGACAAGCTGAAAGCCACTCGCGACGACCTGGTGCAGAAGTACAGCTCGACCAACAGCCAGATCGACCAGCTGATGCGCGACGTCGGCCAGACCCAGGCCACCCAGCAGCAGCGCGTGCGCGAATACGACCAGATGCACGGGATCGTCCGCGAGGAACGCCACGCACTGGGCATCCATGTCGCCGCCGGCCGCGTGCGCATCGCCGAACTGCAGCAGGAGCTGGCCGCACTGGCCGGCCAGGACGATCCGCAGAGCCGGATCCAGCGCGCCGAACTGGACACCGCGCTGCGCCTGCTCGACAAGCGCGTCTCAGACCTGCAGGTGCTGCAGCACGCCGCCGACCAGACCCTGCCGATGATCCGGCTGATCCAGGCCAATGCGATCCAGCTGATCGAGAAATTCAGCGCGGTGCGCGACATCACCATCCCGATGTGGCGCAACCAGTTCGCGATCCAGCTGTCGCTGGCCGACCAGCGCAATGCGGTCGACCTGGCCAACGCGATCGACGATGCCAGCAACGAACTGATGCGCAAGAACGCCGACCTGGTGCATGCGACCTCGGTGGGCACCGCCAAGGCCAACCAGCGTTCGGTCATCGACATCGAAACCCTGCGCCACGTCCACGACAAACTGATCCAGACAGTCGAGGAAGTGCGCGACATCCATCGCGAAGGGATGGTCAAGCGCCAGCAGATCGGCGGCGAACTGGCGCAGATGCGCGACGAGGTGCAGAAGCGCATGTCTCAGACCGCCTCCGGGGCCGCCTTGCTGCCCGGATAACCCGTTACGCGGGCAGCGGGGCCGGCCATGTCGGCTGCGGCTTATAATCGCGCATCCGCCCAAGCGACAGCCCATGCACGACACCGCCGCGCCAGCCCCACGCCGACTCGACCTGCCCGCGATCCAGGCCCTTGCGACCTCGGAGATGGCGGCGATGGATGCGCTGATCCGCCAGCGGCTGGCCTCCGACGTGGTGCTGATCAATCAGGTCGCCGAGTACATCATCGGCGCTGGCGGCAAGCGGCTGCGGCCGATGCTGTTGCTGCTGACCGCGGGTGCGCTGGGCCATCGCGGTGCCGATGCCCATCAGTTGGCGGCAGTGGTCGAGTTCATCCACACCTCCACCCTGCTGCACGACGACGTGGTCGACGAATCCGACCTGCGCCGCGGCCGCAAGACCGCGAACGCGGTGTGGGGCAACGCGGCCAGCGTGCTGGTCGGCGATTTCCTGTATTCGCGCAGCTTCCAGTTGATGGTCGAACTGGAGCGCATGGACGTGCAGCAACTGCTGGCCAACACCACCAACACCATCGCCGAGGGCGAGGTGCTGCAGCTGCTTCACGTGCGCAACCCGGATACCGACGAAGCCGCCTACCTGCGGGTGATCGAACGCAAGACCGCGGTGCTGTTCGCCGCCGCGACGCGCCTGGGTGCGTTGCTGGCAGGTGCCGATGCCGCGACGTGCGACGCACTGCATCGGTACGGCATGGCCCTGGGCTATGCATTCCAGATCGCCGATGACGTGCTCGACTATGCATCGGACGCGGAAACGCTGGGCAAGAACCTGGGCGACGACCTGGCCGAAGGCAAGGCCACGCTGCCGTTGATCCACGCGATGCAACACAGCGATGCCGCGACGCAAGCCGTGTTGCGCGCAGCCATCCAGCAGGGCGATACCGGCGCGCTGCCGCAGGTCATGGCCGCGATCCACGCCTGCAGCAGCCTGGACTACAGCCGCGACTGCGCGCTCCGGTACGCACGCGATGCCGAGGCTGCACTGGCGGGCCTGGACGACAACGATTTCGTCGCCGCGCTGCGCGGCCTCGCGCACTACTCGGTCAGTCGCGACCACTGAGTCGCGCTCAGTCGTTGGTGTCGAAGCGTTCCTCGAAGAAGTCCGCCAGCATCCGGTAGGCGCGTTTCGCCGCGCGTTCGTCGTAGGCGCAATTGGTCGACGGATCGTTGCCGGCACTGGGCTCCGCGAAGCAATGCACCGCACCCGCGAAATCCACGAACTGCCAGTCAGCACCGGCGGCGTCCATCTCGTTCTCGAAGGCGAGGATGTCGGCATCGGACACCGCCTTGTCGGCTGCGCCGTTGAGCACCAGCACCGGTGTCTTCACTTCCGCGGCAGTCGTCGATTTCGCGCCGGGTGCGATGCCGCCATGCAGGCTGACCACCCCGGCAAGCTCACTGCCCTCGCGCGCCAGTTCCAAGACGGCGGAGCCACCGAAGCAGAAGCCGAGCGCGCCGATCCTCTCCGCATCCAGCGGCGATTTCGTCGCCTGCGCCTTCAATGCAGCCACCGCCCCGTCCATGCGCGCGCGCAGGACACTGCGGTCATCGCCGCGCAGGCCGCCTGCGAACGCACCGGCCTGCTTCGCATTCTTCGGCCGCTTGCCCTTGCCGTAAACGTCCGCGACCAGCACCACGTAGTCGTCGCCGGCCACCGCCTTGGCGCGCTCGATGGAGTCCTTCGTCACGCCCATCCAGTTCGGCACCATCACCAGGCCGGGGCGTTTGTCGGTGCTGGCGTTGTCGTAGACGACATAGCCGCTGAAGCGGTCCTTGCCGACTTTCCACTCGACCGGCTTCGCCACTATCGCGGCGAACGCGGGCGAAGTGGCAAGCAGCAGTCCAAGGGCGAGCAGCAATCGGCTGAAAGGCTGGCGGCGCATGGCGGGATCTCCGGGGGAAGAGCGCCTACGCTACCGCGGGAAGATGCAAGCGAGGTGAACTTCCATGCCGTCATTCCCGCGAAGGCCGGGATGACCAGCGACGCCCTACGCGATCCCCATCCCGGCGATGCCCGAGATCGCGTCCGGGTCGAAGCCGGCGAGCTCGGCGAAATGGCGGCCACGCGCCACGTAATCCTTGTACATCCCGAAGCTGGGGGCTCCGGGCGAGAGCAGCACGACGCCACCGGCCGGCAACGCAGCACGCGCCTGCGACATCGCCTCCGCCAAGTCGCTCGCAGACGACAGCGCGAAGCCGCGCGCCTCGGCAATCGGATCGAGCAGCACGCGGATGCGCGGGCCGTTCTGTCCAAGGGTCACGATCGCGCGGGGCGCCTGCGTGCGCATCGCCGCCGCGAATTCGTCCCACGGCAGGCCACGATCATGCCCGCCGACCAGCAACGCCACCGGGCGGTCGCGATACAGCGCCAGCGCGGCCAGCGTGGCCATCGGCGTGGTGCTGATGGAATCGTTGACGTAGAGGATGCCGTCGCGCTCGCCGAGCGGTTGCAGGCGATTGGGCAGCGGCTGGAACGTGGCTGCGTGTGGCGCGAGTGCAGCCGCATCCAATCCGAATGCATCCAGCGCGGTGAGCACGGCACACAGGTTGCTGCGGTTGTGCCAGCCCGGCAGCGGCAGCGACGCGGTGTCCATCACGAATTCGTCGGCCCGATACAGCGCGTCTTCGCGCAGGTGCCAGCCACGCGCATCGCCATACCACTGGATCTCGGAATCAGGCAACGGCAGCGCGGCCAGGCGCGGATCAGCGGCATTGAGCACGGCGATGCGTGGCTTCGCTTCGGTCAGCAGCGCGAGCTTGTCTTCGATATAGCGCGCTTCGCTGCCATGCCAGTCGAGGTGTTCGGGATGCAGGTTGGTGACGATGGCGATGCCCGGCCGCGCGCCGGATGCGGCGACATCGCGGGTCTGGTAGCTGGACAGCTCGATGGCCCACGCCTCGGCCTGGCCGTCCAGCAGCTCCAGCAGAGGCACGCCGATGTTGCCGGCCAGCGCGGTGCGCATGCCAGCCGCGCGCAACAGGTGCGCCAGCAGCGAGCTGGTGGTGCTCTTGCCCTTGGTGCCGGTCACGCAGATGGTGCTGGGAAGGTTGCCGTCGGCATCGGCGCGCTCGCCGAACCACAGCGCGGTGCCCCCGATGAAGTGCGTGCCGCTCGCCGCTGCGACCAGTGCGGCCGGCGAATACGGGCTGATGCCGGGCGACTTCACCACCACGTCGAATGCACCAAGGCGCTCGCCGTTGGGCGCGTGTTCGATCGCCAGCAACGGATCATGCGAAGCCGCCGCCTCGACGGCTTCGGCTTCGCTGCAGAACAACGTCAACGCTTGCGGCGGCAAGCGCGTGCGCAACGCGGTGTACGCCGCACGGCCCTCACGCCCCCAGCCCCACAAGGCGACACGCTTGCCGGCAAGGTCGACGATCTTCATGCGCGCTCAGGCGGCGAAACGGTCACGCAGTCGTTCCCACAACGCCGCAGGAATCCGCTGTTCCTCATCCAGCACCAGCAACGGTTCGATGCGCAGGCCATCTGCGTGCAACTGCGGCGCGATCTCGCGGGCGAAGCGTGCGACCAGCGCGTCCTCGCGCCATTCCGGGCGTTGCGCCAGTGCGGCCATCGCCGCCCGCGATTCGCGGCCCTCGCCCACGCACTCGAACGGCTTGTGGTCCTGGTATTCGAGCAAGGCATCGAAGCCGGCGGTCTGCGCCGGATCGTCCAGCAGGTTGCGACCGACGATACCGACCAGGCGCAGCTTCGGCACGAACGGCGCCAGCGCGAGGAACACGAAATGGCACTTGGGGCAGACCCCGCACCAGCGGCTGGTCGGCCGTTCGCCGAGGATGTGGAAATTGCGATTGCAGCTGGAGAAGTGCGCGTCGTAGCGATCCGTCTTCGCGAACTGCCGCGCGACCGCGAGCTCGCTGAGCGGGCGCAGCAACGAGTAGTACTGCAAGTCGGCGGCGACATGCGATTGCAGGTGCGCGCCGAACGCGGATTCGAACGCCCAGCCCTTCGACCACTGGTGGTTGACCTCGCCGGTACCGGGGATGATCGAGCCGTAGCTCGCCGAGCGTTCGTTGGAGAACACCACCTGGTCGACGCCCAGCACCACCGCGGCGAAGGCGATGATCGCGGAGTTCACCGCAGTCACCGGGATGTGCCCGTTCCACGCGCCCTGGCGGTTGAGGTCGAACAATTGCGGTGCCAGCTGGCGGCCGATGTTGAACGTGGGCAAGCCGGTGTGCGCCGCGCAGGCAGCGATCAGCTGCGACCCGCCGATCCAGGTCACCGTCTGCGCCACGCCTTCCGCGCGCAGGGCCTCGATGCTGACCAACGAATCCTTGCCGCCGCCGATGGCGACCAGCGCGTGTTCGCGCAGGCCGAGTACCGGCGCAGGCGCCGCCGCATCGTCGAGATGCGGGAAGCGGATCCGCCCGCGCAAATCCAGCCCATTGCGATAGGCGAACTCGCCAAGCCCGTTGAGGTACACCGCGTCCAGCAACGTCGCAGTATCGGCATCGATGGCGTAACCCTCGATGCGGATTTCCGCGGGCACTGCCGCCTTGTAGTAGCTCACGCCGGCGATCAGGTGCAGCAGCTGCAAAGCACGCTCTGCAGCAGCAGCGCGCGCATCATCCAGTGCGAACGGCGCGCCGGGCAATGTCACCGTCTCGACCAGCTCCGGGCCGTCGTCGAAGGCATAGACCAGCCGCGCCACGCCGGTGGCGGGATCGAAGCCGCATCGCACGAAACGGAACGCGCGGATCGCGTCGCGCTCGAACACCCAGTCACTCATTCGACGGCCCATCAAGGATGTCCTCTGCGGGCAGTGCGCGCAGGTTGTAGGTGTTGGCCATGCTGAAACCGTAGGCACCAGCGTCGGCGATCACCATCGCGTCGCCCGGGGCCGTCGCCGCCGGCAGCTTGACCCGGTTGCCGAAGATGTCGCTGGATTCGCAGATCGGACCGACCACGTCGAAATCGGTGTCGCAGGCATCGTGCAGCCGCGCCAGGTTCACGATGTCGTGCCAGGCGTCGTACAGCGCCGGCCGGATCAGCGCGTTCATGCCCGCATCCAGTCCGACCCGGTGCACACCGTCCTTCTCTACAACTTGCGTTGCGCGCGCCAACAGCACGCCGGATTCGGCGACCAGGAAGCGGCCCGGCTCGATCGCCAATCGGAAGGCGGGATGCACGGCCTTGATCTGCGCCAGGCCTTCCGCCCAGGCATCGAGGTCGAAGGGCTCGTCGTCGGCGCTGTAGGCGATCGGCAGGCCGCCGCCGATGTCCAGCACTTCGACCGTGCCGATGCGCCGCGCGAAGCCGGCCAGCTCATCGACCACCAGCTTCCAGTGCGCGGTGGTCTCGATGCCGCTGCCGAGGTGCGCATGCAGGCCGCTGATGCGCACGCCGAGCACGCGCGCCAGCTCCAGGAATTCCTCCACCCGCTGCGTCGACAGGCCGAACTTGGCCTCCTTGCCGCCGGTGTTGACCTTGGCGTGGTGGCCATCGCCGTGGCCCAGGTCGATGCGCAACCACAACGTGCGACCGCGGAACATCTCCGGCCATTGGCGCAGCAGTTCCACGTTGTCGACGGTGACGTTGACGCCCAGCGCGAAGGCCGCTTCGTACTCGCTCACCGGCGCGAAGTTCGGGGTGAACAGCACCCGCGCGGGATCGAAGCCCGGCACGGCTGCGAACACACGCTGCAGCTCACCCAGCGAGACGCATTCCAGGCCGAAGCCTTCCTCCGCCAGTGTGCGCAGGATGTCCGGATTCGAGCTCGCCTTGATCGCGTAGAAACGATGATCGACTGCGGTGATCGCCTTCAGCTGGCGCGCGCGTTCACGCACCGTCGGCAGGTGATAGACGTAGCGCGGCGTTTCGCCTTCGGCCAGTTCGAGCAGGCGCTGGCGTTCGCGTGGCGCATGCCACCACGGCGTCGGCCGCGGACGGATCGCGCCGTTGATCTCGCGCCAGCGCGGGCCGAACACCTCGGTCTCGTAGACCGGCATCGCGCCGCTGTCGATCAGCGCGGCGTGCAGCTTCGGCAGCATGCCGTCGGCCGCGGCCTCGTCGACCACGAAGGTCAGGTTGAGGTCGTTCGACGATTGCGAGATCAGGTGCACCCGCTCGCGCCCGAACATCGCCCAGACCTCGGACAACTTGTGCAGCAGCGAGCGCATGCCGCGCCCAACCAACGTGATCGCCGCGCAGGGCACGATGATCTTGACCTTGCAGATCTTCGACAGGTCGGCCGACAACGCCGACAGCACATCGGTGCTGACCAGGTTCTCGGACGGATCCAGCGACACGGTGACGTTGGTCTCGGCGGAACCGATCAGGTCGACCGACAGGCCGTGCTTGCGGAACAGCGCGAACACGTCGGCGAGGAAGCCGACCTGCTGCCACATGCCGATGCCTTCCATCGACACCAGCACGATGCCGTTGCGTCGGCTGATCGCCTTGACCCCGGCCACTGCCGCTGCGCTGCCGTCGATGCGCGTGCCCGGCAACTGCGGGCGGCCGGTATCGAGGATGCACAGCGGCACGCCGCCATCGCGACATGGCTTGATCGAGCGCGGATGCAGCACCTTGGCACCGGTGGTGGCGATTTCCTGCGCTTCGTAATAGTCGAGCCGGGTCAGCAGGCGTGCGTCCGGCACTTCGCGCGGATTGGCGCTGAACATGCCGGGCACGTCGGTCCAGATTTCCACGCGACGCGCGCCGAGCAAGGCACCGAAATAGGACGCCGACGTATCCGAACCACCGCGCCCGAGGATCGCGGTGCCGCCGTCCTGGTGGCGCGAGATGAAGCCTTGCGTCAGCAACAGCCGCGCGGGCTGCGCCGTGAATCGCGTGCGCCATGCGGTGTCGGCCTGCCATTGGCAGTTCACCGACAACCGCTGCGACCAGTCGGTCTGGTTGGGCTGCGGCGGCAATGCGTCCAGCCACTCGCGCGCATCGCACCAGCCGAAGTCGAGGCCCTGCCCGCGCAGGTAGGCCGCACCGAGCGTCGAGGACAGCAATTCGCCCTGCGCGAGCACTTCGGCCTGCCAGTCGAGCGTACGTGACGCCGCGCGCGGATCGTCGCGCAGGGCTTCCAGCGCGCGCAGGCGTTCGCCGATGGCGGCATCGGCATCGATGCCGAGTTCGTCGCTGCAGAAGGCGCGATGCCGTTCGATGAGTGCGGCGACACGGCCCGCAACATCGTCACCGTTCGCGATCGCGGTCAGCTCGTTGGTGACACCGGACAGCGCCGACACCACCACCAGCACCCGCGCGCCTTCCTGCTCCGCGCGTTCCTGCCCCAACCGCCCGATGGTGTCCCAGCGCTCGCGTTTCGACACCGATGTGCCACCGAACTTCAGCACCAGCCAGTGATCGTCGGACGAGGGGGAAATGGACATGGGCCCTGGGGAATTTGGGGAGGGAAGACCCGCGGCGCGGGGGTGGTGCATTCTAGCCGGCCTCCCCGCCCGTGAGACGCGCCCGACATGCCACGTCCTGCTCTGAAACTGGGATACCTGCAGCTCGATGTTTTCGCCGCGCGCGCCGGCACCGGCAACCCGCTGGGCGTGGTGTTCGATGCCGGCGACATGGACACCGCCGCGATGCAGGCACTGGCCGCGTGGCTGAACCTGTCGGAGACGATTTTCTTCCTGCCGCCCGATGGGGGAGCGGACTACCGGATCCGCATCTTCACCCCGGGCAGCGAACTGCCCTTCGCCGGCCATCCCAGCGTGGGCGCAGCGTGGACAGCGGTGGTGCACGGCCTCGCCACCCCGCGCGACGGCCAACTGGTGCAGCAGTGCGAGGCCGGGCTGTTGCCGGTCGAGATCACTGGCGACCATGCCCAGCCGCGCGTCGCCGTGCGCAGCCCGCGCGCGAAACACTTGCAGGAATACGCGCCGCAGGCCGGACTGGACGCCATCGCACTCCCCGGGCAGCCCGCCGCGCTGTGGAACAACGGGCCGTCGTGGTGGATGGTCGAAGCCGCATCGGCCGAAGCGCTGCGCGGCCTCAAGCCGGACTTCGCCGCCATCGCTGCATGGACCAACGCGACGAGCTCCACCGGCGTGGCGATCTTCGCGCTGGAGCCCGAGGATGGCCACGACGTCGTGGTCCGCGCCTTCTGCCCTGGCGACGCGGTCAACGTGCCGGAAGACCCGGTGACCGGCAGCGCCAACGCATTGGTCGGCGCGCTGCTGCATGCGCAAGGCCGCCTGCCCGGCGGTGATGGCCGCTACATCGCCAGCCAGGGCCGCGAACTCGGCCGCGACGGCCGCGTGCATGTGCGCGTGGACGATGACGGCGAGGTCTGGATTGGCGGTGAGGTGCAGCAGGTCATCGCCGGCACCCTGGATTGGTAAGCTGCGCGGCCCCGTCTGACCACTCCGCCATGCCCCGTCGCTACGTGCAACTCGATGTGTTCGCCTCGCGCCCCGGCGACGGCAATCCGCTGGCCGTGGTGCTGGATGCCGAAGGCCTCGATGACGTGGCGATGCAGGCGATCGCCAAGTGGACGCGGCTGCCGGAAACCACCTTCGTGTTTCCCGCGGTGTCCGACGACGCTACCCACCGCATCCGCATCTTCAGCCCCCGCCGCGAAGTGCCATTCGCCGGCCATCCCAGCGTCGGCACCGCGCATGCGCTGCTGGATGCCGGACTGATCGCAGCGCGCGAAGGCTTCGTTGTGCAGGACGGGATCGCCGGCAAATTGCCGCTGAAGGTCACCAGTGAAGGCGCGGAACGCACCATCGCCGTGCGCACCCCGCGTGCCCGCGTGCAGGAGATCGCCACACCCGACGACCCGCGCCTGCGCGATGCCGTGGCCGGACTGGAACTGGGCGAACTGCCACCGGTGCTGATGGACGGCGGCCGCCGGTGGTGGCTGGCCGAACTGGCCAGCGAAACCGCGCTGCGCAATGCCACCCCCAACTGGGACGCGATCATCGCGCTGGCCAACGCCACCGAGAGCATGGGCCTGTTCGTCTACGCACGCAGCGACGACCCGGTCTATCACTTCGCCGTGCGCGCCTTCGTTGGCGCACCGGCGCAATTCGAGGACGCCGCCTCCGGCGCTGCCAACGCGACGCTGGCCGCGTGGCTCGCCGAACGCAACGCATTGCCCGACCTGCCCGGCGGTTTCTACCGCGTCAGCCAGGGCCGCGAAGTCGGCCATGACGCGATCATCGAACTGAGCATCGATGCCGATGGCGATGTGTGGTCGGGCGGGCGCGCGGTGGCGGTGGTGAGCGGGTCGCTGGACTGGCCGGAGTAGCCACTCGCGCGCCAGCTTTGTGGCAGGGGCTTCAGCCCCGATGCTCTTCCGTGAGTACTTCAGCCCCGACAGATCGAGGCTGAAGCCCCTCCCACAAAAGCGCGATGCCGCTCAATCGCCCTTGTTGCCCGGTGCCCACGCCATCGGCTGCCACAGCTCCACCTTGTTGCCTTCGGGATCCATGATCCAGGCGAACTTGCCGTTTTCGTGCGACTCGGGACCCTTGACGATCGCCACATCGGCGGCCCGCAATTGCGTCAGCAACCCATCCAGATCGTCGACGCGGTAATTCACCATCATCGAGGCCTCGCTGGGGCTGAACCATGTGCTGTCGGCGTCGGCCACGCACCAGACGGTGAGCCCGCCATCTTCCGCTTTGTCTTCCGGCCACTTCAGAACCGCCCCGCCGAAATCCGACAACTCCAACCCCAGGTGATCGCGATACCACGCGCCCAGCGCCGCGCCCTTCCCCGTGCTCTTGAAGAACACCCCGCCGATCCCCGTCACCTTCGCCATTGCCGTCTCCTGCAGGACATGTCGGCGCATTCTCTGCGCCCTGCAGCAAAGATGCCAAGAGAGAGAAGGGGCCTTGCGGCCCCTTCGTTGCGATCACTGCATCGATTTCTTACTGCGGCGAGACATCCACGCGGACGCGCACGCGTTCGCCGGGGTGGTAGTCCATCCGGCGGGTGTAGCGACGGCCGTTGTATTCGTAGGTGACGTCGTAGGCGGTCGCATTGCCGGTGCGGTAGCTGTCGTAGCCGTCGTTGTAACTGCCGTAGCCGTTGCTGCGCACGGGTTCCGGGTCGCAGACGCGGACGCTGGCGGGGCGCACGTACCGGTTCTGCTGGGTCTGGTCGTAGATCTGCCGACCGGCCATGCCGCCGACCATCGAGCCGATGGCGGTGGTGGCGTAGGTACCGCTACCGCCGCCCATCTTGCTGCCGAGCACCGCGCCGGCGATACCGCCGACGATGGTGGCGACGTTGCGGCCGCCTTCGTTGCCGTAGCCGTAGCCGCTGCGCGAACGACCGTAGTTGTCGTAGTAGCCGTCGTTGCGGTAGCCATCCTGGTAACCACCGTCGCGCTCGTAGCGGCCGGCGGTGGTGGTTTCGTAGCAGCGCTGGCCGCCGTTGCCGTAGTAGCCCGAGGTGCGGTCGTCGTCATAGCCGCGATAGTCGCCATCCAGTGCCGGATCCACGCGAACGACGCGGGCGTAGTCGTAATAGCCCTCGCCTTGTGACTGGTAGCGATCGTTGCCGTAGCGGTTGTCGTAACCAGACTGTGCGAAGGCAGTGGTGCTGGCGACGATCAGGCCAACGGCCAGCAGGGCGGAGGAAAGGCGCTTCATGGTGGATCCCCGTCGCCGGGAAAGAGGATTTGTCCGGCGCGAGGCGAACAGTGCGGCGCGGGGATTGACGCGAAGCTGAATCGGCACCCCGCCGCTGAACCTGTTTAGCGCGCCGACAGCTTGCCGGGCCGGGCGCTACCATCCAACGCACCGAATCCGGAGGTTACAGCGCAATGACCCAAGGCACCCAGCACGCGACGGACGACTCGCGCAACGCCGACATCCGCATCTGGATCAACGGCACGCTGCATCATCGCGACCAGGCGTTCGTGTCGGTGTTCGACAGCGGCTTCGTGCTCGGCGATGGCGTGTGGGAAGGCCTGCGCGTGGTCGACGGGCAGCCGGCCTTCCTCGACGCCCACTTCGACCGCCTGTACGAAGGCGCGAAGGCGATCATGCTCGACATCGGCATGGATCGCGCCGCGCTGGAAGCGGCGATCCGCGACACCCTGGCCGGCAACGGCATGGACACCGGCAGCGGCGTGCACATCCGCCTGATGGTGACCCGCGGGGTCAAGCGCACGCCCTACCAGGACCCGCGTGTGACCGTCGGCCCGGCCACCGTCGTGATCATTCCCGAGTACAAGACCGCATCGCCGGAACACGCGGCGCACGGCATCACCCTGTTCACCGTGCACGTGCGCCGCGGCTTCCCCGACGTGCAGGATCCCAAGCTCAATTCGCACAGCAAGCTCAACTGCATCACCGCCTGCATCCAGGCCTACACGGCAGGCGCCGACGAAGGCCTGATGCTGGATCCGCATGGCTTCGTGGCCACCTGCAATTCCACTCATTTCTTCATCGTCCGCAAGGGCGAGGTGTGGACCTCGACCGGCGATTACTGCCTGGGCGGGATCACCCGTTCCAACGTGATCGCAATCTGCCGCGAGGCCGGCATCCCGGTGTTCGAGAAAAACTTCAGCCTGACCGAGGTTTATGGTGCCGACGAGGCCTTCGTCACCGGCACCTTCGCCGGCGTGGTGCCGGTGCGCAGCATCGATGGGCGCGCGATCAGCAGCGGGCGCGGGCCGATGGTGGAGCGCCTGCAAGGCCTGTATCGCGACTGGCTCGCGCGCGACATCGCCGCTCGCAAAAAACTCGCAGGCGTTTCGCCGTGAGCGAACCCTTGCGGATCGCGATGTGGTCTGGCCCGCGCAACATCTCCACCGCGATGATGCGCGCCTGGGAAAACCGCGAGGACTGCGCGGTCAGCGACGAACCGCTGTATGCGCACTACCTCGCCGATACCGGCCTGGACCATCCCGGCCGCGACGAAGTGATCGCCGACGGCGAGACCGATTGGCGCAAGGTCGTCGATGCGTTGACCGGCCCCGCGCCGGGCGATGCACCGGTCTGGTACCAGAAGCACATGACCCACCACCTGCTGCCGCACATCGACCATGGCTGGATTGGCGGGCTGCGCAACGTCCTGCTGATCCGCGACCCGCGCGAGGTCGTGGCGTCCTATGTGAAGTCGCGGGCGGAAATCGCAGCGGACGACATCGGCCTGCGCCAACAGGTCGAGCTTTACGAGGAACTCGCTGCAGGCGGCGAAGCGCCGCCGGTGATCGATTCCGGCGATTTCCTGCGCGCGCCGGAAGCGCACTTGCGCGGGTTGTGCGACTGGCTCGGCATCGACTTCAGCGAACGCATGCTGCGCTGGCCGAAAGGGCCTCGCCGGAGCGATGGCATCTGGGCGCCACACTGGTATGCGCATGTCCGGGAATCCACCGGCTTCGAGGCGCCGGGGCCGCGGGCGATCGAACTGAGCGAGGCCGCGCAAGCGGTAGTCGATGCATGCCAGCCTCACTACGCAAGGCTGCACGCGCTGCGGTTGCGGGTGGCCTAGGCAACTCGAGAGTTCGTCATCCCGGCGCTTTTTGCTCGTCACCCCAGCGAAGGCTGGGGTCCAGCGTTTTGTCTTTGAAGGATCGAAGTCACTGTATCCCTGCCTCCGCAGGGATGACAAGCGAATAGCGCTGCGGGCGATGTTGCAGCGCAAGACATGGCCGCCGGATTCCGCGCTAAGGTGCCAGTCCGCCATGACCGCCCGCCGAGCGCACCGCTCCGGCGCAAAGCGCGGACAGCCATGACGCCACGTCCATTCGCATGCGAAGGAGGAACGGGCTCATGTCCTACAGCACACAGCAGATCCGCAACGTGGCCCTGGCAGGCCACCCCGGCGCCGGCAAGACCACCCTGTTCGAAGCCCTGCTGCATGCCGGCGGCGCCATCCAGACGGCAGGCACCATCGAACGCGGCAGCACGGTCTCCGACTTCGACCCGATCGAACGCGAACGCAGCCATTCCATCGACGCCGCGATCGCCAGCATCGACCACGCCCCGCTCGGGCAACCGCCGATCCACGTCAACCTGATCGACACCCCCGGATATCCGGATTTCCGCGGCCCGACCCTGTCCGCGCTGGCGGCGGTGGAAACGGTGGCGGTGGTGGTGGATGCCGACACCGGCATCAGCTACGGCACCCACCGGATGATGGAGCACGCCAAGGCGCGCGGTCTGTGCCGGGTGATCGTGGTCAACAAGATCGATCATCCGGGCGCGAAACTCGGTGCGTTGCTGGACAACCTGCGCGAGACCTTCGGCAGCGAAGTGCTGCCGCTCAACCTCCCGAACGAAGGCGGAAAATCCGTCGTCGACTGCTTCTGGCAATCCACCGGCACCAGCAACCTCGGCCCGGTCGCCGACTGGCACCGCAGGATCATCGACCAGGTGGTCGAGATCAACGAGACCGTGATGGACCATTACCTCGACCTCGGCGAGGGCGGGTTGTCCGGACAGGAACTGCACGACGCCTTCGAGCAATGCCTGCGCGAGGGCCACCTGGTGCCGGTCTGCTTCGTGTCCGCGCGCAGCGGCGCCGGCGTGCGCGAGTTGCTCGACGTGGCGGAGCGGTTGTTCCCGCATCCCGGCGAGGCCAATCCGCCGCCCTTCATGAAGGGCACCGGCGACGAGGCGCAACCGATCGTCGCCACCCCCGATCCGCAGGCGCATGTCATCGCCGACGTGTTCAAGATCATCAACGATCCCTTCGTAGGCAAGCTCGGCATCTTCCGGGTTTACCAGGGCACGGTGAAGAAGGACACCCAGCTGTTCGTCGACGACGGCAAGAAGGCCTTCAAGGTCGCCCACCTGTTCAAGCTCAAGGGCAAGGACCACGTCGAAGTGGCGCAGGCGATTCCCGGCGACATCGCCGCGGTGGCCAAGATCGACGACCTGCATTTCGATGCGGTGCTGCACGACTCGCACGACGAGGATCACATCCACCTGGCACCGATGGCGTTCCCGAAGCCGATGTTCGGGCTTGCAATCGAGCCCGCCAGCAAGGGCCAGGAACAGAAGCTGGCGACCGCGCTGCACAAACTGGCAGAGGAAGACCCGGCCTTCCTGGTCGAACACAACATCGAAACCAACGAGACGGTGATGCGCGGGCTGTCCGACCTGCACCTGCGGATCATGCTGCAGCGTTTGAAGGACAAGTACGGCGTCGACGTGAAGACGCATCCGCCGCGCATCGCCTACCGCGAAACCATCAGCAGCAACGCCGACGGCCACCATCGCCACAAGAAACAGACCGGTGGCGCCGGCCAGTTCGGCGAGGTGTTCCTGCGCATCGAACCGCTGCCCCGCGGTGGCGGTTTCGAGTTCGTCGATGAAGTGAAGGGCGGCACCATCCCGGGCCAGTTCCTGCCGGCGGTGGAAAAAGGCGTGCGCCAGGTGCTGTCCGGCGGCGCGGTCGCCGGCTACCCGATGCAGGACGTGCGCGTGATCGTGTACGACGGCAAGCATCACCCGGTGGATTCCAAGGAAGTCGCGTTCGTCGCTGCCGGCAAGAAGGCGTTCCTGGATGCGATCGGCAAGGCACGACCACAGGTGCTGGAGCCGATCGCCGAACTGCAAGTCACCGCGCCCGAGCAGCACATGGGCGACATCAGCGGCGGACTGTCGTCGAAGCGTGCACGCATCAACGGCACCGATTCGCAACGCGGCGAGATCGTGGTCAAGGCGCAGGTGCCGCTGTCGGAACTGGAGGGTTACGCGGCGGAACTGAAATCGGTGACCGCCGGGCGTGGTCGTTATGCGTTGGACTTCAGCCATTACGAACCGGTTCCGCCGCAGGTCCAGCAGAAACTCGTCGAGGCCTGGAAGTCGCCGCACCACGACGACGACTGAGCCCACACGTCCGCTTCAACCGCCCGTCGCCATGCTGGCGGCATGCCGACACATGCCGCCAGCCCCGTTCGCCGCCGCCGCTTCCCCGCCAGCCTGTTGTTCCTGCTCGTGGTCGGCGTCGCGCTGGCCCTGTGGTGGCGGGCCTCGCCGATGCCGCGTGCCTTGCCCGAACTGTTCCGCCTGTGGCGGCAACCGCCAGCGCTGGAAGTTCCGGTGCCGGTGGCCGGGGTTCGCGTTCGTGCCATCGCCGACACCTGGGGCGGTCCACGCGATGGCGGGCGCAGGCATCAGGGCACCGACATCTTCGCCGAGCGCGGCACGCCGGTGCTGAGCGCGACCGACGGCATCGTGGCGCGGATCGGCGATTACGGGATCGGCGGCAGGCATGCATGGGTGCTCGGTCCCGGCGGCGAGCGCCACTACTACGCCCACCTCGACGACTGGGCACCCGGCCTGCATGCCTGGCAGCGGGTTCGCGCGGGCGAAGTCATCGGCATCGTCGGCAACACCGGCAACGCGCGGACCACGCCGCCGCACCTGCACTACGGCATCTACAACCAAGCCGGCGCACTCAACCCATACCCTCGCCTGCGCGATGCGAAACCGTCACACTTGAACGCGCCGCCGCCCCGCTAACCGGACGTTCACCGCCGTTGGCGAGGATGCAGGCTCCGCCACCGCCGAGGCCGCCATGCGCAAATCGATCGCCTTGCTCGCCCTGCTGCTCGCCGGCATGCTGGCCGCGTGTTCCAGCCTGGGTACGTCCGTGTTGCTGGGCCGCGACATCGTCTTCACCGCGCCGCAATTGCAGGCGCAGCTGGACCGCAAATTCCCGCGCGACTACAAGAAACTCGGCGGGCTGCTCAACTTCAGCCTGATGAACCCGCGCCTGAGCCTGCCGCCGGGCGGTCGCCTGCACCTGGACTTCGACATCGGCATGGGCGGTCCCGGCAACGCGCGCACGCCGTCCGGTCATTTCAGCGTGGAGAGCGGGCTGCGTTTCGATCCCGGCACCCGCGGCCTGCACATGGACCAGCCGCAGATCGTCGCGGTGGACGTGCCGGCGCTGGGCGGGGTGATGAACGACAGCGCGCGGAGCATGCTCAACAGCTGGCTGCTGGATTACGCGCGCGAGGAGCCGGTGTACCGGCTCGACGACAGCACCGTGGGCCGCATGGCTTCGCGCCGCATCGAACGGGTCGACATCGACCCGGGCCTGATCACCATTCGACTGGACTGACATGCATCGCACACGCCTTTCGATCATCGCCGCGCTGACCGCTTTGCTGCTGGCCGGCTGCGGCAAGGACGCCGCACCGGGCAACGTTGGGTCAACCGGTGAAGATGGCTTGCCGAAGCCCGATGCCGTCAGCGGCTCGGTCACCGGCATGCCCAACCCCGGCGAGTCCACGCCCAATCCGGGCCAGCCGGTGGAGATCCCGGTTGAGGACGAACTGGAAGTGCCCGCGGACATCGTGCCGATCGATGGCGAATTGCCGACCGACATCGACGGCCTGCCGCAGACCGCCACGCCCGAGCCACCGGAACCCGAAACCATGCCGCTGCCGCCGACCGAGTCCGCCGTGCCTGCCAGCAGCAGCGACAATCCGGACGCCGGCCTGCAATGAGGCGCGTGCTGCTCACCGCCAGCGTGGCGATGCTGGTGACAGCGTGCTCGCCCGCGCCGGCCCCTGCGCCAACGCCACCTGCCGCGAAACCTGCGCCGGTGACGACGCCCGCAGCCGAAGCGCCTGCGCCTGTGGAAGCGGAAACCGCGGCACCGATCGTCGAGACCTGGGAACTACCCGGCGACCTCAATCCGCTCACCACGCAGGCGCAACTGGAAGCCCGCTTCGGCAAGACCAACCTGCGCGAGGAAACCTTCAACGGTGCCGAAGGCATGGGCACCTATCCGGTGCTGGTCGCCTTCCCCGACGATCCGGCGAAGCGCCTCGAACTGATGCTGGATGCCGACAACAAGGACGCCCCGATCCAGGAACTGCGTGTGACCAATGCGGAGTCGCTCTGGCATGACGCCACCGGCCTGCGCCCGGGCATGAGCCTGGCCGAATTGGTCGCGCTCAACGGCGCACCGGTGAGTTTCTACGGGCTTGCATGGGATTACGGCGGCACCGTGCAGGACTGGCACGGCGGCAAGCTCGCCAACGCGGTCGGCAATCCGCTGTTTCGCCGCGTCACCCTGACCGCACGCACGGGGGCCGATGACAACGCATTGCCGCAAGGCGACGCCACCTTCCGCAGCGACGATCCGAAATGGGCCAGCGCCGGCAAGGACATGGTCGTCGGCGAGCTGGGCATCAGCTGGCCGCACGACGGCGAGGATTGAGTGCTCTTGCCCGTCATCCCGGCGAAAGCCGGGATGACGGGCAGCCACTGGAATGACGGCGATGTTTTCGCAGGGATGACGGCGGCGTGCAGATGCTGCGCTACAACTCGAAGCGATACGCCAACTTCACCACCAGTTGCTCGTCGTTGCGCAGGCTGAAGGCATCGTTGAACTGGTCGAAGGCACCGGCGGCGAACGGGTCGTAGCCGAAGCCGCCACGTCCGTACACCACGTACAGGTTCGACAGCGGCGCGAGCTCGTAGCGATAGCGTACCTGGAAGCCCATGTTGCGCAGGCTGAAGGGTTGCACCGGATCGTTGCTGACCACGCCGCGGCCGTCCGTACCCAGCCGCCACGCGATGGGGTTGTCGGCATCGAAGCCCAGCGCTTCCAGCTTCACCCGTAATTCCTGGCGGGTGCCGATGTTCCAGTTGAGGCTGGCGCTGAGGTCGTAGCGGTTCATGTGGAAGCCGGCAACCACGTTTTCATGGCCGGGGCCCAGCTCGTCGCCCTGCCAGATCAGCTGTTCCTGGTCCATCACGTGGCCCATCCACAGCTCGATGTTGAGCGCGTCGTTGATGTAGTAGGTGCTGCTGACCGAGGCGCTCCACGCATACGGCGTGTCCTGGCGCAGGCCGCTGGCCACGCCGATGCTGCCCTCGACGGCAAACTGCCAGTTGCCGCGCCGCGGGAAGCCGCGGCCGATGAAGCCATTGCCGCCGTTGCGCACGCGCATCGGCCCGTTGCCGCGGGTGATTTCGTCGTCGAAGGCGGCAGTGCGCAGCTGCATGTTCCAGTTGAGGTTGCCGCCGTCCTTGCGCTGGCTGTTGCCCTGGAAGCGAGTCTGCCGCTGCAGCCACAGACCGTCGTTGTTCTGCATGCCTTCCACGCGGAAGCGCAGGTTATGCGATGACCAGGCGGACTCTGCCGGCAGCTCGGTGATGCGCTTGCCCAACTCGACCTGCGCGTAGTTGAGGTCGTTGCGGCCGAGGTAGCCGGCGTCGTTGACCTCGAAATCCTCGCCGTAATGGATCAGCAAACCGGTCACGCTCCAGCCCTTGGCGAAGGTCTTCTGCGCCATCGAGGTGAAGGCGACGTCGCGCGTGTGCTGGCCCGCCTGTTCGATGTCGCTGCCGACCAGGGTGCTGGAGACGGTCAGGCTGGGATCGGGCTGCCAGCGATGGTCGAAGCCGAGCACGTTCGCGTTGCGATCGAGGAACGGCCGGTCGACATTGGTCACCATCGCGCCGAGGTTGTGCGAACCGAACGAACGCTGCAGCCGCAGCGCGCTGAAGCGGCGGCCGCCATCGCCACCCTCGTCGGCCACGAACGCGCCGTACTGGGTCGCGCCGATGCTGCCGTTGAACTTGATCGCGCCGGTGATGTCGGCCGGGCCGCTACCGTCGTCCGCCGACGCACCGATGCGCCGCGTGTACAGCAGCTGGCTGTTGTCGAACAGCAGGCCGAAGTCGAAGAAACCCTGGTTCTCGGTGAAGAACGGACGCTTGTCGCTGAAGAAGGTTTCCTGCGCGCCGAAGTTCACCACCAGCGAATCGCTCTCGACCTGGCCGAAGTCCGGGTTGATCGTCGCGGTCAGCTGGAACTGGCTGTTCGGCTTCCAGAAGATGTCGGCGCCGGCATCGAAACTGTTGTCCCTGGCCACCAGGTCGTGCAGGCCGACCACGTATGGCGTGATCGCCAGCAAGGATTGCGAGAAGACCGGAATCTCGATCTTCTCGAACTGGTTGAGGAACTGCGGCCGCTCGAAGCTGACCGCCGGCCAGGCCATGCGCTCGCCGACGCTGCCGACCACGCGGTCCAGGTAGACCGCGACCGTGCGCTTGTCGCCGGCCACTTTCTTCATCGGCGCGGTATGCCACGGGATCAGCAGCTCAGCGGTCCATTCGTCGTCATCCTCTGCCACCGCGTGCTGCCAGGTGCCGTCCCAGTCGCTGCTGAAGTTGCCGCCGCTGGTGATGGTGGAATCCTGGATGCTGTCGCTGGCGGTGAGGGTGAAGTCGTAGCCGCTGCGACCATCGCCATCGAAATCCAGCATCACGTTGACCCGGTCGATCGCCACGTCCTGGTCGCGCGCGCTGCGCTGCCGCGGGGTTTCCACGCCGGCGATCTTGGTGTTGCGGAAAGCGACCGCCAGTCCGTCCGGGGTGGCCAGGATCCAGGCCTCGGTGGGATGACGAGTCGCGGACTGGGTGAACGGCTGGACCATCCTGAAGTCGGTGACATGGCGCGCGCCCTGCCATTCGGCGGGATCGATGACGCCGTCCACCTTGACCTGAGCCAGCGCGGGCGAGGACAACGCCGCCAGCACGGAAAGCGACAACAGGGAACTCTTGTGGCGGGACAGGCGCATGGACATCACGTTCGGGCAGCGATTGCTGCGATGGCGCGCACGGTAACGATTTCGTCAACCGTTACCGACTGGCACAAGTCATGTAAACCTTCGTCAGGTGCGGCGCATCGCAGTTTCGCGGTCATCCCTGCGAAGGCAGGTAGCGCCCTATTTCGGCGATAGCCGAATATCCAGTGCTCTCAAGAGCTGGATCCCTGCCTTCGCAGGGATGACGAGCGGGTGTCTAAGCACGGTCTTGCGTCAGCGCTTCGGCCGCAGCATCGTCCCGGTGCAGTCTTTCGCGCCGCAGCGACAGGCCCAGATCTTCTTCAGGCGCGGGGTGTGGCGCTCGGCCAGGGTGATGCCGTAGTCGTAGGTCAGTTCCTCGCCCGGCTTGATCGCCCGCTTCGCATCGATGAACACCTGCGACTTCTCGGGATCATCCTCGTGCTCCTCCAGCACCGCTTCGCAGTTCGGCGCGCAGCTGTGGTTGATCCAGCGCGCGCTGTTGCCCTCGAAGTTGGCGTCGATCACGAACACTTCATTGAGCGTGAACAGGAAGGTGTGGCCGCTGTCGGCATCGCCGGTATCGCCGGCATCCACGTCCTCGTGGGTGCGCCGCCGACCCTTGTATTCGATCAGGCGCTCGCCCTTCTTGATCGCGGCCACGGCGAACATGCCGTTGCCGTGGATGGCGGACTTGCGGGTGATGATCTTCTTCGGCATCGGACGTGGCTGCAGGACGGGGCCTGCATTGTGAGCTACGCAAGGGCGCGCCGTCATCGCATTGACCGCTTTCCCGGCGGTGGGCCGTTTGCCTAGCGAAGTCCACCGCAGGATCCCGCCGATGAACCGCTGCAGCCCCATGTCCGTGCTTGCCTCGATCGCCTGCCTCGGGCTGTCCGCCTGCACCTCGCCCTCGCCGCCCGCGAGCGCAAGCGCCACGCCGGCGATCGCCAGCATCGACCGCGACGCCGAGCTGCTCGCCCGCGGCGACTATCTGATCCGCATCGCCGGCTGCAACGACTGCCACACGCCTGCCTATGGCGAGCGCGGCGGCGACGTGCCGCGCGAAGACTGGCTGACGGGTTCGCCGGTCGGTTTCTCCGGTCCGTGGGGCACGACGTACGCAGCCAACCTGCGCATCAAGGCAGGCGAGATGGACGAAGCCGGATGGCTCAAGTACACCGGTGAACTGCACACCCGTCCGATCATGCCCGACTTCAATCTGCGCGCGATGACCGAGGATGATCGTCGCGCGCTGTATCGCTTCATCCGCTCGCTGGGACCTGGCGGCAGCAAGGCACCCGACTACCTGCCGCCCGGCCAGACCCCACCGCCGCCTTACCTGCAGATGGTGCTGCCGCCGGCACCGGCATCCGCCGCTGCACCGCCTGCCCCTGCCGCGGGTTGAGGAGCGTCAACCGGCAACGGAGCCGCACGTTGCCATCGGGACTCCCCAGCGGAATCCCTACGATGCGCAAGCTCTCCGCCGCCCTCGCCCTGCTCGTCCTGTTGCCCACGCTCGCCAGCGCCCAGGGCGTGCGCGAACGCTTCAAGCAGGCGCGCGAGGCCAGCCGACAGGAACGCCCGGTCGCCGTGCCGGCGGGCGGCAGCCCCATACGCAACATCGCCTACGGCCCGGATCCGGCGCAACGCTTCGACCTCTACCTGCCGGCCAATCCCTCGCGTGCGCCGGTGGTGTTCTACGTGCACGGCGGTGGTTGGGCCAACGGCGACAAGACCAACCCGGGCCTGGCCAACAAACTGGCCTACTGGCTGCCGAAGGGCTACGCGGTGGTCTCCAGCAATTACCGGATGCTCCCGGAGACGATGCCGCTGGAGCAGGCCCGCGATATCGCCCGCGCGGTCGCCGCCCTGCAGCGGCGTGCCGGCGAATGGCAGCTCGATCGCTCCCGCGTGGTGCTGATGGGGCATTCCGCCGGTGCCCACCTGGTCGCGTTGCTCGGCGCGGATCCGCGGATGCTGACCCAAGCCGGCGCGACGCCGCCGCGCGGCATCGTTTCGCTGGACAGCGGCGCGCTGGACGTGCCCGCGCTGATGGGCAAGCGCCGGGTTCCGAAGCTTTACCAAGAAGCGTTTGGTCACGATCCCGCCTACTGGCGGTCGGTCTCGCCGCAGCAGCAGCTGACCCGCGGTGGGCTGCCGATGCTGCTGGTCTGCGCCAGCGAGCGCCGCTTCCCGACCTCGCCCTGCGATGAAGCCCGCAAATTCGCGGCGCGCGGGCGCGCGCTGGGCGTCGCGATGGTGGTGCAACCCGAGCCGCTCGACCATGGCGAGATCAACCGGACCCTCGGCCAGCTATCGGCTTACACCCGCGCCGTTTCCGACTGGATCGACCGCCTGCAGCGCTAGCCGGAGCCTGCGCTTGGCCGCGGCCGCCCGAAACCGTACAATTCCGGTACGTTTTCGAGCCACGCCCGCCATGCTCCGCGTCACCAAGCTCACCGACTACGCCACCCTGGTCCTGACCGTGCTCGCCGCGCGGCCGGGCGACGTGCTCAGCGCGCCGGACCTGGCCGAACACGCCGGGCTGGAAACACCGACCGTGGCCAAGGTGCTCAAGCCGCTGGCCCAGGCCGGGCTGGTGGAAGGGTTCCGCGGCGCGAACGGCGGGTATCGGCTGGCCCGCGACGCGGCCGCGATCAGCCTGGTCGAGATCGTCGAGGCAATGGAAGGCCCGCTGGGCATGACCGAATGCAGCCTGCACGACGGCCAGTGCGGCATCGAACAATCCTGCGGCGTGCGCGCCAACTGGCGGCGGATCAACGATGTCGTCGCCGACGCCCTGCGCGGGGTCAGCCTGGCGGAAATGCTGCAACCGGCACCCAGCATGCCGGTGCGCAAGGGCATCGCCGCCCAACTCGCGAACGCCTGAGGACCCCACCGATGACCCGCCAGACCGCCATCATCGAAACCCCAAGCGAAGCGAACGCGCAGATCCACGCGCGCCTGGGCCGCAAGTACGACGCCGGCTTCAGCACCGACATCGAGTCGGATTCGCTGCCGCCGGGCCTCTCCGAGGAGATCATCCGCGCGCTCTCCGCCCGCAAGGACGAGCCCGAATGGATGACCGAGTGGCGACTCGCCGCGTATCGGCATTTCCTGACCATGCCGGTGCCGCACTGGGCGAAGCTGGCGATCGAGCCGATCGACCTGCAGGCGCTGAGTTACTACAGCGCGCCGAAGGGCCCGAAATACGCATCGCTCGCCGACGTGCCGCAGGAATTGCTGGACACCTACGAGAAGCTCGGCGTGCCGCTGCACGAACGCGCCAAGCTGGCCGGCGTGGCGGTGGACGTGGTGTTCGACTCGGTCAGCGTGGGCACCAGCTTCCGCAAGGAGCTCGCCGAAAAGGGCATCGTGTTCTGTTCGATGTCGGAGGCGATCCACGACTATCCGGAGTTGGTGCGCAAATATCTCGGCACCGTGGTGCCGGTCGGCGACAACTATTTCGCCGCGCTCAACTCGGCGGTGTTCTCCGACGGCAGCTTCGTGTTCATCCCCAAGGGCGTGCGTTGCCCGATGGAGCTGAGCACGTATTTCCGCATCAATGCGATCAACACCGGCCAGTTCGAACGCACCCTGATCGTCTGCGAGGAGTCGGCCTACGTCTCGTACCTGGAAGGCTGCACGGCGCCGATGCGCGACGACAACCAATTGCACGCCGCCGTCGTCGAACTGGTCGCGCTGGACGATGCCGAGATCAAGTACAGCACCGTGCAGAACTGGTACCCCGGCGACGAGAACGGCAAGGGCGGCATCTACAACTTCGTCACCAAGCGCGCCGAATGCCGCGGCGCACGCAGCAAGGTCACGTGGACGCAGGTGGAAACCGGTTCGGCGATCACGTGGAAGTACCCGAGCTGCGTGCTGCTGGGCGACGACAGCGTGGGCGAATTCCACAGCGTGGCGCTGACCCATCATCGCCAGCAAGCCGACACCGGCACCAAGATGATCCACATCGGCAAGCGCACCAAGTCGAAGATCGTCAGCAAGGGCATCAGCGCGGGCCGCGGGCAGAACAGCTATCGCGGGCTGGTCAAGGTCGCCGCCAGCGCCGAGGGCGCGCGCAACCACACCCAGTGCGACTCGCTGCTGATCGGCAAGCAGTGCGGCGCGCACACCTTCCCCTACATCGAGGTCAAGAACCCGACCGCGACCGTCGAGCACGAAGCCACGACCTCCAAGATCAGCGACGACCAGCTGTTCTATTGCCGCAGCCGCGGCATCGGCCAGGAAGACGCGGTCAGCCTGATCGTCGACGGTTTCTGCAAGTCGGTGTTCCGCGAACTGCCGATGGAGTTCGCGGTGGAAGCCAAGAAGCTGCTGGATGTGAGCCTCGAGGGCTCCGTGGGTTAGGAATTGTCGTCCCGAGCTTGGCGAGGGACCTGCTTTTTTCATAGGAAGACGAACAGCAGATTCCTCACTGCGTTCGGAATGACGGGCTAGACATCATGCTGAAGATCGACAACCTCCACGCCACCGTCGCCGGCAAGGAGATCCTGAAAGGCCTTTCGCTCGACGTGAAGGCCGGCGAAGTGCACGCCATCATGGGTCCGAACGGCGCAGGCAAGTCCACGCTGGGCAACATCCTGGCCGGCCGCGAGGGCTACGAAGTCACCGCCGGCACGGTCGAGTTCGAAGGCAAGCCGCTGCTCGATCTCGCACCGGAAGAGCGCGCCGCCGCCGGCGTGTTCCTGGCTTTCCAGTACCCGGTCGAGATTCCGGGCGTGAACAACACCTACTTCCTGCGCGCTGCCGCGAATGCGCAGCGCAAGGCGCGCGGCGAGAGCGAACTGGATTCGATGCAGTTCCTCAAGCGCGTGCGCGAGAAGCTCGCCGTGCTGCACTTGAAGGACGAACTCCTGCATCGCGGCGTCAACGAGGGCTTCAGCGGCGGCGAGAAGAAGCGCAACGAGATATTCCAGCTCGCGCTGCTGGAACCGAAGCTGGCGATCCTCGACGAAACCGATTCCGGGCTCGACATCGATGCGCTGAAGTCGGTCGCCGATGGCGTCAACGCCTTGCGCTCGCCGGATCGCGCCTTCCTCGTCATCACCCATTACCAGCGCCTGCTCGACTACATCAAACCGGACGTGGTGCATGTGCTGGCCGACGGCCGCATCGTCGAGAGCGGCGGCCCCGAACTCGCACTGGAACTCGAAGCGCACGGCTATGCCTGGCTGGAGGGCCGCAAGGCGCCGGGGCAGGCGGCCTGACATGAGTGCCCTGCTCGATTCGTTCGCCGCCGCGTTCGAGACGCTCGCCGCGCGCGACGCCGCCGGCCTTGGCGAGAGCCGTCGCACGTCGCTCGATAGCGTCTTGCAGGACGGCCTGCCCGGCCCGCGCAGCGAAGCGTGGAAGTACACCTCCCTGCGTGCTTTGGAACGTCGAAGTTTCGTCACGGCTCCGGCGCCGCCGAGTGTCGATGCCGATGTGCTGGCGAAGCTGCTTCAAGCGATCCCGTCGCCGCGCATGGTCTTCGTCGATGGGCATTTCGATGCTGGCAATAGCTCGCTCGATGGACTGCCGGAAGGTCTCGACGTCCAGCCGCTGTCGCGCGTCCTGCGCGATGGCACGACGCGCGATGCCAATATCCTGCAGCGTCGCTATGCCGGTGCCGACGAGCTTTTCGCGGTTGCCAACGCTGCCTTGGCGGAAGAAGGCGTAGTTGTCCGCGCCGATCGCGACACCGCAACCATCCTGCACCTGGTGTTCGTCGCCTCGGCAACCGCTGGCGATGCCGGCGTACACCTGCGCCACCTCGTCGACCTGCGCAACGACGCCTCGCTTTCGCTGGTCGAGCATCACCTCGCGCTGGGCGACGACCGCGGCCTGGCCAACCATGTCGGCCACGTGCATCTGGGCCAGCGTGCGCGGCTTGCGCATGTGCGCCTGCAGGATGCAGCCGCTGGCGCCAGCCTGTTCGCGCGCACCGATGCCGTGCTCGCCCGCGATGCCGACTATCGCCGCACCGACCTCGAACTCGGCGGCGCGTTGTCGCGGCATGAGTTGAACGTGCGGCTGGAAGGCGAAGGCGCGAAGCTGCAGGCGGATGGCGTCCTGCTGGCCGACGGCCGCCGGCATGTCGACACCCGCCTCGGCATCGAACACATCGCCCGCGACACCACCTGCACGCTGGGTTGGCGCGGCATCGCCGGGCAACGCGGCCGCGTGGTCTTCCATGGCGGCATCGAGATCCGCGCCGGCGCGGACGGCAGCGAGGCCAACCTCTCGAACAAGAACCTGCTGCTGTCGGCCAATGCCGAGATCGACACCCAGCCGGTGCTCGAGATCCACGCCGACGAAGTGAAGGCCGCGCACGGCGCGACCGTCGGCCAGCTGGATGCCAACGCGCTGTTCTACCTGCGTTCGCGCGGTTTGCCGGAGCCCGAAGCACGCGCGTTGCTGACCGGCGCGTTCTGCCGCGAGGTCGTCGCGCGCATCGACGACGCAACGACGCGTGCGATTTGCGAGGCAGCGCTGGAGCGCGCACTGGCGCGGCTGGGCGCATGAACGCGGAGGCCACGCGGGCGATCGACTGGGCGCGGGTGCGCAATGACTTCCCGCTGCTCACGCGCGAGGTCAATGGCAAGCCGCTCATCTATCTCGACTCCGCCAACACCGGGCAAAAGCCGGCCTCGGTCATCGAGGCGACCGACGACTTCTACCGCCGCCACAACGCCAACGTCAGCCGTGCGGTGCATACGCTCGGCAGCGAGGCGACCGAAGCCTACGAAGGCGCGCGCAAGAAACTCGCCGCATTCCTTGGCGTGCACGGCGACGACCTGGTGCTGTGCAGCGGCACCACCTTCGCGATCAACCTGGTCGCGTATTCGTGGGCGCTGCCGCGTCTGAATGCCGGCGACGCCATCCTCATAACGCGGATGGAGCACCACGCGAACATCGTGCCCTGGCAACTGGTGGCGCAGCGCACCGGTGCGACCATCAAGGTCGCCGAGTTGCTGGCGGATGGCTCGCTGGATCTCGACGCGCTGCATGCCTTGATGACGCCCGAGGTGAAGCTGCTCGCGATCGCCCATGTCAGCAATGTGCTGGGCACGGTGAATCCGGTCGCCGCGATCTGCCGCGAGGCGCGCAAGCGCGGCATCGTCAGCGTGGTCGACGGCTCGCAGGCCGCGCCGCACATGGCGCTGGACATTCCCGCGATCGGCTGCGACTTCTACGCGATCACCGGCCACAAGATGTGCGGGCCGACCGGCACCGGCGCGCTGTGGGCCCGGCGTGAACACCTGCAGGCGATGCCGCCTTTCCTGGGCGGCGGCGAGATGATCAAGGAGGTGCGTTTCGACGGCACCGTGTTCAACGACGCGCCGCACAAGTTCGAGGCCGGCACGCCGAACATCGCCGGCTTCGTCGGCCTGGGCGCGGCGGTCGATTACCTGTCCACGCTCGGCATGGATCACGTCGCCACGCGCGAAAGTGAACTGCTGGCGCATGCCACCGAAGAACTGCGCAAGGTCGACGGCCTGCGCATCTTCGGTGAAGCAAGCGACAAGGCGGCGGTGATCAGTTTCCAGGTCGAAGGCGCGCATGCGCACGACCTCGCCACCCTGCTCGACCTGGAAGGCGTGGCGGTGCGATCCGGCCAGCATTGCGCGCATCCGCTGCTGCAGTGGTTCGGCGTGGCCGCGACCTGCCGCGCGTCCTTGGCGTTCTACAACACGCACGACGAGATCGACGCCTTCGTCGCCGCGTTGCTGAAAGTGCGACGCTTGCTGCTCTAGTTTCGATTCGCGGGGATATCGATGGACAACGATCCGCACATCGCGTCATTGCTTCGCGATATCCGCGACCAGCAGCGCGAGTCGCTGGCCCTGCAGCGCGAACACATCGCCGTCTACAAGGCGCAGATGGAGCGCATCGAACGCCTGAACGCGCAGGCCGAATCCCTGCAGGGGCGCGCCGGCAAGGCGCTGAAGGGCCTGCTGTGGTTCGCGATCCCGCTGCTCGTGCTGGTCCTGCTGCTGATGGCCTGGCCGTATGCCCGCTACATGTTCGGATGAATCCAGCGATGACTGAACTGCACTTCCGCGCAGCAACCCCGACCGACCTCGACGCTATCGTCGGCCTGGTCACGTCGGCCTACCGCGGCGACAGCAGTCGCGCCGGCTGGACCACCGAAGCGGACTTCCTCGACGGCAACCGCATCGACCGCGAGGTGTTGCGCGGCGACATCGAAAGTCCGCGCAGCTGCGTGCTGCTGGCGGAGCGTGATGGCGAGTTGCTGGCCTGCGCGCACGTGAGCGAAGAGGACGGTGCCGGTTATTTCGGCATGTTCTCGGTGGTGCCCGGACTGCAGGGCGGCGGCATCGGCAAGCAGGTGCTGGCCGAATGCGAACGCATCGCCCGCGACGAGTGGCGGATGCCGTCGATGCGGATGACCGTGATCGACATCCGCGACACCCTGATCGCGTTCTACGAGCGCCGCGGCTATCGGCGCACCGGCATCCTCAAGCCATTCCCGTATGGCGATGAGCGCTTCGGCCTGCCACGGCGCGACGACCTGCGCTTCGAGGTGCTGGAGAAAGTGCTGTGAGCGAGTCCTGGACCTACGTCTGCACCACCGCCGAACTGCTGCCCGGCGAGATGAAGGTCGTGTTCGATGAGGTCACCCAGGCACCGATCGCGGTGTTCAACCTTGACGGCAGCCTGTACGCGCTGGAAGACCGCTGCTCGCACGAGGACTTCGAGTTGTCCGCCGGTCATTTCGATGCGGCCGAGGGCAGCGTGGAATGCGTGCTGCACGGCGCCCGCTTCGACATACGCGATGGCCGCGCCCTGTGCGCACCGGCCTACGAGCCGGTGGCGAAGTTCCCGATTCGCAGCGCCGACGGGATGATTTTTACCCGGGATGATCGCGAAGACTGTTGATAATCGTTTGTATTTGAAAATGGTTCTCATTAACATGCTCGGCGAAGCGGCCAACCAAGCGCCGCACGCCCTGCATCGAGGACCCCCATGTCGAACTTCCGCCCACGCGCCCTGATCGCGTCCCGCTCGCCCTTGACCCTGGCCCTGGCGCTGGCGCTGTCCAGCCCGGTCATCGCCGCCGATCCCGCCATCGACCCTGCCGATACCTCTTCCAGCAACGCCGTGGCGGATCCCCAGCAGAAGCCGAAGGACCTGGATTCCGTCGAGGTCGTCGCCGATCGCATGGAGAAGCCGTCCTCGGTGAAGTACACCGAGCCGCTGCTGGACACCCCGCAGACCATCACCGTGGTCACCAAGGAGGTGATGGACCAGCAGAACCTGATCGGCCTGCGCGACGTGCTCAGCACCCTGCCCGGGATCACCTTCGGGGCCGGCGAAGGAGGCGGGGGCTACGGCGACAGCATCAACCTGCGCGGCTTCAGCGCCAGCAACGACATCAGCGTGGACGGCGTGCGCGACAGCGCGCAGTACACCCGCACCGACAACTTCAACCTGGAATCGCTGGAACTGGTGAACGGAGCGAACTCGGCGATGTCCGGCGCGGGTTCGGTGGGCGGCAACATCAACCTGGTCGGCAAGACCGCGCGCAGCGGCGAGTTCGGCGCGTTCACCCTGGGCGTGGGCACCGATGGCCTGACCCGCCTGACCGCGGACAGCAACATCGAGCTCGACGACGGCGCCGCCTTGCGACTGAATGCGATGGCGCACCGCAACGACGTGCCCGACCGCGACGTCGAGCAGTACGAGCGCTGGGGCTTCGCGTCCTCGTTCGTGATGGGACTGGGTTCTACCACCCGCGTCACCGTCAACCTGTTCCACCAGCAGGACGACAATGTCCCCGAATACGGCCTGCCCTATTTCGCCGCCTACGGTGGCCTGCTGCCCGGTGTGGATCGCGAAAGCTACTTCGGCTACAGCAACATGGACAGGCAGGAGATCGAGGTCACCAGCCTGACCGGCGTGCTGGAGCGCGATTTCAGCGACAACGTGAGCCTGCGCAGCCTGGCGCGAGTGCAGCGCGTGGATCAATTCACCCTGGTCAACCCGACCCAGGGCGCGTGGTGCCTGGACAGCGGCATCAATCCGGCGACCGGCGCAGCCTGCACCACCCCCGGCAGCTACCAGCCCAGCGGCCCGCGCGGCACCACCCGCGACACCCGCAGTGGCCTGGCGGTGAGCCAGACCGACGTGACCGCGCGCTTCGCCACCGGCGGCGTGGAGCACGCACTGGTCGCCGGACTTTCCCTTGCCAGCGAAACCTACGACCTCGAGAACGGCAACAGCCAGCGCAACCCCGACGGCACGGCGGCCAGCTATCCGTTGATGGACCTGCACGATCCGGATCACGTCTACACCGGGCCGATGACCTATATCCGCGCCGGCAAGACCCGTGGCGAACTGAGCAACAAGGCTCTCTACCTGTTCGACACCCTCAAGTTCGGCCCGAAGTGGGAGCTCAGCCTCGGCGCGCGTTACGAGAACAACGAGGGCAGCACGGTCACGACGACCTTCGCCAGCAGTGGCGCCAACCTCGGCCAGGTCACCGCGCGCAACGTGTTCGAGAACGAGGACAACCTGTTCTCCTGGCGCACCGGCGTGGTGTTCAAGCCGGTGGAGAACGGCAGCGTCTATCTGTCCTACGCCAACAGCAAGACCCCGTCCAAGGCTTCGGTGAATGGCGCATGCAACGCGGCCACTTGCGAAGTCGACCCGGAAACCGCCGCCAACATTGAGCTCGGCACCAAGTGGGCGCTGTTCGAGGAAAAGCTGCTGCTCAGTGGCGCGCTCTTCCGCAACGACCGGCAGAACTACAAGGTCGCCGACCCGGCGAATCCGGACAATCCGACCGGCATGCAGCAACTGGATGGGCAGGCACGCGTGGATGGCCTGATCCTGGGCGCGATGGGGAAGATCACCAACGCCTGGTCGGTCCATGCGCAATACACCCACCTGGACAGCGAAGTCCTGCAAAGCGTGTCCGACCGCGTCAAGGAAACCACCGGCATCGATGCGCAGGCGGGCAATCCGCTGCCCAACACGCCGAAGAACTCGGCGAGCCTGTGGACCACCTGGTCGCACGCGGGCTGGACCTTGGGCTACGGCGCAAGCTGGATGAGCGACTTCGTCGCGTCCAGCGTCGCCAACGCGCCGGTGCTGGAGGGTTACGCCACCCACCGCGCGATGGTCGGCTACCAGTTCAACGACCAGCTGTCGCTGCAGTTGAACATCGACAACCTGTCCGACAAGCAGTACTTCACCCGCATCCGCAACAACGGCTGGGCCACGCCGGGCGCCGCGCGCTCGGCCACGCTCACGGCGGCCTACCGCTTCTGAGCGTCGGACACTGACCGATCAGGAAGCCGCGCCCCGCCCATTGCAGAATGGGCGGGGCGACTTAGTTCCGGGAACACCACCATGCTGCTGCACATCCCCGACATCCTCACTCCCGACCAGGTCGCGCATGTCCGCGCACGCCTCGATGCCGCGCCCTGGGCCGATGGCCGCGTCACCGCCGGCTACCAGTCGTCGAAAGCCAAGGACAACGCGCAACTGCCGGAGGATTCGGCGGAGGCGCGCGAACTCGGCGCGCTGGTGCTGGAGGCGCTGGCGCGCAACAGCACGTTCTTCTCCGCCGCCCTGCCGCGGCGCATCTATCCGCCGCTGTTCAACCGCTACGCGGGCGGGCAGTCGTTCGGCTTCCACGTCGACAACGCGGTACGCTACGACCGCAGCCGCGGTGGCATGGATCCGATCCGCACCGACCTCTCGGCGACATTGTTCCTCAGCGCGCCGGAGGACTACGACGGCGGCGAGCTGATCATCGAGGACACCTACGGCACCCAGCAAATCAAGCTGCCGGCCGGCCATCTGGTCTTGTATCCCGGCACCAGCCTGCATCGGGTCACGCCGGTGACGCGCGGCGCGCGGATCGCATCGTTCTTCTGGATCCAGAGCCTGCTGCGCGAAGACGCCCAGCGCCGCCTGATGTTCGACCTCGATGTGTCGATCCGCACGCTCACCCGCGACGTGCCCGAGCATCCGTCGCTGGTGCAGCTCACCGGCGTGTACCACAACCTGCTGCGACGGTGGTCCGAGACTTGATTCGGGTCAATCGAAACGAAACTCGTTTACATTTGAGACAAGTTCTCATTTAGAATCCTCGTTCAGCAGCCACAAGTGTGTGCTGCAGGAACGATGACATGCCCCCCAAGCTCCATGCGCCGCTTCGCCGCGCGCCGCTCGCCCTCGCCCTCGCCATCGCATTCGCCCCGTTCACGGTGTCACCCGCCGTCGCCCAGACCGGCCCGGCCGACGGCGCCGCCAAGACCCTGGACTCGGTGGTCGTCACCGCTTCCGGCTTCGAGCAGAAGCTCACCGCCGCGCCGGCCAGCATCAGCGTGATCAGCCGCGAGGAGCTGGCCAAGCGCCCGTACATGACCCTGATCGATGCGGTCCGCGACCTGGAAGGCGTGGACGTGGGCGAGACCGCCGACAAGACCGGCCAGAAGACCATCAGCGTTCGCGGCATGGGCGCGGACTACACGCTGGTTCTCATCGACGGCCGGCGCCAGAACAACCACGGCGACATCTACCCGAATTCCTTCGGCGGCAACCAGTTCAACCACATCCCGCCGCTGGACATGATCGAGCGCATCGAAGTGATCCGCGGCCCGGCATCGACCCTGTATGGCGCGGACGCGCTGGGCGGCGTGATCAACATCATCACCCGCAAGGTCTCGGATCGCTGGCGCGGTTCCGCCACGATCAGCCGCAATCTCCAGGAAAACAGCGACTTCGGCACCGACAGCAGCCTGGACTTCGCGCTGATGGGACCGATCGTGAAGGACACGCTGGGCCTGGGCATCCGTGGTTCGTGGTATCGCCGCGATTCCTCCACGCCGGAATACGAAACCATCACCGCGCCGGACGGCACGACGTTCGAGCGCTCGCTGGGCTTCGGCGGCGGCGGCAAGACCGTGGACAACACCAACAAGAACGCGGGCATCACCCTGAGCTGGAAGCCGAGCGAATTCCAGAGCCTGCAGTTCGACTACGACATCTCGCGGCAGGTCTACGACAACACGCCCTACCTCAACAACCTGGGCACCGAAACGTATCCGCTGGGCACCGTCGATGGCCTGGCCGGGATCTGGCGTGCCGCGCCGCAGGTGGGCTACTCCGCCGACCAGCGCTTCACCCGTGACCAGTGGTCGCTGACCCACGAAGGCCAGTGGGATTTCGGCAACAGCTTCGTCTCGCTGGCGTGGATCGACACCGCCAATCACGGGCGCACCCTGCCGTTCACCGTGCAGGAGCGAGTGCTTCATCAACAGATCTACTGCAACAACGCGGCGACCTGCGCCACCGGACCATATGCCGGGCAGACCCGCGAACAGCGCCAGGCGTTGCTGCTGGAGACCTTCCTGCCACGGCCCAAGCGCACCATGGAAAGCCGCCAGTACACGCTGGACGCCAAGCTCGACATTCCGGTGGAGGGCTGGGCCGGCGAGCACCGCTTCGTCGCAGGCGGCCAGGTGGTCGATGGCGAACTCGAGGACGGCGTGTTCGGCATGGAGGGCGGCGGCGAAGGCAACGGCACCGTGCAGGCGCACAAGATGTGGTCGCTGTTCGCGGAGGACAACTGGAATCCGATCGACCCGCTGACCATCACCCTGGGCCTGCGCCACGACGATCACAACCGCTTCGGTGGCCACCTCAGCCCGCGTGCGTATGCGGTCTACGAGATCGCCGGCGGCTGGACGCTGAAGGGCGGCGTCAGCACCGGCTACAAGACGCCGAAGACCACCGACCTCTACGACGGCATCACCGGCTTCGGCGGCCAGGGCACCTCGCCTTTCGTGGGCAACCCGGACCTCAAGCCGGAAACCAGCGTCAACAGCGAGATCGCGTTGTACTGGAGCTCCACCGACGGCCACGACTTCAACGTGACCTGGTTCCGCAACGACTTCGAGGACAAGATCGACAGCGGCGAGGCAGTCGCGTCCTGCGATGTCACCAACGGCGTGCGCCCGTGCGTGAACCTGGGCGACTACGGCTTGCTCGGCTACGGGACCTATTCGCAGAAGATCAACATCGGCGAGGCACGGATCAACGGAGCCGAGCTCGCCGGACGCTACAAGCTGTCAGATGACTTCATGGTTCGCGCCAACTACACCTTCACCGACAGCGAGCAACTCAGCGGCGATGACCGCGGCCTGCCGCTGACGCAGTCGGCCAGGCACATGGCCAACGCCATTCTGGATTGGACCGCGACCGACCGCTTCAGCATGCAGCTGATCGCCGAGGCGCGATCCAAGCGCTACCGCGGCAGCCGCGATGTCGATGGCGATCCTCGCTTCTACAAGGACTACGAAGTCCTGCACCTGGCCGCGCAATATCGCTTCAGTGATGCGGTGTCGCTGTCGGCGCGGATCAACAACCTGCTGGACCAGGACTTCACCAGCTTCCAGACCGTGTTCACCCAGAACCCGACCACGCAGGTCTACACGCCGACCTACCTCGACGATTACAACAACAAGGACAAGGCGCGGAACCTGTGGCTGAGCCTGAACATCCGCTTCTGATCGCGATGACGCGCCCTTGCCAGCGCACCCTCAATTGAGAGTGATTCGCATTCGTGATCTAATGACGCGCTGATCCCGCCTGCCTTCGCCGAGCCGTACGTTGCCCCCCACGTCCACCCATTCGACCCAACAGCAGCGCCGCGGTTACTGGCTGCGCACCCTGCACCACTGGCACTGGATCAGCGCCGCGGTGTGCCTGGTCGGGATGCTGTTGTTCTCGATCACCGGCATCACCCTCAACCACGCGTCGCAGATCGAGGGCAAACCGGAAGTCGTCAATGTGGTCGACACCGTGCCGGCGACGTTGTTGAAGGCATTGCCTGCACGCACGGATGGTAATGCGCCGTTGCCGGTCGGGCTGCGTGGCTGGCTGCGCGACAAGCACGGCATCGTGGCCGGCGATCGCGAGGCGGAATGGTCGGAGGACGAGTTGTATCTGTCGATGCCGGGGCCGGGCAAGGATGCGTGGCTGAGCATCCAGCGCGCGGATGGTGCGCTGGAATATGAACGCACCGAGCGCGGCACCCTGGCCTACCTCAATGACCTGCACAAGGGCCGCAACGCCGGCACCGCGTGGAGCTGGTTCATCGACGTGTTCGCGGTGGCCTCCATCGTGTTCACCGCCACCGGCCTGTTCCTGCTCTACCTGCATGGCCGCCAGCGCCGCGCCACCTGGCCGCTGGTGGCATTGGGCCTGTTGATCCCGATGTTGCTCGCGCTGCTGTTCATCCACTGAATTCCCGCTGATCTCCCCCCGATTTCCAAGGCCAACCCCATGCGAGTCTCTGTTTCCATCGCCCTCGGCACCCTGCTGGTCGCGCCCGCGGCGCAGGCTGCGGACCTGACCGTCAATGTCGAGATCCCTCGGATCAATGCGGCCGAATACCACCGCCCGTATGTCGCCATCTGGATCGAGGACGCCGGCCAGAAATCGGTCGCCGACCTGGCGGTCTGGTACCAGCAGACGGAAGGCAAGGAAGGCCACGGCACCAAGTGGCTGCCCGACCTGCGCCAGTGGTGGCGCAAGAGCGGCCGCAACCTCAAGGTGCCGGTCGATGGCATCACCGCGCCGACGCGCCCGGTCGGCAAGCACGCCCTCAAGCTGGACCAGAAACACCCGTCGCTGGCCAAGCTGCCGGCCGGCAAGTACACGCTCGTGGTCGAAGCTGCGCGCGAAGTCGGCGGCCGCGAACTGCTGAAGATTCCCTTCGAGTGGAAGGGCAAGTCGCCGTCCACCGGCAAGGCCCAGGGCAAGGACGAACTCGGCCTGGTCACCCTCAGCGCCAAGCCCTGAATCGCACACTCCCGGAGCACACCATGAAGCGCATTTCGATCCTCGCCGCCGTCATCGCCGCCGCGATCCCGTTTTCCGCCATCGCCCACAAGCAGTGGCTGGTGCCCTCGTCCACCGTGCTCGCCGGCAAGGATGTGTGGATCACCGTGGATGCCGCAATCTCCAACGCGCTGTACTACCCCGATCACAACCCGATGCGGCTGGACAATGTCGTCATCACCGCGCCGGACGGCAGCACCCACAAGCCGCAAAACCCGGCCACCGGCAAGTACCGCAGCGTGTTCGACGTACAGCTGGCGCAGCAGGGCACCTACCGCATCGCCAACGTCAACGCCGGTGTATCCGCGCGTTGGGACACACCGGAAAGCCTGGCCGCAGCCAAGGCCGCGAAGGACGCGCCGGCTCCCGCCGCGGGTGGCATGGGCGGAGCACCGCGTGGCGGCATGTTGCGCAATGCCAGCGCCGAAGACCTGGCCACCAGGATCCCGAAGGACGCCGTCAACGTCACGGTGACCGAAGGCATCGGCCGCGTCGAAACCTTCGCCACCAACGGCAGCCCGAGCGAGATCAAGGCGACCGGCAAGGGTCTGGAACTGGTCCCGGTCACCCATCCCAACGACCTGTTCGCGGGCGAAGCGGCGACCTTCCGCTTCATGGTGGACGGCCAACCGGCCGCTGGCCTGGAGATCGAAATCATCCGTGGCGGCACCCGCTATCGCAACGCACAGGAAGAGATCAAGGCGACCACCGACCCCAAGGGCGAGTTCAGCGTGACCTGGACCGAAGCCGGCATGTACTGGCTGGAAACCGCGACCACGGACAGCAAGACCAGCGTGCCGCAGGCCAAGCAGCGCCGCCTGAGCTACGTGGGCACCTTCGAAGTCCTGCCGCAGTAATCCGCTTGCCTGCAATCGCCGCAATCGCCACCCTCGGCGGCGAGACCATGGGCACGACCTGGAGCGTGCGGCTCAACGCCGCGCGCCATGTGGATGTGCATGCGTTGCATGCCGGCATCCAGGCCCGGCTGGATCGCGTCGTCGCGCAGATGAGCACGTGGGAACCCGGCTCCGACATCAGTGCATTCAACCGCGCGGCTGCCGGCACATGGCTGCGCATCCCCGAGGAATTCTTCGCGGTGCTGTCGTGCGCACTGCGCATCGCCGAGGCAAGCGATGGCGCATTCGATCCGACCATCGGTTCCCTGGTCGGGTTGTGGGGCTTCGGTGCCGAGGCGGCCATCGGTGAAGTGCCATCGATGCCTGAGCGCGATGCCGCACGCGACGCGGTCGGCTGGCGCCGCATCGAACTGCGTGGCGACGGCGAGGTGCTGCAACCTGGCGGCCTGCGCCTGGACCTGTCGGCGATCGCCAAGGGCTTTGGCGCGGACCTCGTGGTCACGGGTTTGCGCGACGCCGGAATCGCCGGTGCATTGGTCGAAGTCGGTGGCGAACTGCATGGCTACGGCCGCAAGCCGGATGGCACGCCGTGGCGGGTGCTGGTCGAGGCCGGCCCGGAGGAAGACGACGATTCGCTCGAGCCGCGCGTACTAGAGCTCGACGGAATCGCCGTCGCGACCTCGGGCGACCGCTGGCACCACTACACACGCCGCGATGAGCAGGGCGAACAACGCCGCTACACCCACACCCTCGATCCACGCAGCGGCGCACCGGTCGAACACGCAGCGGTGGCAGTGACCGTCGTCGCGCGTGACGCGATGCATGCCGATGCATGGGCGACGGCACTGACCGTGCTCGGCGAAGCCGCAGGTTTCGCATTGGCCGAACGCGAAGGTCTGGCCGTGCGCTATCTGAGCCGCGATGCCAACGGCGCGTTGCACGAACGCATGACCGACGCGTTCCGTAAGCACTTGGCGCCATGACGAGCACATCGCGCTTCGACCGTTCCGCGCTCGGCCAATGCCTGGTCGCCCTCGCGCTTGCGTCGCTGGCGTGGTGGTTGTGGCGATGGCAGGCACGTCCATGGCCTGCGCCCACGCCTTTGCTTCAGCCGCGCGTTGCCGCCGGTATCGCCATCGCGTTGTACGCAGCGTTCTGCGGCTGGATCGCCTGGCGCGGCCGCACGCCGCGGATCGTCGCCAGCGTGGACGGTGCGTCGCCGTGGCGCGTCATCTACGCCAGCCAGACCGGCTTCGCACTGGAACTCGCCGAACGCACCGCGCAGGCGTTGCGCGATGCAAGCGCAATGGCGACGGTGCACGACATCAACAGCATCGACCTGCAAGCACTGGACGGTGCACGTTGCCTGTTCGTGGTCAGCACCACCGGCGAAGGCGATCCGCCCGATCATGCGATGGACTTCGTGAAGCGGGTGATGGCGCAGCCCGCCGACCTGCAGCGCACGCGCTACGCGGTGCTGGCCCTGGGCGACAGCGAATACACGCAGTTCTGCGCGTTCGGCCGCGAACTCGACGAGTGGCTGCACCGGCACGGCGCGCAACCGCTGTTCGACCGCGTCGACGTCGACAACGCCGACCCCGCCGCGCTGCGCCATTGGCAACACCACGTCGGCGTGCTGACCGGGCATACCGACCAGCCCGACTGGACCACGCCGCGCTACGAGCGCTGGACGCTGGCGACGCGCCGCCTGCTCAACCCGGGCAGCGTCGGTGGGGAGGCTTGGCATATCGAGTTGCAGGCACCGGCCGGCACATCGCCCGCGTGGCAGGCCGGCGACATCGCCGAGATCGGCCCGCGCAATGCAGCGGGTGATGTCGATGCGTTCATCGCACGACACGTACTCGATGGCAGCCATGTCGTCCATCGCGATGGCGAAGACATGCCGCTGGCGGAGCTGCTGGCGCGCTCGCGACTGTCCGCCACGGCCGATGTCGTGCCCGACGACGCGCGCGCACTGGTCGCCGCGTTGCAAGCCTTGCCGCATCGCGAGTACTCGATCGCCTCGCTTCCCGCCGACGGCAGCCTGCACCTGCTGGTGCGGCTGATGCGGCGCGAGGACGGCTCACCCGGCATCGGCAGCGGCTGGCTGTGCCGGCACGCAGCCATCGGCGACGGCATCGACCTGCGCATCCGCAGCAACCCGAATTTCCATGCGCCGCCGGCCTCGCAACCCATGGTGCTGATCGGCAACGGCACCGGCCTGGCCGGCCTGCGCGCACACCTCAAGGCACGCGCTGCCATCGGCGCGCATCGCAACTGGCTGCTGTTCGGCGAGCGCAACGCCAGCGCCGACCGCTTGCACGGCGATGAGCTGGATGCGTGGCAACGCAGCGGCGTGCTGGAACGACTCGACCTGGTGTTTTCGCGCGACGGCCATGCGCTGCGTTACGTGCAGGACGCGCTGCATGCGAACGCCGACACCTTGCGTTCATGGGTCGAAGAGGGCGCTGCGATTTATGCCTGCGGGAGCCTGGAAGGCATGGCCCGGGCGTGGATGCGGCGCTGAACGAAATCCTCGGGCCGCAGCGGATGACCGACTTGGCCGACGCCGGGCGGTATCGTCGCGACGTGTACTGACTCGGGCGTCGCTCAGGTGTCAGTCGGACGCCGCAAGCCGCGGCGAGATCCGGATCAGCAAAGCCTCGCCGCCGCCATCCAGCGCGTGGCGGGTGCGGGCACCGTCGACGGCCGGCAGTACCGCAGTGTCGCCGATCCCCATTTCACCCAGCCCGCTGCCATCCACGAACCGCGCCTGCCCGGCCAGCATGTGCACGATCCAGGTCTCGCCGGGATCCGCGAACACCACCACGGTGCCAACCAGCGGTCGCCGCCACAACTGCGCATCGACTGCATCGCGCTTCCACATCAGGTTGAAGTCGCGGGTCGGACCGTCGACCAGTTCGCCGAAGGCAGTGCGTTCGCCGGCGAAGCGCAGCTTGTCGTGCGGCGGCAGCAACTCGTGCGATGCGCCATCGTCGAAACGCAGGCGCAGGCCGTTGCCGCTGAGCAGGACCAGTTCGCGTTCGACGCCGGGGAACGCGGAGAACGGTGCGTCGGTTTCGATCTCGGCGATCGACAGCCGCCAGTCCCAGTCGTCCGCGTCCGGCACCCGCAGGATTTCCGAGGTCCAGCCGGCGCCGTTCTTCCAGCGCATGCGGGCGTAGCCCGATGCGCGCAACACAGACGACGAAGGCGGCGATGACAGCGTCATCGCCGCAGTGTATCGCCGCCTGCGCGGGATCAGCGGCGCGCGACCGGCTTCGGCGCGGGGCGCGGCTGGGCCTTGGCGACGGCGCCTGCGGGACGGGCCGCGGCAGGACGGGCAGCACCGACCACGATGCGGTCGCGATTCTTCTCCACCGTCTTCAGGCCGATGCCCTTGACCAGCGCCAGCTGCTCGGCGCTGCGGAACGCGCCGTTGGCCTTGCGGTAGTCGACGATCGCTTGCGCCTTGGCCGGGCCGACGTTCAGCAGCACGCGGTCGATGGTGGCGGCGTCGGCGGTGTTGATGTTGACGCTCTCGCCGGCGATGGCGGCACCGGCCAGGGCCAGCGACAGCAGCAGGGACGAGAACAGGGTGGTCAGGAACTTCATGGCGGTCTCCTCGGGGTGGGTTCGGTCCGGCATCGCAGGCTGCGACCCGGTGAACACAGGTTGCCGATCCCGGCCGCCGCACTCGATCAGCGCCTGACCCGGCGCAGGGCCGGGACATCGCCCGGGTACCGGTAAGAAAAATCCGACCTCCCCGAAGCCCGGAAAGGCGCAGGAGTAGAATTGGCACCTCGTATTGCACCGGACCCATCCGCATGACTGCCAGCACCTTCGACCCCAGCCAGGCCCGCGATTTCGTCGGCGCGAAGTGGGATGCCGAGATCGTCCCGCAACTGGTCGAGTACATCCGCATCCCCAACAAATCGCCGATGTTCGACACCGACTGGGTCGCGAATGGCCACATGGAGCGCGCGGTGTCGCAGATGGAGACCTGGGCGCGTGCGCAGGACGTCCCCGGCATGCAACTGGAGGTGGTGCGCCTCGAAGGCCGGACGCCGCTGATCTTCATCGAGGTGCCGGCGGCGAACGGCGGCCGCAACGACGATTGCATCCTGCTCTACGGCCACCTGGACAAGCAGCCGGAGATGACCGGCTGGGACGAGGGCAAGGGCCCGTGGGAGCCGGTGATCGAAGGCGACCGCCTGTACGGCCGCGGCGGCGCCGACGATGGCTACGCGATCTACGGCTCGCTGGCCGCGGTGATGGCGTTGCAGGCGCAGGGCGCGGCGCATGCGCGCTGCGTGGTGCTGATCGAAGCCTGCGAGGAATCCGGTAGCTACGACCTCCCGGCCTACGTCGATCATCTGGCCGAACGCATCGGCAAGCCGTCGCTGGTGGTGTGCCTGGACTCGGGCTGCGGCAACTACGAACAACTCTGGTGCACGACCTCGCTGCGCGGCATGGCCGGCGGCAACCTGACGGTGAAGGTGCTGGAGGAAGGCGTGCACTCCGGCGATGCCTCCGGCATCGTGCCGTCCAGCTTTCGCGTCATCCGCCAGTTGCTCTCGCGCATCGAGGATGAAGTCACCGGCCGCATCCTGGTCGATGGCATGCACGTCGAGATCCCCGCCGAGCGCCTGCGCCAGGCCGGCAAGGTCGCCGAGGTGCTCGGCAACGAGGTCTACGACAAGTTCCCGTTCCTGCCCGGCATGACGCCGATGGCATCCGACCTGACCGAACTGGTGCTCAACCGCACCTGGCGTCCGGCGCTGTCGATCACCGGCGCCGAGGGCCTGCCCGCGCTGTCGTCGGCCGGCAACGTGCTGCGCCCGCAGACCTCGCTCAAGCTCAGCCTGCGCCTGCCGCCGACTTTGGACGGCAAGCGCGGCGGCGAGCTGCTGCAAGACGCGTTGCTGAAGGATCCGCCGTACGGCGCGCAGGTCAGCCTGCATCTGGAAAAGGCCAGCACCGGCTGGAACGCGCCGGCCCTTGCTCCGTGGCTGGAGGCCGCGATCGACCAGGCCAGCCAGGACTTCTTCGGCAAGCCGGCGATGTACATGGGCGAAGGCGGCACCATCCCGTTCATGGGCATGCTCGGCGAGAAATTCCCCGGCGCGCAATTCATGATCACCGGCGTGCTCGGCCCGCATTCCAACGCGCACGGCCCCAACGAGTTCCTGCACATCCCGATGGGCAAGGGCGTGACCGCCTGCGTGGCGCGGGTAATCGCCGAACACAACGCGGCCAGCCTGCGTGGCGAAACCACCGGCGTCGCCGCGGTGGCCGGCGGGCAGGTGCATGGCGATCACGGCTGCTGCTGAGCCGACACGCGCATCACGTCAGGTTGCTAGGATGGCCCCGCGTCATTCCTACAACTGATCGGGAGGGAGCATGTTCGGAGGAATCCTCGGCTACATCTTCGGCGGTCTCGTCATCGGCATCCTGGCCAGGCTGATCAAGCCCGGTGCGGATCCGATCGGCTGGATCCTCACCATCGTCCTCGGCATCGCCGGCGCGGTGATCGGCGGCTGGGCTGCCGGCAACTTCGGCCTCAGCCGCGTGCTGACCTGGGTGGTCGCGATCGCTGCCGCCATCGTCTTGCTCTTCGTCTACGAGGCGATGCGCAAGAAGAAATGATCGCGCTGGCATCGCTCCGATGAACGAAAAAAGCCCCGCTTCGTGCGGGGCTTTTTTATTGATCGTCGAAGTGGCATCACTCCGCGTGCGCAAACACTCGATAGCGCGATGGCCGCAGATGCACCGCCTCGCCCACCGACAATGCCGGCGCCGCGCCAGCGTCGAAGGTTTCCTGTTCCAGCAATCGCGTGTGCCCGGCGATCTCGAGTTCGCTGGTGACACGCCCGCCAAGGCGCAGCACCCCGCGCACGCGCCCCGGCAACGCGCCGCTGCCGGGCTCGGACAACACCAGATCGTGCGGACGCACATACAAGCGTGCCGGGCCATCAGGTGTTCCGGCCGCATCGAGCTGCAACGCGCCCGACTGGAACCTGCCCTGTTCGACACGCCCATCCAGCACGTTCGCGCGACCGATGAACTCGAACACGTAGGGCGATGCCGGTGCGTGGTAGATCTGGTCGGGCGTGCCGACCTGCTCGACCTTGCCTTGCCGCATCACCACCACCCGATCCGCGAGTTCCAGCGCTTCTTCCTGGTCGTGGGTGACGAACAACGTGGTCTGCCCGGTTTGCTCGTGCAGCTTGCGCAACCAGCGACGCAACTCGACGCGTACCTTGGCATCCAGCGCGCCGAAGGGCTCGTCGAGCAGCAGCACGCTGGGGTCGATGGCGAGTGCGCGCGCCAGCGCGATGCGCTGCTTCTGCCCACCCGACAATTGCTCCGGATAGCGGCCGCCGTGTTCCGGCAACTGCACCAGTTGCAGCAGCTCCTGCACGCGTTTTGCGATGGTCGCCTTGTCCGGGCGTCGCGCGCGCGGGCGGCTGCGCAGGCCGAACCCGATATTCTCCGCCACCGTCATGTGCCGGAACAGCGCGTAGTGCTGGAACACGAAGCCGACGTTGCGCTCGCGCAGGCTGAGCCGGGTCGCGTCGGTCTCGCTGAACAGCACGCGCCCCTTGTCGGCATGCAGCAGGCCGGCGATCACCCGCAGCAGCGTGGTCTTGCCGGAGCCAGACGGCCCGAGCAACGCGACCAGTTCGCCGGAGGCGATGTCGAGGTCGATACCGTCCAGCGCAGCGACGCCGGGATAGTGCTTGGTCAAGCCTTGGACATGCAGTTGCATGGATCAGTGCCGCCGCGCCGCGAACAAGACTGAAACGCCGAAGCAATGCACCGGCGCACCGGGGGAAGCGCCATCCGGCGCGAGGTTTGCTTTTCTCATGTCAGTGTCTCCTGTGCGAGTGCGCCAGCGCGTCGCCATGACGCGCCTCCAGCCAGAATTTGAGGACCAGGGTGATGAGCGCCAACCCGGCGAGCAGCGAGGCCACCGCGAACGCCGCGGTGCCGTCGAACTCGTTGTAGAGGATCTCGATGTGCAGCGGCAGTGTGTTGGTCAGGCCGCGGATGTGGCCGGACACCACCGACACCGCGCCGAACTCGCCCATCGCGCGCGCGCCGCACAGCAGCACGCCATACAGCAGGCCCCACTTGATGTTGGGCAGGGTCACCCGGCGGAACATCGTCCATGCGCCCGCGCCCAGCGAACGCGCGGCCAGTTCCTCGTCGGCGCCTTGCTGCTGCATCAGCGGCACCAGCTCGCGCACGACGAACGGGAAGGTCACGAACAGCGTGGCCAGCACGATGCCCGGCCGCGCGAACAGGATCTTGATGTCGTGTTCCTGCAGGAAGCCGTGGAACCAGCCATTGGTGCCGAACAGCAACACCAGGCACAGGCCGCCGACCACCGGCGACACCGCGAACGGCAGGTCGATGAAGGCCAGCAGGACGCGCTTGCCGCGGAACTCGAAGCGGGTCAGCGCCCACGCTGCGAAAACGCCGAAGATCGCGTTGATCGGGATCACGATCGCGGCGGTGAACAGGGTGAGCTTGAGCGCACTCACCGCGTCCGGTTCCGCGAGCGCGTCCCACCACGCGCGGAAGCCGTCGCCGAACGCGGACGCCAGCACCATCGCCAACGGCAACACCACCAGCAAGGCCATCGACAGCACTGCGCCGCCGATCAGCAACACGCGCAGCCAGGCCGGCTCCTGCAACGGGTCGCGCAATGGCGGGTTGGATCGCTCGGTCAACCGGTCAGCCATTGCGCTTCGCCTTCTTCTCGAACAGCAACGGAATCAGGTTGATCACCAGCAGGCAGACGAACGACGCCACCAGCAACAGCGCAGCGATCGCCACCGCGCCGTTGTAGTCGTATTCCTCCAGTCGGATGGTGATCAGCAGCGGTGCGATCTCGGTCTTGTACGGCAGGTTGCCGGCGATGAAGATCACCGAGCCGTATTCGCCCAGACTGCGCGCGAAGGCCAGCGAAAACCCGGTCAGCCATGCCGGCAAGAGCTCCGGGACGATGACGCGCCGGAACGTGGTGAAGCGGCTGGCGCCGAGCGAGGCCGCCGCTTCCTCGGGTTCGCGGCCCAGCGTTTCCAGCACCGGTTGCAACGTGCGAACGGTGAACGGCAATCCGATGAACACCAGCGCCAGCACGATGCCCGGCACCGCGTAGGCGACCTTGATGTCATGCGCGGCGAGCAGCTTGCCGACCCAGCCATTCGGCGCATAGATCGCGGTCAGTGCGATGCCGGCCACTGCGGTCGGCAAGGCGAACGGCAGGTCGACCAACGCGTCGAGCAAGCGCCGACCCGGGAAGCGATACCGCACCAGCACCCAGGCCACCAAGGCACCGACCACCGACGCAATCACGGCAGCAGTCAGCGAAGCGCCGAAGCTCAGCTTCAGCGCTTCCTGCACGCGCTCGTCCCTGAGCGCGCGCAGCCATCCTTGCGGCCCCAACCCGGCCGCACGCACCGCCAACGCCGCCAGCGGCAACACCACCACCACGCCCAGCCAGGCCATGCCCAGGCCAAGGCTCAGGCCGAAGCCCGGCAGCGGGTTGCGGGTGCGCAGCCGCGTCGTCGGCAATGCCAGCGAACTCATCGTCCTGCGCCGATCACGGCTTGTAGATGCGATCGAAGAAGCCGCCATCGCCGAAGTGTTCGGCCTGGGTCTTCTTCCAGCCACCGAACGCGCCGTCGATGGTCACCTGCGCCACCGCCGGGAACTGCGCGAGCAGCGCCGCGGGCACCTTGTCCGGCTCGGCCGGGCGATAGAAATGCTTCGCCGCCAGTTGCTGTCCCTTCGGCGAGTACAGGAAGCGCAGGTAGGCCTCCGCTTGTTTGCGGGTGCCGTGCTTGGCCACGTTCTTGTCGACCCAGGCCACCGGCGGTTCCGCCTTGATGCTGATGGACGGCACCACGATCTCGAACTTGCTGCGGGTGTCGGCATCATTGAGCGTCAGCAGCGCTTCGTTCTCCCAGGCCAGCAGCACGTCGCCGATGCCGCGCTCGACGAAGGTGGTGGTCGAGCCGCGCGCGCCGGTATCCAGCACCGGCACGTTCTTGAACAACCGGGTCAGGTAGCCCACGACCTTGTCGCCATCGCGGTATTCCTTCGACGCCCAGGCCCACGCCGCCAGGTAGTTCCAGCGCGCACCACCCGAGGTCTTCGGGTTCGGCGTGATCACCCCGACGCCGGGCTTGGCGAGGTCGCCCCAGTCCTTGATGCCCTTCGGGTTGCCCTTGCGCACCAGGAACACGATCGTCGAGGTGTACGGCGAACTGTTGTGCGGCAACCGCGTCTGCCAGTTCGCCGGCAGCAGCTTGCCGTTGGTCGCCAGCACGTCGATGTCGGCGGACAGCGCCAGCGTCACCACGTCGGCCTCCAGGCCGTCGATCACCGAGCGCGCCTGCTTGCCGGAGCCACCATGCGAGGCGCGAATGGTCAGGGTCTCGCCGGTCTGCGCTTTCCAATCGGCGGCGAAGGCCTTGTTGAGTTCCGCGTAGAACTCGCGGGTCGGGTCGTAGGAGACGTTGAGCAGTTCCTTCTCCTTGCCGCTCGCGATGCCGGCGAACGCGGGCAGTGCCAGCGCCATGCCGAGCAACAGGTTCCTGAGCGTCCTTCGCTTGTCGTGTGTCTTCATGTCGGATCCTCTGGGGTTCGCTCGATGGGTCAGAAGGAAAGTTGCGCGCGGGTGAACAGGGTCTTCTCGTCCGCGCGATCCGCGTCTGCGGCCGCGCCGCCGTCGAAGTCCGCCTGCGTGTACGAGGTAGCCAGTTTCAGGTTCTGGGTGAGATACCAGTTGAGCCCGACGCCCCAGCTGCGCGCGCCATTGGCTGATGCCGCGACATTCGCGAACAACGGGAACGCGGCATCGTCGATGTCGATCCGGCCATAACGCCCGACGATCTCCAATGCGCCCCATCCCGCCTTGCCGAGGGTGAACGGCGACGACGGCTTGACCACACCGCGGAAGCTGGAGTCCTCGCCGGTCAGCACCCAGCCGGCGACCACTTGCCAGGCTTCGTTCTGGAGTTTTGCGCGGGTACCGGCACCGGTGCCACTCACCACCCTCACCTCCTGCGACGAGGTGATCCATTCGCCGAGCACGCCGAGCGGTCCGCGGTAGTAGTAGCCCTGCACGGTCTTGCGCAGGCGTTCGCCATTGGCGGCGATGTTGCTGCCGTAGCCGAAGAACTGCTCCTGCCCCGGCGTGCGGTAACGCGGCAGGAAATTGTTGCCGGCACCGAAGGTGTCGCCGACGCTCGCCGCCACGCCGATGCCCAAGGTGCCGAGGTTGCCGTCGCTGTTCTTGAACGGTTCCCAGAACAGCCGGCCGGCGTATTCGAATTCGCCGTCCGGGTTGGAGGTCACCGCATCGCGACCATCGACGGTGCCGTTGTAGACGCCCGCCGTGTAGTTGAGGACGCCGCCGAAGACGTCGCCCTGCAACTGCGCACCGAGGTCGCGGTTGGGCGCGAGTTCGGTCGGGAAACCACGCTCGACGAAGGCGGTGGCACCGCCGGACTGCAGGCGTTCCAGCCCGACCGGTCCCTTCACCTTGCCGACGCGCACGGTCGCACGCGGATCGAACTTCAGATCGACGTAGGCGTCCACTATCGTGGCGCTGTCGCCGGCGAATTCCGGGGTCAGCCGGAACCCGACCAACGGGCCCCACGTCCCTTCAAGCGTGGGGCGAATGCGCCGGAACAGGAAACCGTCGTTCTGGGTCGAGCCGTCGGCGAAGTGGCGCAGGTCGGCCTGCACCAGGCCGCGCAACTTCACTTCCAGGCCGCCCGGCGCCTTCACCGAGAGACCCTTGCCGGCATCCAGCGCCAGCGTCGATGCGGTGGCGGCTTTTGCGGCTGCGGCCTCGTCCTGCAACTCGAGCTTGCGCTCGATGATGCGCAAACGCTGGTCGAGGTCACCGCCTTCGACCGCCTCGCCGGAGGCGACGCCAAGGCGTTGTTCGAGCGCGGCGATGCGCGCGCGCAAGTCGTCGTTGTCGTCAGCGGCAGTGGCATGGCCTGTGGTCATCAGCAAGGCGGCGACGAGTGGTGGAATCAGGGCCCGCGCATGCGGGCGTTGCTGGAACGGAAACATGACTTCTCCTGGATTGCGGTACGGGGAAGAAATGCCTCCGGTGGTCCGGTCGGCGGGGCACGCGCGCCGGTCAGCGAGCGTCGAAGCGGACTTTCTCGCTGCGGGTGATCTGCACCACGCGCGACTGGTGAACCACGATCTCGACCGTCCCGAAATGGGTGTCGCGGATTGCGCGCAGGACTTCGGCCTCCACCTCGGGGATCGCCGCCGGCACGGATGCAGGCTGGCCCTGGAGGGACGACGCGGGGTTCGCACTCATGTGAGGTCTCCGGAACGTTGGCTCAGGCGGGATTCGCGGTCGGTGCGTTGGCTGAGGGTGAGCAGGCTGTGCCGGTCGAGCACGCCCGAAAGCGCCTCGCGGGTTTCGCGCATCAGCGCGCGCACCGCGCAATGTTCGGGATCGATGCAATCGGCGCAGGGTTCGTAGGCGCTGTTGCTGGCGCAGCGCACAGGGGCCAATGGGCCGTCGATGGCGCGGATCAAGTCACCGACCATGATCGCGTCGGCCGGTTTCGCAAGCGTGTGCCCGCCGAGTTGCCCGCGCCTGCTATCGACGTAACCCGCGCGCCGCAGGTCCACCAGGATCGTCTCCAGGAACTTGCCGGGCACGTTGGCGCGGTCGGCGATCGCATGCGCCTGCAATCGCTCGCCCGGGGGCAGTGTTGCGAGTGCGCACATCGCGCGGAGTCCGTATTTGGCTTTGTTGGTGAGCATTCCCTATATGTTTGGTGGGAATAAAAAAACTTGGCAACGCACGTGCCGGCATATCGCCATTCCCAAGGTGCATAAGCCGATTCATATGCAGCACGTGCATGGATGCATGACCCCGCATCCTTTCTGCAGCGCACCACAAGTGCGGATGATCCTCGCCATCTCCACGCATCCCGGTCGCCCGGCTGCCCACGATGTCGCTTCCCGCCACCACGCTCCCCACGCCCTTGCAGCCCGACACCGCGGCCGCACTGGCCCGGCTCGCCGAGGGCCTGGACAGCAGCGCGCTGCTGTGGGCGTCCGGCTATCTGGCCGGCATGGCACGTGCGTTGCCGGTGCACGCGGCGACCGTCGCTGCCCCGGTCGCGGCAGCACAGCCGGCGACCATCGTCTACGGCAGCCAGACCGGCAATGCGAAGCGCGCCGCCGAGGCGCTGCTGGCGAAGTTGCAGGCCGCCCACCTGCCCGCGCGCCTGTTGCGCGCCGATGCCTATCCGCTGCGCGAACTCGCCGACGAGACCCTGCTCTATGTGGTGGTCAGCACCCAGGGCGATGGCGATCCGCCGGACGATGCACGCGCGTTCCTCGAATTCCTCGAAGGCCGCCGCGCACCGGCGTTGAAGAAGCTGAAGTTCGCGGTGCTCGCCCTCGGCGATTCCAGCTACCCGCAGTTCTGCGCGATCGGCCGGCGCATCGACCAGCGTCTGCAGGCGCTCGGTGGCGAACGCATCGCCGACTGCGCCGACGCCGACCTCGATATCGAAACCGTATCGACGCCATGGACGGAGACCGTCGCGCGCATCGCCGGCGACCTGCTCAAGCCGGCCGCGCCTTTGGCAACGGTCACCACGCTGCGCCCACTGGTCGCCGCGGTGGCATCGCATTCGCGCGCCAAGCCCTTCGCCTCTGCCGTACTCGCCAACCAGCGCATCACCCTGGGCGCCAACAGCAAGGACGTGCGGCATCTCGAACTGGCCCTGGACGGCTCCGGCCTCTCGTATGAACCCGGCGATGCGCTCGGCGTGTGGCCGCGCAATCCAGAGCGGCTGGTCGATGCCGTGCTGCAGGCGACCGCGCTGGATGGCGATGCCGAGGTGCGCGTCGGCGACGACGCCCTGCCGCTGCGCGAATGGCTGCTCGGCAAGCGCGAACTGACCCGCGTCGCCCGTCCGTTCCTGGCTGCGCTGGCCGAACGCAGCGGCGACGAAGCGCTGGCCGGCGTACTGCACCCGGACAATGCACCGGCACTTTCCACATTGCTTGCGAATCAGCAAGCGATCGACCTGCTGCAACGCCATCGCGCCGACTGGGATGCCGCTTCGCTGGTCGCGGCACTGCGCCCGCTGCAGCCGCGCCTGTATTCCATCGCATCGAGCCGCAAGGTTGTCGGCGACGAAGCGCACCTGACCGTTGTCCACGTCGAATACGACGCCGATGGCGAAACCCGCTGGGGTGCCGCCTCGCACCTGCTGGCAACGCGCGAAGAAGGTGAAACCCTGCCCGTCTACATCGAGGCGAACGAACGCTTCCGCCTGCCCGCCGACAGCAGCCGCGACATCATCATGATCGGCGCCGGCACCGGCATCGCCCCGTTCCGCGCCTTCGTGCAGGAGCGTGGCGCGGTGGGTGGCAACGGCCGCAACTGGCTGTTCTTCGGCGCGCCCCGCCAGCGCAGCGACTTCCTCTACCAACTGGAATGGCAGCGCGCGTTGAAGGAAGGCCAGTTGGATCGCATCGACCTGGCGTTTTCGCGCGACACCACGCCGAAGACTTACGTGCAGCAGCGCATCGCCGAGCAGGCACGCGCGTTGCATGACTGGCTGCAGGGCGGTGCGCACCTGTATGTCTGCGGCGCCATCGCGATGGCCAAGGACGTGCATGCGGCCCTGCTGGCCATCGTCGCCGCGAACAACGGCGGCGACCGCGATGCCGCCGTCGAGTTCCTCGACACCCTCGCCCGCGAAGGCCGTTACGCGCGGGACGTGTACTGACATGAGCGCGCATTCGGTCGAGGACATCAAGCGCGGCAGCGGTCGCCTGCGCGGCACCTTGCTGGCGTCGCTGGCGGACGCCGTCACCGGCGCCCTGCGCGAGGACGACCAGACCCTGATCAAGTACCACGGCAGCTACCAGCAGGACGACCGCGACGTGCGCGAACCGCGCCGTCTCGCCAAGCTGGAGCCTGCCTTCAGCTTCATGATCCGCACCCGCACGCCGGGTGGCGTGATCAACCCGACGCAGTGGCTGCAACTCGACGCCATCGCGACCGAATATGCCGAGCGTGGCCTGCGCATCACCACCCGCCAGGCCTTCCAGTTCCATGGCGTGATCAAGCGCGAGCTGAAGGCGACGATGCAGGCGATCAATGCCGCGTTGATCGACACTCTCGCTGCCTGTGGCGACGTCAACCGCAATGTCGCGGTGGCCGCCAACCCGCTGCATCCCGAGGTGCAAGCGCAGGTGCTCGCGCAGGCGGTGGCGACGTCGAAGCACCTGCTGCCGAACACCCGCGCGTATTACGAACTGTGGCTGGACGAGGAACGCGTCGGCGGCAGCGGCGAGGAAGTCGAGCCGATCTACGGCGAGACCTACCTGCCGCGCAAGTTCAAGATCGGTTTCGCGATCCCGCCGTTGAACGACGTCGACGTGTTCGCCCAGGACCTGGGCTTCATCGCGATCCTCGACGAGGCCGGTGCGCTGCTCGGCTACAACGTCAGCATCGGCGGCGGCATGGGCGCGACCCACGGCGACCCCGAAACCTATCCGCGGCTTGGCGAAGTGATCGGCTTCGCCATGCCCGACCAGGTCATCGCGATCGCCGAGTCCGTGGTCACCGCGCAACGCGACTTCGGCAACCGCGCGGTGCGCAAGCGCGCGCGCCTGAAGTACACGATCGATGATCGCGGCCTTGCCTGGTTCAAGGACGAAGTGGAACGGCGCGCCGGCTTTCCCCTGGGGCCGGCGCGCGCGTTCCGTTTCGACCACAACGGCGACCGCTTCGGCTGGGTCGAAGCAGGCGCCAACCTGCAGCATGTCACCCTGCGGATTCCGTCCGGACGCATCGTCGATGGTGCGCTCGACGGCCGCGGCCCCGCAGTCCTGCATCTGACCGGCCTGCGCGAAATCGCGCGGCTGTTGCAGGCGGAAGGCGGGAACGCGGAGTTCCGGCTGACCTCCAACCAGAACCTGGTGATCGCCAATATCCCGGTGGCCTTGCGCGCACGCGTCGACAACTTGATGCAGTCGCATGCGCTGGACGGCTGGCGCAGTGCCTCGCCGCTGCGCCTCAACGCGCTGGCCTGCGTGGCCCTGCCGACCTGCGGCCTGGCAATGGCCGAAGCGGAACGCTACCTGCCCGCCTTCGTCAGCGAGGTCGATGCACTGCTCGCCCGCCATGGCATCGCCGACGCGCCGATCCACTTGCGCCTGAGCGGTTGCCCGAACGGTTGCTCGCGACCTTATCTCGGCGAAATCGCCCTGGTCGGCAAGGCGCCCGGCCGCTACAACCTGATGCTCGGCGCCGACCATCGCGGCGAGCGGCTCAACACCCTGTATCGCGAAAACATCGACGAGCCGCAGATCCTCGCCGCGCTGGATCCGCTGTTCGCGGCCTATGCCAGCGAGCGCACGCATGACGAACGTTTCGGCGACTGGCTGCTGCGCAGCGGCGCGATCGTCGCTCCCACTTCCACATCGCAATACCGCAGCATTCCCATCGAGGTCGCCGCATGAGCCCGCCCGATCCCATCAGCGCCGCCGAGTCGCCGCACGCGCTGTCCGCACTCAACCGCTGGCTGGCGCGTCTGTCCGCGCAGGAGCGCGTGGCCTGGGCGATGGACAGCCTGGCCGCGCCGCACGCGCTGTCGACCAGCTTCGGCACGCAATCGGCGGTGTCGCTGCATTTGCTCACCCGGGCGAAGCCGGACATCCCGGTGATCCTGGTCGATACCGGCTACCTGTTCCCAGAAACGTATCGCTACGCCGACCAGCTGGTCGACCAATTGGATCTGAATCTCAAGGTGTATCGGCCGGAGATCGGCATCGCCTGGATGGAAGCGCGCTTCGGCAAGCTGTGGGAAGGCGGCAGCGAAGGACTGCGCGAATACAACCGCCTGCGCAAGGTCGAACCGATGAAGCGAGCATTGAATGAACTCGGCGTGCGCAGCTGGTTCGCCGGCCTGCGTCGCGAGCAGGCGCGCAGTCGCGAAGGCATCGAGTTCCTGGAGCTGCGCGACGGCCGCTGGAAGCTGCACCCGATCGCCGACTGGAACGACATCGACATCGGTTCCTACATGCTCCAGCACGACTTGCCGGAACATCCGCTCGCAGGCAAGGGGTATGTATCGGTTGGCGACGTGCACACCACCCAGCCGCTGAGGCCCGGCATGGACTTGGCGCAGACGCGCTTCTTCGGGCTGCGCCGCGAGTGCGGCCTGCATTTCGACGAGCCGACGGCCTCGGCGGCGTAAGCAAAACCAAAAACGGGACTGAGGTAGTTAAGGAGCGCCTTGACTACCTCCATCCCCGTTTTGCCGTTCTGTCAGGCGTACGCGACAGGCGCCGGCACGCTCCAGCGTGGAGCCAACGGCCATTCGGCATCCTGATTGCCTTCCAGGATCCGCCGCAGGTCGCGCGGGTCGAGCTGCGGGGCCAGCCCTTGCAACAGGGCGAGCGCGTACTCGCGCAGCACACGGCCACGCGGTACCACCGCCCAGGTGATGCATTCCGGCAACTCGGCCGGCGCTTCGATCACCCGCAGGTCGTCGTCCTCGCGGGTGTGCACCGCCATCTCCGCCAGCAGGCCCGCGCCCAGGCCGGCACGCACATAAGTCTTGATCAGGTTGGCGTCGCGCGCAGTCATCGCGATCTGCGGTTCCACGCCGACCGCAGCGAAGGCCCGGTGCAACGACGACTCCGGCAACTTGGAGGATTCGTAGCTGATCAGGGGATGCCGGGACAGCTCGGCCAGGCTCGGCGGACCGGGCAACGCCGCCAGCGGATGCGACGCCGGCACCAGCAGTACACGTCGCCAGCGATACAACGGGATGGCGACGCCGCTGCTCGACGGCTGCCCACCGGCGCTGCTGATCAGTGCGAAGTCGGCCTCGTCGAGCTTGTCGAGCACTTCGGCATCGCCGGACGCGAACAGGTCCACGCTCACCTGCGGATAGCGACGCTTGAGTTCCGCGATCACCGGCGGCAGCACGTAACGCGCCTGGGTATGGGTGGTGGCCAGCAGCAGGCGGCCACGATGCTCGCCGCGCTCGTTGGCGGCGTAGCTGCGGATGTTGGCGGCCTCGGCCAGGATCCGCCGCGCATGCTCGATGACCTTGATCCCGGCCGGGGCCACGCCTTCCAGGCTGCGGCCCTTGCGCAGGAACAGCTGGAAGCCGAGTTCGTCCTCCAGCTGCTTGAGCTGCTTGGACAGGCCCGGCTGGGTCGCATGCACGCGCTCGGCGGCCTGGGTGATGTTGAACCCGGAATCGGCAATCGCGACGAGGTAGCGGAGCTGGGTCAGGGTCATGGTCGCGGGCCGATATATCGCTTTATCAGGATGTAGAGATGCAGTATAGCCACCGCCGGAAGCATTTCCAGTGCTGCGTTATGCCTCTGGAGCATAAGCGAAAACCCTGCGGCCATTTCACCGAAGCTTCGACGACGCCTAGCGTGTGGCCATGTCGATTTCCCGCTCTACGCCCCCATCCCGCCCGGCCATCGGCTATCCCGCACCGGTCACCGATCCGCCGCCGGTCGGCATGGTGCGCCTGGTCGGTGCGGGCCCCGGCGATCCGGGCCTGCTCACCCTGCATGCGGCACGCGCACTCGCCGAGGCCGATGTGGTCCTGCACGACCGCCTGGTCAGCGACGAGGTCCTCGCGTTGGCACGGCCCGGTGCCGAATTGATCGAAGTCGGCAAGCGGGTCGGCGGCGACCATCACGCCACCCAGGCGCGCATCCACGACCTGCTGCTCTTCCATGCGCGCGCCGGCGAGCGCGTGGTGCGGTTGAAGGGCGGCGATCCATTCGTATTCGGTCGCGGCGGCGAGGAACTCGAAGTCCTGCGCGCGCACGGCATTCCTTTCGAAGTGGTGCCCGGCATCACCGCCGCGGTGGCCTGCGCGGCCTATGCCGGTATCCCGCTCACCCATCGCGAGCATGCGCAATCGCTGCGCCTGCTCACCGCACACGCGCAGGACGGCGATGCCGACCACGACTGGGCCGCGCTCGCACAGGCCAATCAGACGCTGGCGTTCTACATGGGCGTGTCCGGGCTGGCGCGGCTTCGCGACAAGCTGGTCGCACACGGCCGCGCGGCCTCGACGCCATTCGCGCTGGTCGAAAACGGCTCGCGGCCCGAGCAACGCGTCATCGCCGGCACCCTTGGCGAACTCCCGGAACTCGCGCAACGGCACGCCGTGCAGGCACCGGCGTTGCTGGTGGTCGGCGAGGTCGCCGCCTTCGCCACCCAATTCCACTGGTTCGGCTGCGCCCCCTTAACGAACGCGGACGCAGGCTGTGCCAACGTCGCATTCGCCCGCGCAGCCTGACGCCACACACTCAACGGAATCCCTAATGGCCCTCTACGACAGCATCCTCGACACCATCGGCAACACACCCATCGTCAAGCTGCAGCGCCTTGCGCCCAAGCACGCGACGGTCTACGTGAAAGTCGAATCCTTCAATCCCGGCGGCTCGGTCAAGGATCGCCTGGCGCTGGCGGTCATCCTCGACGCCGAGCAGAAGGGCCTGCTGAAGCCCGGCGACACGATCATCGAAGCGACGTCGGGCAACACCGGCGTTGCATTGGCGATGGTCGCCGCTGCGCGCGGCTACAAGTTCGTGGCGACGATGGTGGAGACCTTCTCGATCGAGCGTCGCAAGCTGATGCGCGCCTACGGCGCCAAGGTGATCCTGACCCCGCCGCCGAGCGCGGCAGCGGCATGGTCCGACGCGCGAAGGAACTGGCGGACCAGAACGGCTGGTTCCTGGCCAGCCAGTTCGCAAATCCGGCGAATCCGGCCTACCACCGGCAGACCACCGCGCCGGAAATCCTCCGCGATTTCGCCGGCAAGCGGCTCGATTATTTCGTGACCGGCTGGGGCACCGGCGGCACCCTGACCGGCGTCGGAGAGGTGCTGAAAGTCGCGCGCCCGGAGACGAAGATCATCGCCACCGAACCCGCGGGCGCGTCGCTGCTCAAGGGCGACGAATGGAAGCCGCACAAGATCCAGGGCTGGACCCCGGACTTCATCCCGGAGGTGCTGAATCGCGAGGTCCACGATGAACTGCACCAGGTCACCGACGATGAGGCGATCGCCACCGCGCGCCGGCTTGCGGCGGAAGAAGGCATCTTCGTCGGCATCTCCGCCGGCGGCACGTTGGCTACCGCATTGAACCTGGCAGAAACCGCGCCGGAAGGCTCGGTCCTGCTGGCGATGCTGCCGGACACCGGCGAGCGCTACTTCTCGACGCCGTTGTTCGCCGACGTCAACGAGGGCAGCGATGACGAATGGCTGGCGTCGGTACTGCCTTGATTGATGGCGAAAGATCTTTGCTCGTCATCCCGGCGAACGCCGGGATGACGAGCGGGGAAATCACGGATGACGAGCGGGAAGATCACGCTCGCCCGTAAACATCCTCGTAACGAACGATATCGTCCTCGCCGAGGTAGTCCCCGGACTGCACTTCGATCAGCTCCAGCATCTCCGTGCCGGGATTCTCGAGGCGATGCTTCGCCCCGATCGGAATGTAGGTGCTCTGGTTGGCGTACAGCTCGAACACATCGTTGTCGCGGGTGACGCGTGCCACGCCGCTCACGACGATCCAGTGCTCGGCGCGTTGCGTGTGCGACTGCAGCGACAGGCGCGCACCTGGCTTGACCTTGATGCGCTTGACCTGGAAGCGCACGCCCGCGTCCACCGAGTCGTAGCTGCCCCATGGCCGGTGCACTTCGCGATGCAGTGCCGCCTGCGTGCGCTGCTGCGATTTCAGCATCGCCACCACATCCTTGACCTGCTGCACCTTGTCCTTGTGCGCGACCAGCACGGCATCGTCGGTTTCCACCACCACCAGGTCATCCACACCGACCAGCGCCACCATCCGCGTCGCATAGGCATAGCTGTTGCGGCTGTCGATCGCGATCACGTCGCCGTGGTGCGCATTGCCATCGCCGTCCTGTTCGCTCACGTCCCACAACGCCGACCACGAACCGACATCGTTCCAGCCGATGTCGACCGGCAGCACCATCGCCGCGTCGGTCTTCTCCATCACCGCGTAGTCGATGGAATCCGACGGACAACTCGCGAACGCGTCCTTGTCGAGCCGGATGAAATCGCCATCACGCGCGGCATCCACGAACGCGGCGCGGACAGCGGTCACGATGTCCGGGCGGAAGCGCTGCAACTCCTCGACATAGCGTGAGGCGCGCAACAGGAACATGCCGCTGTTCCAGAAATAGCCGCCGGCATCAAGGTACGACTGCGCGGTCGCCGCGTCCGGCTTCTCGACGAAGCGCAGCACCTTGCGCACGCCATCGCCTGGCCGAGCTTCGATGTAGCCGAAGCCGGTCTCGGGCGCGCCCGGCACGATGCCGAAGGTGACCAGCGCGCCGGCTTCGGCGGCCGGCATGGCTACGCGGACCGCGTCGCGGAACGCGGCGGCATCGCGCACCACGTGGTCGGACGGCAGCACCAGCAGCAGCGGATCGTCGCCAGCGGCCAGCGCCTGCAACGTGGCAGCCGCGATCGCCGGCGCGGTGTTGCGGCCGATCGGCTCCAGCAGGATCGCAGGCACCGGCGCGTCGATCTGGCGCAACTGCTCGGCGACCAGGAAACGGTGGTCTTCGCCGGCGACCACGATCGGTGCGGCATCGGCCAGCGCCGCCACCCGCAGCCAGGTGGCCTGGAGCATGGTGTCTTCGCCGGCCAGCGGCAGGAACTGCTTCGGGTAGGCCTCGCGCGAGAGCGGCCAGAGGCGCGTGCCGGAGCCGCCGGACAGCAACACGGGTTGCAGCTTTGCCTTCAAGGTCAGCGCCATGCGCGTCTCGCTGGAATCGATGCCGCAGTTTACCCTTCACGCATGAGCGAACCGGCAACGTCACCCGATCCACGCGCCGTGCAGCGCCTCGCCTGGACGCGTACCGCGCTGGGCGACGCCACGGTGCAACTCGAACGCGCCTCCACCGATGCGGGCTTCCGCAGCTACTGGCGCACGCAAGGCGCGGCGCCGTCGCGGATCGTGATGGACTCGCCGCCGGACAAGGAAAACGTGCGGCCGTGGCTGCGCGCGCGCGACCTGCTGGAGGCCGGCGGCGTGCGCGTGCCGCATGTCTTGGCGCGCGATGTCGATGCCGGTTTCCTGCTGCTGGAAGACCTCGGCGGCCCGAGCATGGCGCAAGTCATCGACGATGCGAATGCCGACGCGCATATCGACGGCGCGATCGCGCAATTGCTGAAACTGCAGTCGATCGCGCTGCCCGAGGACACCATCGTGTTCGGCGAAACCCTGCTGCAACGTGATGCCGGCCTATTCGACGAGTGGTACCTGCGTCGCCACCTCGGACTCGAGCTTGATTGCGGAGATGCCGAACGGTTGCAGCTTGTACAACGCAGGCTGGTGGACAACGCACTGGCGCAGGCGCGGGTGCCCACCCATCGCGATTACATGCCGCGCAACCTGATGCCCGTGACCGACGGACCCGCGGTGCTCGACTTCCAGGACATGGTGGCCGGCCCGATTGCCTACGATCCGGTGAGTCTGTTGCGCGACGCGTTCCTCAGCTGGCCCGAGGAGCGCGTGGCCGGCTGGTTGCGGCGCTACCACGCGCGCGCCGCCGACGCCGGCCTGCCGGTGCCCGACATCGACACGTTCCTGCGAGACGCCGACTGGCTGGGCGTGCAGCGCCACCTGAAGATCCTCGGCATCTTCGCGCGGCTGCACCATCGCGACGGCAAGTCGCGCTACATCGCGGATTCCCCGCGCTTCATCGCCTACGTGGACGCCATCGTGCCGAAGTATCCGGAACTCGCGCCGCTTGGCGAGCTGCTCGAACGCACCATCAAGCCGGCGATCGAGAGGTTGCGGGCATGAAGGCGCTCATCTTTGCCGCCGGGCTTGGCGAACGCATGCGCCCGCTCACCGACACCACGCCCAAGCCACTGCTCCAAGTTGGTGGCAAGCGGCTGATCGAGTGGCACTTGGAGAAGCTCGCGGCCTGCGGCATCGAGGACGTCGTCATCAATACCTCGTGGCTGGCGACGCAATTCCCGCAAGTGCTGGGTGACGGTGCGCGCTGGGGCTTGCGCATCGCCTACTCGCACGAAGGCGACACGCCGCTGGAAACGGGGGGCGGGATGTGGAACGCGTTGCCGTTGCTGGGCGACGCTCCCTTCCTGCTGGTCAACGGCGACGTCTGGACCGACCACGACTTCTCCCAGTTGCCTCGCGACCCGCAGGGCCTTGCCCACCTGGTGATGGTTGATCGCCCACCGCAGGCGACGCACGGCGATTTCGCGCTGGACGATGCCGGCTTCGTGCGTGCCGATGGCGCACACCGGCTGACCTATTCCGGCGTAGGCGTGTATCGCCGCCGGTTGTTCGAAGGCTGGAGATACGTCATTCCCGAGCCGGCCATCGCCAATGGCAAACCGAAGTTCCCGTTGGCGCCGATCCTCCGGGCGCACATGGGCGAAGACGGCATCACCGGGGAACACCACCGCGGCCGCTGGACCGACGTGGGCACGCCCGAGCGTCTGCGCATGTTGGACGATGAACTGCGCGCATAGGCTTGCAGATTAGTCCGCGCCGAGCACCTGCCGCAGGAACGGCACGGTCAGCCGCCGCTGTGCGGCTAACGACGCACGATCAAGCCGCTCGAACAGCGCGGTGAGGGTGCCGAGGTCTCGGCTGCAACGGCGCAGCATCCAGTCCAGCGCGGCATCGTCGAAATCCAGGCCACGCGCCGCCGCACGCTGGCGCAGCAACTCCGCACGCGCATCATCGTCCAGCACCGGCAACGTCCAGCGCGTGCATTGCGCGAGTCGGGAGCGCAGGTCCGGGAGTAACAGCGGCAAGGCATCCGGTGCCATCGATGCCGCATAGAGCACGCTGCGGCCGGCATCACGCAGGCGGTTGTGCAGGTCGAAAAGGGCGACCTCGTCGTCGCGATGACCGGCGATCGCGTCGATGTCGTCCAACGCGATCAGGTCGCCATCCAGGCCTTCTGCCGCCTCGCGCAGGCGTCCGCGCACGTTTGCCAGCGAGAGATACGCCGCCTGCTTGCCCAGCGCGGTGGCGAGCGCGCAACCGCCCAGCAGCAAATGGGTCTTGCCGGCCGCGCCGGTGCCCTGCAGGTACAGCGCATCGACCATGTCGCCACTGGCGAGCGCCTGCAATTGTTCGAGCAGGCCCGACGGCGCGCGCAGGTAGCGTTCCAGGCGCTGGTCGGCAGGCGCACGCAGCGCCAATGGCAACTGCGGGCCGAGCCTGTCGTCCACCAGCATCTCGTCCACCGGCATCTCAGGCCGCGGGCGGTTCGCCATCACGCGCGACGACATCGCCCGGCGTGGCGATCACGATCGCCGGTGCATCGCCCGCATACAACCTGCTTTGCCGATAACGCTCCTGCGCATAGCGCAGCAGCACATTGACCACGGCCGCCACCGGCAAGGCCAGCAGCATGCCGAGGAAGCCGAACAGACTGCCGCCGGCCATCACCGCGAAGATCACCGCCATCGGGTGCAGGCCAATGCGGTCGCCGACCAGCTTGGGCGTGAGCCAGTAGCTCTCGATGATCTGGCCGATGGTGAAGACCACCGCCACACCGGCCAGGTGCTGCCAGTCGCCGAATTGGACCAGCGCGGCGGTACCGCCGAACACCACGATCGAGGCCGGCCCCAGATACGGCACGAAGGTCAGCAGGCCGGCGATCAGGCCGATCAGGATGCCGAGGTTCAGCCCCACCATCGACAGGCCCACCGCGTACAGCACGCCGAGGATCAGCATCACCAGCATCTGCCCGCGCAGGAAACCGCCAAGCACGGCGTCGGATTGGCGGGTCAACCGCGCCACCGTGTCGTAGTGGTCACGCGGCACCAGCAAGCCGACGCGTTCGACCAGCAGGTCCCAGTCGCGCAGGAAGAAGAACGTCAGCACCGGCAGCAGCACGATGTTGGCGATCCAGCCGAGCAGCGCGAAGCCCGAGCGCGACACATAGCCGAGCACGGTCGCGGCAATGCCGCCCGCGCTTTCCCAGTGGTCGCGAATCAGCTCGAACAAGCGCCCCGGATCCAGCCACGACAGGATCTGCAGCCCGGTGCGCTGCTCGACCCACGGCAGGGCCGTGCCGACCATCCAGTCACGGTAATTCGGCAGCGACGTCACCAGGGTGACGATCTGCTGCTCCAGCAAGGGCACCAGCACGATCAGCGCAATCACCAGCACGAGCGTCATCGCGCTGAACACCAGGATCACCGCGTTGTTGCGCTTGAAGCCCCTGCGTTCCAGCCGGTCGACCATCGGGTCACCCAGCCAGCCCAGCAGCGCGGCGAACACGAACGGGCTCAGGATGGGGGCCAGCAGCCACACCAGCCACAACACGCCGATGGCGAGCGCGGCCCACTGCACCCGCCGGTAGAAGGTGGCGATGGTGGCAAGGTCGTTGTCGGGATGCATGCTCAGCCGTCCAGGCGGAAGGTGGCGACCTGAGGCGCGGCGGGTTCGCCGTCGTCGTCCTGGTCACGGATGTCGGTAACGACCGTCGACAGCACCTCGCCGCGATCCGCGTATTTCGCGAAGTTGGCGATGCCGGTCGCCAGTTCGAGGTCGAGTTCCAGCACATCGGGCATCGCCGACACCGGGGTCACCCGCTTCACGATCGAAATCCCTTCCAGGTAACCGGACAGGCGCAGGTAGTCATCGGCACTGTCGATCCCGAGGATGCGCACCCGGTAGCGTCCCGGTGGCCCACCGCTGCCGGCCTTGGCGTAACGCTTGAACAGCGCATCCGCCGCGCCATCGGCACCACCGGCCATCGCCCGGCGCGCATCCGGATGCTTGGTCTGCCACTTCGACAGCACCTTGCCCTTGTCGACGAAGATCCAGTCGGCGACCCAGCCACCCGCACCGCGCTGCAGTTTGCCGACCAGTTGCATCGGCGGGCTGTAGCGCTTGGAGAGCGATGCGATCGCGGCGGTGTCGCCACGCCAGATCGCGCCGACCGCGGCTTGTTCGGCAGCGCTGCCCGACGGCAGGCCCAGCGCGTAACCGCGTTGCTTGGCCTGGTCGAGCACCGCGCGCGCAGCGTTCACCTGCGCCAATGCCACCAGCCGCGGCCCGCTGCCGTCGTCGATGCCCAGCCAAAGCACCGGCTTCGGGCGCGGCATGGGCCAGCTCGGCAAGCCGAGCATCTGGATCAGCCCGTCCACGTCGTCGCGCTTGAAACGCACCACCAGCGTGGTCTGGAAGCTCGGCGAACCGTTGGAGGAGAATCCTTCGTCCTGGCGGTAGTCGTAGCTCGCCACGTAGCCCTTGGCCTTGGACAGTTCATCGCGTACGCCAGGCTGCTGGGCCGCACCTCGATCGCCGGTGGCATTGGCCAGCACCTGTGCCAGCGCACGACCGAACGCGCTGTTGCGCTCGCCGTCGGTCTGGTTGCGCACCGCGACTTCCGCATCGTAGGCACCGCTGGCAGCCGCGCGGTCGCCCTCGGTCCGCTGGGCCATCGCCGGCACGCATGCGAGCAACCACAGGCAGGCCGCCATCAGGCTCGCCAACCCCCACCGTCCGCTTGCTTGCGGCATTGCTCGCATCGCCAATCCTTGCCCGGAATCCATGTCTTGCGTCCGAAATGGTGCCGCAGCGCGGCGGGCGCGTCCATGACCGCGCCACCGCGCACGTGAACGCGGCTGTTAAAATCGGCGTTTCCCGCGCCCGTGAGCCTGCCGTGACCACCCCCACGCCACCTGCCAATCCCGGCCTCACCTATCGCGATGCCGGCGTCGACATCGATGCGGGCAACGAGGTCGTCGAACGCATCAAACCGTTGGTGAAGCGCACGATGCGGCCCGAAGTGCTGGGCGGCGTCGGCCTGTTCGGCGGTCTGTTCGACCTCTCGAACCGCTATCGCGAGCCGGTGCTGGTCTCCGGCACCGACGGCGTCGGTACCAAGCTGATCCTGGCCAAGCAGCTGAATCGCCACGACAGCATCGGCCAGGACCTGGTGGCGATGTGCGTGAACGACGTGCTGGTGCAAGGCGCGGAACCGCTGTTTTTCCTCGACTACTTCGCCACCGGCAAGCTCGACGTCGAGACCACTGTGAACGTGGTTGCCGGCATCGCCAAGGGCTGCGAGATCGCCGGCTGCGCGCTGATCGGCGGCGAAACTGCCGAAATGCCCGACATGTACCCGCCCGGCGAGTACGACCTGGCCGGGTTCACTGTCGGCGCGGTGGAAAAATCGAAGCTGATCGACAGCAGCAAGGTCCGCAGCGGCGACATCCTGATCGGCATCGCCTCCAGCGGCCCGCATTCCAACGGCTATTCGCTGGCGCGCAAGATCCTGCAGCGCGCAGGCAACCCACTCGATCTCGACCTCGGAGGCGTGACCCTGGCCGATGCGCTGATGGAGCCGACCCGCATTTATGTGCAGCCGGTGCTGGAATTGCTGGCGAAACACGATATCCACGCCATGGCCCACGTCACCGGCGGCGCGCTGGTCGAAAAGATCATCCGGGTGGTACCGAAGGAGTTCGGGCTGGAGATCGACACATCCAGTTGGCCGCTGCCGGCGGTGTTCGACTGGCTGCAGCGCGAGGGCAACGTCGCCAGCGAGGAAATGTGGCGCACCTTCAACTGCGGGATCGGCTACGTGCTGATGGCGGCCCCGGGCGATGTCGCCGCGATCGAAGCCGACCTCGAGCGGCTGGCCCTGGCCCACTGGCGGATCGGCCAGGTCGTCCCGGCCGGCGAAGGCGAACGCCTGCGCATCGGCTGAGCGCGATGATCGCCGCGAAAAGGGTCGCCTTCGGGCTCACCCTCGCCGTGTTCGCGGCCAGCTGGATCGCGCCGCGTTGGCCGCTCGAGCAGGCACTGCACAGCAGCCTGACCGTGCTCGGCCTGGCCTGGTTGTGGTGGCACGATCGCCGCTGGCCGCTCCGGCCGCTGCACTTTGCGCTGGTCTGCGGCTTCGTCATCGCCCACTGCATCGGCGCGCGTTGGCTGTATTCGTACGTGCCCTACGACGCCTGGTTGCAGGCGGCCACGGGTTGGTCGCCGGGCGCGGCCTTCGGTTGGCAGCGCAATCATTTCGACCGTTTCATCCACCTCGCCTTCGGTTTCTGCTTCGCACCGCCCATCTGGCACTGGCTGCGCCAGCGCTGGCCGCGGCTTTCGTCGAGGCAGGGCTTCGTGCTGGCGGTGATGCTGATCATGTGCGCCAGCCTGGTCTACGAATGGCTGGAATGGGCCATCGCGCTCGCCCTCTCGCCGGAGGCCGCGGAGGCCTACAACGGCCAGCAGGGCGATCCTTGGGACGCGCATGCCGACATGCTGCTGGCCACCCTCGGCGCACTGCTGGCCTGGCCGCTGGGACGCAATCGGTCCACAGAGACAGCACGATGACCACCCGCATCGCCGTGCTCGCCTCCGGTCGCGGCAGCAACCTGCTGGCGATCCTGCAGGCGATCGCCGCGGGCACGCTGGATGCCGACATCGTCGGCGTGTTCTCCGACAAACCCGACGCCCCTGCGATGCAGCACGTTCCAGAGGATGCACGCTGGTCGCGCGATGCGAGGGCGTTCCCGGATCGCGCATCGTTCGACACCGAATTGGCGGATGCGGTGGCGGCATCTCAACCGGACTGGATCGTCTGCGCGGGCTACATGCGCATCCTCGGCGAGGCCTTCGTGCAGCGGTTCCGCGGGCGTCTGCTGAATATCCATCCCTCGCTGCTGCCGAAATACCGCGGCCTGCGCACCCATGCACGCGCGCTGCAGGCCGGCGACGCCGAACACGGTGCCAGCGTGCATTTCGTGGTGCCGGAACTGGATGCCGGCGCGGTGATCATGCAGGCGGTGGTGTCTGTGCTGGCCGGCGACACCCCGGACACGCTTGCAGCGCGCGTCCTGCAGGTCGAACACCCGCTGCTGGTCGCCGCCTTGCAACTGGCGGCGTCCGGCCGCATGTCTGAACAGGATGGCGTTGCCTGGCTGGATGGTCAGCCGCTATTTACGCCGCTGCGGCTAAAGTTCGCCGCCCAATGAACGTCGCTGGCCCGCGCATCCCGCCAGCCGACGCGACATCGAAGGTTACGCATATGAAGACCCCACGCCTCGCCACCATGTTCGCTTCCTTGCTGCTCGCCGCCGCACCGGCATGGGCGGTGAAGCCGTTCGCGGCCGAGTATCAGGCCAATGTGAAGGGCACCCTGCAGGCCGATGCGCAGATGACCCTGTCCTCCGCCGGCGCGGATCGCTGGAACTACGTGCTCAGCGTGACCAGCCCGGTCGCGTCGGTGCGCCAGGCGACCGTGTTCGAGGATCGTGGCGGCGACTGGCGCCCGCTGTCCGGCAGCGACACAACCCAGATGCTGATGAAGAAGTCGCAGAAGAACGCGACCTACGACTGGAGCGCCGGCGAAGCGCGCTGGAATGGCGATGTGAAGCCGGACCGGGTCGGGCCGGTCAAGCTGCAGAGCGGCGATCTGGACGCAATGCTGCTCAACCTGGCCATCGTCCGCGACGTGACCGCGGGCAAGCCGTTGAACTACCGCCTGGTCGACAACGGCGTGGTCCGTGCGCAGACCTACCAGAACCTGGGCAAGGAAACGGTCACCGTGGCCGGCCAGCCACGCAGCGCCACCAAGGTCAGCCGCACCACCGAGAACAAGCAGGTGATCGTGTGGGTGGTCGATGGCCTGCCGGTGCCGGCGCGGATCCTGCAGAAGAAGGATGGCAAGGACGAGCTGGATCTGGTGCTGAAGTCGGTGCGCTGAGTTCGCGTCATCAGCCGCAAACAAGAAGCCCCGCAATGCGGGGCTTTTTTTGTTGCGTCACTTTCCTGCCATCAATGAAAGAGCTGGACCCCGGCATTCGCCGGGATGACGGTAAATCAATCGACGCGGCGGATGCTCGCGCCCAGCGCGGACAGCTTGGCTTCGATGTTCTCGTAGCCGCGATCCAGGTGGTAGATGCGGTCGATGACGGTCTCGCCATCGGCGACCAACCCGGCCAGGATCAGCGAGGCCGACGCGCGCAGGTCGGTGGCCATCACCGGCGCGCCGCTCAACGTGTCGCTGCCGCGTACCACGGCGGTATGCCCGTCCACGCGGATATCCGCGCCCAAGCGCACCAACTCGTTCACGTGCATGAAACGATTCTCGAAGATCGTCTCGTTGATCACGCCCACGCCATCGGCCACACAATCCAGCGCCATGAATTGCGCCTGCATGTCGGTGGGGAACGCGGGATGCGGGGCAGTGGTGAGGTTCACCGCACGCGGCCGCTTGCCCTGCATGTCCAGGGTGATGCGATCGCCGTCGATGGCGATCTCCGCGCCGGCTTCGCGCAGCTTGTCGAGCACCGCATCCATCGTGTCCGGTCGCGCATGGGTCACGGCCACGCGGCCGCCGGTCATTGCCGCGGCAACCAGGAAGGTGCCGGTTTCGATGCGGTCGGCGATCACCGCATGTTCGCAGCCGTGCAGCGCTTCGACACCTTCGATCACGATCCGCGAGGTGCCCGCACCTTCGATCTTCGCGCCCATCGCGATGAGGCAGTGGGCCAGGTCGACGATCTCCGGCTCCATCGCCGCGTTTTCCAGCACGGTGGTGCCGTCGGCGAGCGCCGCCGCCATCAGCACGTTCTCGGTCGCGCCCACGCTGACCAGCTCGAACACATGGCGCGCACCTTTCAGGCGCCCATTGCTGCGCGCCTTGATGAAACCATGGTCCACGGTGATGTCCGCGCCCAGCGCCTGCAGTCCCTTGATGTGCAGGTCGACCGGGCGCGAGCCAATGGCACAACCGCCCGGCAGCGACACCTCGGCATCGCCGAATTTCGCCAGCAGCGGCCCCAGCACCAGCACCGAGGCGCGCATGGTCTTGACCAGCTCGTACGGCGCGATGTGGCTGTTCACGCTGCGCGGGTCGACCGTCATCGCATCGCCCTCGTGGACGATGCCGGCACCCAGGCCGGCAAGCAGCTTGGCGGTGGTGAACACGTCGTGCAGGCGCGGCACATTGGTGATCCGCACCGGCGCGTCGGCCAGCAGGGTGGCGCACAGGATCGGCAGCACCGCGTTCTTGGCGCCGGAAATGCGGACTTCGCCTGTGAGCCGGGCACCGCCGGTGACCACGATCTTCTGCATCAGGCGGCCGCCTCTGCCGGGGTGACGGTACGCAACTGCAACGCATGGATCTCGCCGCCCATTTTCTCGCCCAGGGTGGCGTAGACCATGCGATGGCGGGCCAGCGGCAACTTGCCGGCAAACGCCTCGCTGACCACGGTCGCCTCGAAGTGGACGCCGTCCTCGCCCTGCACGTCGGCGCGGGCACCGGGCAGGCCGGCTTTTTCAAAGCCTGTCTCGATCATCTGGCGGATGCTGTCGGCGTTCATGGCGTGTGCGGTGGGCTCAAGTAAACTGAACGACCAAGTTTAGCGGAATCCCTAGTGCCCCAGCCCGCCCACGCCAACGACTTCGATTTCGCCGCCAGCGGGCGTCGCGTGTTCGCGGTCGAGGCCGATGGACTGGCGGCCGTCGCCGGGCGCATCGATGGTGCATTTTCCGCCGCCTGCCGGGCCATCCTGGCCAGTCGCGGCCGGGTCGTGTGCTGCGGCATGGGCAAGTCCGGCCACGTGGCGCGCAAGATCGCGGCGACGCTGGCATCGACGGGTACCCCCGCGTTCTATGTGCATCCGGGCGAAGCCGCCCACGGCGACCTGGGCATGGTCACCGACGCCGACATCGTCCTGGCGCTCTCGTATTCCGGCGAAAGCGACGAGGTGCTGCTGCTGTTGCCGGCATTGAAGCGACAGGGCAATCCGGTGATCGCGATGACCGGGCGGCCGGCATCCACTCTGGCCCGCGAAGCCGACATCCACCTGGACGTCAGCGTGCCGTCCGAAGCCTGCCCGCTGGCGCTGGCACCGACCTCCAGCACCACCGCCTCGCTGGCGATGGGCGATGCGCTCGCGGTGGCATTGCTCGAGGCACGCGGCTTCACCGCCGACGACTTCGCCCGCTCGCACCCGGCCGGCGCGCTGGGCCGGCGTTTACTGCTGCACATCACCGACGTGATGCATGCCGGCGACGATGTCCCCAAGGTCGGCCCCGATGCCAGTGTCAGCGAAGCGCTGGTCGAGATGAGCCGCAAGCGGCTGGGCATGACCGCTGTCGTGGATGCCGATGACCGCCTGCTCGGCCTGTACACCGACGGCGACCTGCGCCGCAGCCTGGACGATGAACACGTCGACCTGCGCGGCACCCGCATCGAAGCGGTGATGACCCGCGCGCCGCGCACCATCGATGCCGACGCGCTTGCGGTGGAGGCCGCGCAACTCATGGAAACCCACAAGATCAATGCACTGCTCGTCGTCGACGGCGAACGCCGGGTGGTCGGCGCGCTGAACATCCACGACCTGCTGCGCGCACGGGTGGTGTGATGACGATGCCCGCCTACTCCGCCGATCTCCTCGAACGCGCGGCGAAGATCAAGCTGATCGGCTTCGATGTCGACGGCACCCTGACCGACGGCCGCCTGCTGTACGGCACCGACGGCCACGAGGCCAAGTCCTTCCAGGTGCTTGATGGTCTCGGCTTCACCCTGCTGCGCCATGCCGGCATCGAGACCGCCCTGGTGACCGCGCGTATCAGCGAAGTCGTCGAACGCCGCGGCCGCGAACTGCAGGTCAAGCACATCCACACCCACGAGCGCAGCAAGCTGGCCTGCATGCAGCGGATTGCCGCCGGGATGGGCATCGGCATGGACCAGGTGGCCTTCGTCGGCGACGACCTGCCGGATCTGGCGACGATGCGCCATGTGGGCCTAGCGATCGCGACGGCGAATGCGCACCACTGGGTGCTGCCGGCTGCGCACTGGGTCACCCCGCGCCGTGGTGGCGAAGGCGCGGGCCGCGATGCCTGCGACCTGCTGCTCTATGCGCAGGGCCATGTCGAAGGCATCCTCGCCCACGGAGAACATCCGTGATCAGCTGGCGGACCGGTCTGACCATCGCGTTGCTGGTGGGTGCAATCGCCAGCGGTTGGTCGGTGTGGCGGCAATCGCGGCCGGTCGACGACGGCGTACTCAAGACCCGTCCCGACTACGTGCTGCGCGACTTCGAAATCACCTCGCTGGACAAGCAGGGCCAGGAATCCTTCACCCTGCGTGGCCCGGTGCTGCAGCGCGATCCCGCCGACAAGACCATGGAGCTGGCCACCCCGGTGTTCCTGGTCCCGGACCGCGACAACCGCTACTGGCGGATCAATGCGAAGTACGGCGTGGTGCCGGCCGACGGCAGCCAGTTGCAGTTGCGCGGCAAGGTGCTGGCCACCAGCCCGGCGGATGCGCCACCGGCCACCCGCATCGAAACCGAACAGCTCAACCTGTTCCCCGGCGAGAACCGGGCGACCTCGGCCGTCGCAGTCGCGATCACCCGGCCCGGCCTTACAATGAATGGCCATGGCATGCAGGCGGACTTCGACCGCCAGCAAATTTCCCTCCTGTCCCAGGTGCGCACCCGTTATGTCCCCCAGCGCTAAGTCCACCGCCACCCTGCTGTCCACCGCGGTTCTTGCCCTCGCCGCCGGCATGGCCGATGCGCGCACGTCCGACCGCAACCAGCCGATGGACATCGAGGCCGCGCACCAGGTCTGCGGCCTGGGTGCCAACGACAGCTGCACCTACACCGACGTGACCATGACCCAGGGCACCCTGCGGATCAAGGCGGCCAAGGCGGTCATCCAGCAGGTCAATGGCGACATGAGCCGGGTGCAGATGACCGGCGGCGTCACCCTGCGCCAGCAACTCGACGACGGCACCGATTTCGATTCCAAGTCGTCCGCCGTTGACTACGATTTGCGCAGCGAAGTGGTGGTCTTCACCGGCAACGTGGCCATCACCCAACAGCGCGGCACGCTCAATGGCGAGCGCGTGGTCTACAACATGAAATCCGGCCAGGTCGAAAGCGGCGGCAACGGCAACGGCCGGGTCAAGATGCGCATCCTGCCGAAGAGCGCGCAGGGCGCGTCGGCCCAGGCGGGCGGCTGATGCTGGTTGCCGAAGGCCTGCGCAAGCGCTACCGCTCGCGCGAGGTGGTGCGCGACTTCGGCTTGACCCTCAAGGCCGGTGAAGTGGTTGGCCTGCTCGGCCCGAACGGCGCCGGCAAGACCACCTGCTTCTACATGATCGTGGGCCTGGTGCCGGCGGATGCCGGCCGCATCGTGCTGGACGGCGTCGACATCACCAACCGGCCGATGTACGCCCGCGCCCAGCTGGGCGTCGGGTATCTGCCGCAGGAGCCGTCGGTGTTCCGCAAGCTCAGCGTGGCCGACAACATCCGGCTGGTGCTGGAGCTGCGCCCGGATCTGGACGACGACGCCCGCGAAACCGAACTCTCTGCCCTGCTCGACGAACTGCAGATCAACCACGTCGCCGACCAGGCCGGGGCCAGTCTGTCCGGCGGCGAGCGCCGGCGGGTGGAGATCGCCCGCGCGCTGGCCGGCAAGCCGCGCATGATCCTGCTCGACGAGCCGTTCGCCGGCGTGGATCCGATCTCGGTCAACGAGATCCAGCGCATCGTCCGCCATCTCAAGGAGCGCGGCATCGGCGTGCTGATCACCGATCACAACGTGCGCGAAACACTGGGCATCTGCGACCGCGCTTACATCCTGGCGGATGGCGCGGTGCTGGCCCAGGGCACGCCGGCGGAGGTGCTGGCGAATACCGATGTGCGCCGGGTCTACCTGGGCGATGCCTTCCGCCTCTGATCGCGGCGATGCATCGCTCGTGCATGCATCGCTAACGTTTTTTTACCCGCATCTGGCGATATGCTGGGGGCGATGAAGCAGCGCCTCTCCCCCGCGCTGCAGCAGCATCTGGTCCTGACGCCGCAACTGCGTCAGGCGATCCGCCTGCTGCAGCTGTCCACCGTCGAACTCGAAGCGGAAGTGGCCGAAGCCGTGGCCAGCAATCCGCTGCTCGACTGGGCGGAAGACGGCGAGGCCACGCCCGGCGAAGCGCACGAGGCGCGCGAGATCGAAGCGCCGGTGGACACCACCGTCCATGCCGCCGAAGCCGAAGATCACTGGGACCGCGAGGCGGAACCGTGGCAGGAACGCATCGGTCCGTCGTCGGATCGCGGCGATGACGAAATCGAACATCCCGCCGCGGCGGAGAGCCTGCGCGATCACTTGTTGTTCCAGCTGCACCTGGGGCATTTCAGCCAGCGAGACGCCAGCATCGGGGTTGCGCTGATCGATGCGATCGATGATGACGGCTACCTGCGCGAAGACCTGGAAGAACTGGCGCGCAGCCTGCGGCCCGAGATCGATGCCGGCCTGGACGAACTCCTGCAGGTCCTGCACCGGATCCAGCAGTTCGATCCGGTCGGGGTGGGCGCGCGCGACCTCGGCGAGTGCCTGCGCCTGCAACTGCGCGCACTGCCGGTCGACACCGCCGGACGCGATGTCGCCATGCTGGTCACCGCCGGCCCGCTGCAGCGCCTGCCGAAGATCGGTATCGACGGGGTCTGCCACGAACTGCGCTGCGAGCGCGGCGAGGCAGAGGCTGCGGTGCATTTGCTGCGCAGCCTGGATCCGCGCCCCGGTTCGCAACACGGCGAACTCCCCGCCGGAACCTATCTCACCCCCGATTGCGTGATCTGGCGCCAGCAAGGCCTGTGGCGGGTTGCACTGGCCGCCGGCGCGATGCCGCGGGTGGCGATCCAGCATGGCTACGAACAGATGATCCGCCACGCCAGCAACAGCGATGCCGATTACTTGCGCGGACGCCTGCAGGAAGCGCGCTGGCTGTTGAAGGGGCTGGAGTCGCGTGCGGACACGTTGCTGCGGGTGGTGCGCTGCCTGGTCCGCGAGCAGGCCGCGTTCCTGGAATTCGGCGAACAGGCCCTGCACCCGCTGACCCTGCGCAGCATCGCTGCGGAACTGGGCCTGCACGAATCCACGGTGTCGCGGGCGATCGCGCGCAAATACGTGCGCACCCCGCGCGGGACGATTCCGCTGCGCGATTTCTTCGCCTCCGGGATCGAGACCGAAGGCGGCGGCAGCGCGTCCAGTACCGCGATCCAGGACATGATCCGCAAGCTGGTGGCAGCGGAAGATCCGCGCAAGCCCTTGTCGGATGCCCGCCTCGCCGATACGTTGAAGGCGGACGGCGTGCCGGTGGCCAGGCGCACCGTGGCGAAATACAGAGAGGCCCTGCACATCCCGGCCTCTCACGAACGCGTGCGCATCGGCTGACGCCGTTGCGTCGCACCCATCGGCGGCATCGGTGCCGTCGGTTCACACGAGCAAGGAGGTCAAGATGCAGATCGAAACCCACGGCCAGCAGATCGATGTCACCCCGGCGCTGCGCGACTACGTGGAGAACCGGTTTTCCCGGCTCGGTCGACATTTCGAGCACCCTTGCCAGATCCGCGTCCAACTGGGCCTGGACAAGCCGCAGCATCGTGCCGAAGCCACCGTCACCATGACCGGCCGCAGCCTCCACGCCGATGCGAACGGCGTCGACATGTACGCCGCCATCGACCTGCTGGCGGACAAGCTGGATCGCCTGCTGATGAAGCAGAAGGAAAAAATGGTCGACCACCATCGCGGCGAGAGCATCGCCCACCTCGACGTGATCGGCTGAGCATGCCGCAATGAGCGACAGGGGACGACAACCCCGCCTGCGGGCGGGGACGACGTGGTGAACGCTGCCCGCATCACCGCCGCCGAACTCTTCGAGAAGCAGCAGGACCGGCTGGAACTGCGCTGGTTGGCGGGCCAGAAAGACAGCGCGCGACGGGTGCTGGAGGCGGTGGAAACCGTCGCCCGGCGTCCGTCGCTCGCTGGTTACCTGAACACGATTTACCCGAACCGCGTGCAGATCCTGGGCACCGAGGAACTCGCCTGGCTGGATGGTCTGGACGCACGCCAACGCTGGGAGACGATCCAGAAAATCATGGACTACCGGCCGCTGGCGCTGGTCATCAGCAAGGCCCAGACCTGCCCCGAGGACCTGCGCATCGCCGCGGAGGAATCCGATACCCCGCTGTGGGTGTCGCCACGCCGCGGCCATGAATTGCTCAACCACCTGCAGTACGTGCTCGCACGAACGCTGGCACCGCGGATCACCCTGCATGGCGTGTTCATGGAGATCTACTCGATCGGCGTGCTGGTCACCGGCGAGTCCGGCTCCGGCAAGAGCGAACTTGCGCTGGAACTGGTGACCCGTGGCCATCGCCTGGTCGCCGACGACGCGCCCGAATTCACCCAGATCGCGCCGGACGTGCTCGACGGCACCTGCCCCGACCTGCTGCAGGACATGCTGGAGCTGCGCGGGCTGGGCGTGCTCAACATCCGCCAGATGTTCGGCGACACCGCGGTCAAGCGGAACAAGTACCTGCGCCTGATCGTGCACCTCAGCCGGCCCTCGCTGGAGCCAAGCCCCACCGGCATGGAACGGCTCACCGGCGACCTCGGCACCCGCCGCGTGCTCGACCTCGATGTACCCACGATCACCCTGCCGGTGATGGCGGGCCGCAACTTGGCCGTACTCACCGAGGCCGCCACCCGCATGCACATCCTGCGCAGCAAGGGCGTCGATCCTGCGGCGGCGTTCATGGCCCGGCACAGCCACTTCCTGGAACGCTCCGAGTGACCACTGCGGCCGAATCGCCACTGGTCATCGTCAGCGGCATGTCCGGCTCGGGCAAGTCGGTGGCGCTGAAGACCTTCGAGGACCTGGGCTACTACTGCGTCGACAACCTGCCAGCCGAATTGCTGCCCGAATTCGTGCGCCGCATGCTCGCCAGCCACGCGTCGCCGGAGCGGATCGCGGTGGGCATCGACGCACGCAGCCTGGGCGACCTCTCCGACCTGCCCGAGGCGCTGTCGCAGATCGGCGCGCAGGGCATGGACACCCGCCTGCTGTTCTTCGACACCCGCGATGAAGTCCTGTTGCGGCGTTACGCGGACACCCGTCGCCGGCATCCGCTCAGTCATTTGGGGCTGGTCCTGCCCGATGCGATTTCGCTGGAGCGGCAGGCGCTCAAGCCGCTGCGGCAGATCGCCGACCACGTGCTCGACACCAGCGAGCTCAATGTCCACCAGATGCGCCGACATATCCTGACCGAGTACGAGCTGAGCGGCGCAGGGTTGTCGCTGTTGTTCGAATCGTTCGCCTACCGCCGCGGCGTGCCGGCCGAAGCCGATTTCGTGTTCGATGCACGGGTGTTGCCCAACCCGCACTGGGATGCGCGACTGCGGCCGCTGTCGGGTCGCGATGCTGCGGTCGCCGACCATCTCGACGCCGATCCGGAAGTCATCGCCTACGTCGCCCAGGTGCAGGGTTTCCTGGATACCTGGCTGCCCAAGTTGCGCTCGGAGACCCGCAGCTACGTGACGGTCGCCTTCGGTTGCACCGGCGGCCGCCATCGGTCGGTCTACCTCGCCGAACGCCTGGCCCGCCATTGCCGCGAGTCCGGCTGGGTGGAAGTGGCCGTGCATCATCGCGAGCTGGATTGATCGCTGTTGGGGCAGCCCCGTGGCTGCCCGTCTTGGCAAACAGGGCGACCACAGGGGGTTGCCCTTACGGGGCGAGTGATGCGAATGAGCGACACGCTTCCGCGCTGTCATCCCCGTCTGTTAACTT